>NZ_JBHWWF010000032.1:0-106742 GCF_042736455.1 Streptomyces sp. NPDC060064
CGTCCACGGTCACCGTGGTCAAGGACGCTGCCGGTAGGTATTTCGCGAGCTTCGTCGTGGAGACCGACCCTGACCAGGCCCTGCCCGGAACGGATACTCAGGTCGGTATCGACCTTGGCCTGTCCCACTTCGCGATCCTCTCGGACGGCACGAAGATCGACGCCCCGCGCTTCCTGCGCCGCGCCGAGAAGAAACTCAAGAAGGTACAGCGACGCCTGTCCCGCAAGACCAAGGGCAGCAACAACAGGACGAAGGCCCGCATCAAGGTGGCCCGCGCGCACACACGGGTGGCCGACGCACGGCGCGAGTTCCACCATC
Organism: Streptomyces sp. NPDC060064; assembly: GCF_042736455.1. NCBI lineage: Bacteria > Bacillati > Actinomycetota > Actinomycetes > Kitasatosporales > Streptomycetaceae > Streptomyces > Streptomyces sp. NPDC060064. Next base: position 319 of record NZ_JBHWWF010000032.1, read on the forward strand.
AGCTCTCAACGAGGATCATCCGTGAGAACCAAGCGGTTGCCGTTGAGGACCTGGCGGTCAAGGGACTCGCCCGTACGCGCCTGGCCAAGTCCGTCCACGACGCCGGATGGTCGGCGTTCGTAGGGATGCTGGAGTACAAGGCCGCCCGGTACGGGCGCACCTTCGTACGCATCGGCCGGTTCGAGCCGACCTCTCAGGTCTGCTCGCAGTGCGGCGTCAAGGACGGCCCCAAGCCCCTGCACATCCGCGTCTGGGAGTGCGGGGCATGCGGAGCCGTCCTTGACCGGGACATCAACGCGGCGGTCAACGTCGCCAAGGCCGCCGGACTGGCGGTGTCAGCCTGTGGAGCGCAGGTAAGTCCGGTACTCGTACCGGCGCAGCGCGGTGAAGCAGGAACCCACCGAGACGGTCAGACGACCGTGGTAGGAATCCCCGCCCCCCAGGGCGGGGAGCGGAAGTCAAAAGCTCGCCGGCGCTCTGCGTGAGCAGCGGATCGTGCAGCGGCTCGGGGCGTTCGAAGGCGGGGTCGTCGTACCGCCGCGCTACGACCGCGGCGACTGGAAGGAGGGCGACGGAGTATTCAACGCCGCCGCCATCGCCTCGTACACCCGGCGTCTCGCCGACCGGATCGAGCATCATGTGCGGGCCGGTGACTTCCCGTTGGTCCTCGGCGGCGACTGCTCGATCCAGCTCGGCGCCTCGCTCGCGCTGCGCCGTCTCGGCAGATACGGGCTGGCCGCGGTCGACGCGTCCGCCGACTTCAGGCACCCCGGCAACTCCCCACGGGTCGGGGCCGCCGCCGGGGAGGAGCTGGCGCTCGCGACCGGGCGTGGACAGGAGGACCTGACGAATCTGGAGGGGCTCAGGCCCTATCTGCGCGACGAGGATGTGCGGCTGTTCGGGATCCGGGACGCCTTCGACGAAGACCGGGCCGAGCTCGCCGAGTTGAAGATCCCGACGGTGACCGTGGGGGGACTGCGCGAATGGGGCCCGGCGGAGCTCGCGGGGGCCGTGGTGCAGACCCTCGAAGTGCCGGTGCTCGACGGATTCTGGGTGCATCTGGACGCGGACGTACTGGATCCGAGCGTGATGCCCGCCGTCGACAGCCCTGATCCGGAAGGGCTGCTGCCGCCCGAACTTGCCCTGCTGCTCAAGGTGTTGGTGCGCTCTCCGCGCTGCGTGGGGCTGAACGTGACCGTCTACGACCCCGACCTCGACCCGGAGGGCACGGCGGGCGAGTTGTTCGCCGACCTGATCGTGGGCGCCTTTGCCGAAGACTGACCCACAGAGCCCCTGGTCAGTGCAGAGCCCACCGTGTTCCATGGTCGTCGGGAGTGCCGGCCGTCAGGAGCTGCCGGCATCCCGCGCGAGCGAAGCGAGGTTGCCTTGGCCACCACTGTGCGGCGTACCGTACTGACTCTGCCCGCAGCGCCGGTCGGGGCGCCGAACCCGCTGCCCGCCCTGCGGCCGCTGGACGAGATGCACTCTCTCGACGAGCGCGCCGGGCAGGAGCTGCCGCGCGAGATGGCACGGCAGATCGGATACGAGCCGCTGCGTACCCTGCTGCCGGTGCGGGTGCTCGACGGGTACGGCCGTGAGCGCACGCAGACGGACCTCGACGCGATCGTGATCGAGAACGAACGGCTGCGGGCCACGGTGCTGCCGGGCCTCGGTGGCCGTATCCACTCGCTGCACCACAAGCCGACCGGGCGTGAACTCCTTTACCGCAACCCGGTGTTCCAGCCCGCGGATTTCGCGCTCAACGGCGCCTGGTTCTCCGGCGGCATCGAGTGGAACATCGGCGCCACCGGCCACACCACGCTCTCCTGCGCCCCGCTGCACGCCGCACTCGTCCCGGCCGCCGACGGCGGTGAGATGGTCCGGCTCTGGGAGTGGGAGCGGCTGCGCGATCTGCCCTTCCAGGTCGATCTGTGGCTGCCTGCCGACTCCGAGTTCCTCCATGTCGGCGTACGGATCCGGAATCCGCACGAACGGCCCGCGCCCGTCTACTGGTGGTCCAACATCGCCGTCGTCGAGCACGGGACGACGCGCGTGCTCGCACCCGCCGAGGAAGCCTGGCACTTCGGATACGAGCGCAGCCTGCGCCGGGTTCCGGTGCCGGAATTCGAGGGTGAGGACCGTACGTATCCGCTGCGCAGCGAGTATCCCGCCGACTACTTCTACGAGGTGCCGGCCGAGGCACGTAAGTGGATCGCCTCGCTCGACGCTGCCGGGAAGGGGCTCGTACAGACATCGACCGATGCGCTGTGCGGCCGCAAGCTCTTCCTCTGGGGCTCGGGGCGCGGCGGACGCCGCTGGCAGCAGTGGCTGACGGAGCCGGGCACAACCGGTTACGCCGAGATCCAGGCCGGGCTCGCCCGCACCCAGCTGGAGCACGTACGCCTGGACGGGGGCGGAGAGTTCAGCTGGCTGGAGTCGTACGGACCGCTCGACACCGACCCGGAGACGGTGCACGGCGAGGACTGGGGCGCGGCGCGCGCCGAGGTGGAGGCCCGGCTGTCCGAGGCGCTGCCCCGGGCGGCCGTGGACGCCGCGTACGAGGCATGGCGGCCCTACGCGGACGCCCGGCCGACCGAGTCGCTCGCCACCGGCTCCGGCTGGGGCGCGCTCGAGGTGCTGCGGGAACGGCACAAGCTGCCCGGCACGCCCTTCGAGGAGTCGACACTCGGCGAAGAGCAGGCGCCCTGGCAGGAGTTGCTGAGGACCGGCGTCTTCCCCGAGCCGCGCAGGGTCACCCCGCCAGGACCCTCGCTCGTCGCACCGCACTGGCGCGACATGTTGGAGACCGCCCCGGCCGACCCGCTGACCGAGTACCACCTCGGCATTGCCCAGTGGCACGCGGGCGACCTCGCCCAGGCCGTCCGCAGCTGGGAACGCGGCCTCGGACTCGCGCCGTCCCGCTGGCCGTTGCTGCGCTGCCTGGCCGTCGCCGACTTGGAGGGCGGCAATGCCGTACGGGCCGCCGAGCGCTACGCCGAGGCCTTCGACGACCTCTGCGAGGAGCGCCGCGACGACGGCGAGTCCTGGACGGCGGCGACGGCGGCCCTCGGCCGGGAGGCGATCGCCGCACTGCTCGCCGTCCGCCGTACCGCCGAGGCCCGCGCGGTGTGGTCCCGGCTGCGTCCGGCGGTGCAGCAGCGCGGCCGCTTCCGCCTGATCGACGCCCAGCTGCTGATCGCCGAGGGCCGTACGGACGAGGCTCGCGCCGTCTTCGAGGCGGGTTTCGAGGTGGCGGACCTGCGCGAGGGCACGGAGATCCTGGAGGAGGTGTGGTCGGCGCTCACCGACGAGCCGCTGCCGGACGCGTACGACTACCGGATGCGTCCTCAGCGGCCGCGGCTGAGCTAGCCCGGGTGTGTCGGGTGCGTGGGGTGAGTCGGGTGGGTCGGGGGACGCCTGGGGTGCCGGGAGCGTCGGGCGAGCAGCGGCTTCCGAGTCTCTGTCCGCCGGCGACGGGCGGGCGGTGTCAGGCCGGCCTGCCCGGCCCCGGCGACGCTGTGCGCCGATCCGACCGGCACGGGTTCGTCACACCGCTTGACAGTTCACCCCTGCGCGGTCGACGATCGCAAGGTGAACCTGTCAGACAGCCAGACAGCTGGCGATGTGCCCAGGCGGATCAGCGCGCTCGAAGCGGTGCTGACGCACTTGCGCGGCGCCATCGAGCGGGGAGACTACGCGGTCGGGGAGAAGCTGCCCTCGGAGGCGGAACTCTGCCGGCGCCTGGAAGTGAGCAGGCCCGTACTGCGTGAGGCTCTGCGCGCTCTGCAGACGATGGGGCTCACGGTCTCGCGTACCGGCAAGGGCACCTTCGTCCTCTCCAACGGCCCGGTGGAGGACCCCACCTTCGGCGACTACTCGGCCAGCGACCTCCTCGAGGTCCGCCGGCACGTGGAAATCCCGGTGGCCGGGTATGCAGCCCTGCGACGTACCCCCGAAGACCTCGACCACCTCTCTCATCTGCTGGAGCGGATGGAGCAGGAGACCGACACCACCGCCTGGGTGGCGATGGACACGCTCTTCCACCTCGCGGTCGCCCAGGCGGCCCAGAACCCGGTTTTCCGCAGAGTCATCGAGGAGATCCGCGACGCGCTGGCCCGCCAGTCGGCATTCCTCAACGAGCTCGGCGGCCGGCGCGAGCAGTCGAACCGGGAGCACCGGGCGATCGTCGAGGCGCTGCTCGACAGTTCCGAGCACGACGCCGTGGAAGCCATGACGCACCATCTCGCGCGCGTCGAGTCGACGCTGACGACCATCGTGCGGCCGCCACACCAGAGCGGCGCGTACGAGCGTCTTGGGCCCAAAAACCTTGAGCCCAAGAACACCGAGCGCAACAGCAACGAGAACACCGAAAGCTGAGCATGAGCCACACCACCCCGTTCCGCCGCACCCCGGCAGAGCCGCCCGCCGTCCGCACCCCGGCCCACGTCCCACTCGCCCACGTAGTGCGCGGAGGCGTCGTCGAGGGCGTCCACCACGGCTCCGTCGTCGTGCTGGCCGCGGACGGGAGTGTCGAGTTCAGTGCGGGCGACATCGAGGCCGCCTTCTACCCGCGCTCGGCGCTCAAGCCGCTCCAGGCGGTCGGCCTGCTGCGCGCGGGACTGCCGCCGCTGGACGCCGAGGCGATGGCTCTCACCGCTGCCAGCCACTCCGGTGAGGAACGCCATCTGGCCACGGCCCTGCGCATCCTGCGCACCGCCGGGCTGACCGAGGACGACCTGCGCAATGTCCCCGATCTGCCGTACGGCACTGCGGTGCGCGAGGAGTGGATCAGCCGTGGCCTCGGACCCACCCGGCTCGCCCAGAACTGCTCGGGCAAGCATGCCGCGATGCTGATGACGGCCCGGGCTCGTGGCTGGCGTCTGGAGAACTACCTCGATCCCGGACATCCGCTGCAGTGGTCGATCGCCGCGACCGTGGAGGAGCTCACCGGGCAGGGCATCGCCCGGGTGACGGTCGACGGATGCGGCGCGCCGCTGTTCTCCGTGTCGCTGCACGGCCTCACCCGGGCCGCTGCCCGGCTGGCGACTGCCGCGCCCGACACCCAGGAGGGCCAGGTCGCGCAGGCCATGCGTGAGTACCCGGAGATGGTCTCCGGCAGCGGGCGGGACGTCGCGCGCCTGATGCGCGCGGTGCCGGGCCTGCTCGCCAAGGACGGGTTCGAGGGTGTGCAGATCGCGGCGCTCCCGGACGGGCGGGCCGTCGGCGTGAAGATATCCGACGGCGCCGACCGCGCCCGGATGCCTGTGACGGCGGCGGCCCTCGCGCTGTGCGGAGTCGACCCGCAGATCCTTGCCGGATTCGCCGAAACGCCGGTCATCGGGGGCGGCGTGGCGGTCGGGAGCCTGCGGGCGGCGGGCGCGCTGGCCGGCCTCTCCACTCCGGCTGCCTCCTCCGTCGCCTAGGGCGGGACTTCTCAAACCCGCCCTGGGGCCCGCGGCACAGCACTCTCACCACCTCACGAAGGAACACCGTCACCATGACTGCCGGCCACCGCCGCGAACACGACCTGCTCGGCGACCGCGACATCCCCGCCGATGCGTACTGGGGAGTCCACACCCTGCGCGCCACGGAGAACTTCCCCATCACCGGTACGGCGATAGCGGCGTACCCGCACCTGATCAACGCACTCGCCGCCGTCAAGGAAGCCGCGGCCCGCGCCAACGAGGACCTCGGGCTGCTCACCTCGGAGAAGGCCGACGCCATCGCCGCCGCCTGCCGGGAGATCCGGGACGACGGCCGGCTGCACGATCAGTTCGTCGTCGACGTGATCCAGGGCGGCGCCGGTACGTCGACCAATATGAACGCCAACGAGGTGATCGCCAACCGGGCGTTGGAGATCCTGGGCCATGGCAAGGGCGACTACGGCCGGCTGCATCCGAACGAGGACGTCAACCTCAGCCAGTCGACGAACGACGTCTACCCGACCGCCGTCAAGGTCGCCACGATCATCGCCGTACATGAGCTGCTCGATGCGATGGCGATCCTGCGCGAGGCTTTCGCCGCCAAGTCCGAGGAGTTCCGCGACATCCTCAAGATGGGGCGCACCCAGCTCCAGGACGCGGTGCCGATGACCCTGGGCCAGGAGTTCTCCGCGTACGCGGTGATGCTGGAGGAGGACCAGAGCCGCCTGGCCGAGGCCGTCCTCCTCATCCATGAGATCAACCTCGGCGCGACCGCCATCGGCACCGGCCTCAACGCCCCCGCGGGCTACGCCGAAGCCGCCCGCCGACACCTCGCGGCCAACACCGGCCTGCCGTTGGTCACCGCCGCCAACCTCGTCGAGGCCACCCAGGACTGCGGCGCCTTCGTCCATCTGTCCGGCGTGCTCAAGCGCATCGCCGTCAAGCTCTCCAAGAGCTGCAACGATCTGCGTCTGCTCTCCTCCGGCCCGCGCGCGGGCCTCGGGGAGATCAACCTGCCGCCGGTCCAGGCGGGTTCCAGCATCATGCCCGGCAAGGTCAACCCGGTGATCCCCGAGGTCGTCAATCAGGTCGCCTTCGAAGTGATCGGCAACGACGTCACCATCACCATGGCCGCAGAGGCGGGGCAGCTGCAGCTCAACGCCTTCGAGCCGATCATCCTGCATTCGCTGTCGGAGAGCATCACCCACCTGCGGGCGGCCTGCCTCACCCTCGCCGAACGCTGTGTATCCGGCATCACCGCCAATACCGAGACGCTGCGCGCGACCGTGGAGAACTCCATCGGGCTCGTCACCGCCCTCAACCCGCACATCGGCTACACCGCGGCCACCGTTATCGCCAAGGAGGCCCTCGCCACCGGGCGCGGCGTCGCCGAACTGGTGCTGGAGCGAGGGCTGCTCCCGGCCGACCGGCTCGCCGCTCTGCTGCGCCCGGAAGAGCTCGCGGGCACCGGCACTCCGGCAACCGGCAACGGATCGGCGGTCTCTCGGAGCTGAGGTGGCGGCCGGCCCTCTCGGAGCGAGGTTGCGCGCCCGGTTCTTCGGCCGCTCATTCGGCCGGCTTCCTGTCGACGTATTCGAAGACCGATCCGTCGGGGTGGACGGCGATCAGATTGCGGCCCACCGGCGTCGGCACGGGGCCCGCGATGATCCGTGCGCCCACCTCGGTGAGCGTGGCGTACGCGTCGTCCACGTCCTTCACCGCGATGGTCGCCGTCACCTTGCGCAGCACCTCCAGCTCCGACTCCGGGCCGCTCATCAGCAGGAAGCAGCCGACCGCGGCGACCGAGACCCCGGCGCGCTCGAAGCGCAGCGGCGTGGCACCGGTGAGGCGTTGGTAGAAGGCGACCGCGGCCTCCAGGTCGTCGACGCAGATACGGAGCGTGGTTCCGAGGATCTCCATACGGGCGAGCGTAGTTCGCGGTGACGGGACGCGAAATCGATTGCCCGATTGTGGGCGGGATGCGCAGGTCCAGGCCCAGGCATGCGCGCCCCTGCCGACCGGTGCTGCCGCGCCAACTCCGAGCCGCGCTCGGGCCCGATCGGCCTTCCGGCCGGCGGCACTTCCTCCGCGCCCGACGTCAGGCCCGGCAGAGTACTTCGCCGTGCGGGACCATGAACCAGGCGTCGTCCTCGCCGCCCCACTCCCGCCACGCGTCGGCGATCGCGGCCAGCTGCTCCGCAGTGGCATGGCCGCCGTCGACCGCGAGCTTCGCGTACACCGACGCGGTCGTACGGTCCGCCCACAGTCCGCTCCACCAGGCGCGCTCCTCGGGTGTGGCGAAACACCACGTGGCGGCCGTTGCGGTGATGTCGGTGAAGCCCGCGGCGCGTGCCCAGGACAGCAGTCTGCGACCGGCGTCCGGCTCACCGCCGTTGGCGCGCGCCACCCGCTGGTACAGGCTCTGCCACCCGTCCAGGGCCGGGACTTCGGGGAACCAGGTGAAGGCGCCGTAGTCGCTGTCGCGTGCTGCGACGATGCCGCCGGGCCGGCAGACCCGCCGCATCTCCCGCAGCGCCCGCACCGGATCGCCGACGTGCTGCAGCACCTGGTGGGCGTGGACGACATCGAAGGAGTTGTCGGGGAAGTTCAGTGCGTGGACATCGGCGACCGCGAAGCGGATCTGGTCGAGGCCGCGTCCGACAGCGGTCTCACGTGCCTGGTGCAGTACGTCCTCGGCGGCGTCGACCGCAGTCACCCGCCCCGGCGCGACCAGCTCGGCCAGATCGGCGGTGATGGTGCCGGGTCCGCAGCCCACGTCCAACAGATCCAGGCCCGGGCGGAGTTCACCGATGAGATACGCCGCGGAGTTGGCGGCGGTCCGCCAGCGGTGCGAGCGCAGCACCGACTCGTGGTGCCCATGGGTGTAGACGGCGGTCTCCTTCGACATGGCCGAACTCCTTCTCCTGAGGCGAGTACGGCCACGGTACGCCGTCGTTCCGCATGGCAAGACCCGTATCTTGCTATATGGACAGACTGGCAACAGCCGGAGCCATCAAGGACCGCTTCGGCCCCGTCGACATCGCCGTGCTCTTCCCCGGCGGCGCACGCATCCCGCTGCTCGGCGACGCCTGTCTGACGCTGCCCAGCGCGAACGCTGCGGGGGCGGCAGCAGTTCTCGGGGCGTGCCGGCGCGGGACCTCCCCGTCAGAGCAGGGCCTGCGGACGGTAGACCGTGAGCACTTGAACGGCCTTGTCCACCAGCAACTCCCTTGGCGCTTCGGCCACTTCACCGTCGTACGCCATCGGGGTCCCCGGTGCCAGCCCGCCGATCCGCAGCTGCCGCAACTGCTGCGCCGCGTGCACCGGCGAGCGGCTCAGCGGCCCTGCGAGAGCCGCGGCCAACAGCCGCAGCCCCGGCCACCTGCCGCCGTGCACGACCCGGACATCCAGCAGGCCGTCCGCCAGATCCTGGCGATGGCCGGGCGTCGGCCCCACCCGCTGGTAGATGCCGTTCCCGGCGAAGAGCAGCCACATGGGGCGGCGTCGGCCCTGGACCTCGGCCTCCAGCGGGTGTTCGCCGCGCAGCACCAGCGCCGCCGCCAGTACACCGGCCGGCCAGCCGCCGATGCGCGGCGACCAGCGCTCGCGGATCCGCACCAGCTCCGGATAGACGCCCAGGCTGAAGGTGTTGAGGAAGAAGCCCGGCTCCTTGTCGCCTGCCGGTCCCGGTGTGAAGCGCCCCAGATCGACCCGGACGGCCTCGCCGCCGACGAGGGCCCGGCAGGTGTCATCGACCGACTCGATGCCCAGGTCGTACGCGAAGTGATTGAACGTGCCGCCGGGGAAGACGGCGAGCGGGATGCCGTGCGCGACGGCGACGGCAGCCGCCCGGTTGATCGTTCCGTCACCGCCGAGGATGCCCAGCGCCCGGCCGCGGGCCGCCGCCTTCTCCAGCTCCGCCGACAGCTCGTCCGGAGCGCACTCCACCACCTCCGCGAGCGGCAGCGCCCGACGCACCAGAGCGGCGGAGTCCGCCGTGCCCGCCTGCCGGTTGACCACGACCACGAGATCCTGGCCGCCGGGCAGGGCGGGCGCTGAGGTATGCGGCCGGCCCGGCGCGGGCAGCTGCGACCTGGTCGGCACGACCCCGCGTACCGCGAACGCCGCGCCCACGCCCAGCGCCGCGCCCACCAGCACATCGCTCGGATAGTGCACGCCCGTGTAGACGCGCGAGAAGGCGACCGAGGCGGCCACCGGTGCGACGATCGCACCCCAGGTCTTCGACTCCAGCGCGACACCGGTCGCGAAAGCCGCCGCCGACGCGGCGTGCCCGGAAGGGAAGGACGATGTGAACGGCTGCCGCTTCAGCCGCCGTATCACCGGCACCGTGTCGAGCAGCGGCCGCGCCCTGCGCACCGAGCGCTTGCCAATGGTGTTGATGGTGGCGGAGGCGAGTGCGAGGGACGCGACACCGCGTGCGGCGGCCCGGCGCGAGCGCACCCCGCGCCCCAGCGCCACCATTCCGGCGGCCATGCCGAACCACAGCAGCCCGTGGTTGGCGCTGCGGCTCAGCCGTGGCAGCACCGGCTCCGCGCCGGGCCATCGCCGGGCGGCGACGGTGTGCAGGATCTGTTGGTCCCAGCCACTGAGCAGCGCCGAGACCCGTGCGCGGACCTGCGGATTTCCGTGTGCGTAAGCGTCTGACATGCATCGCGGGTACCCCGTGCACCCGGCCGCCACTCGGGGCGGGGACCAAACGGGGAGCTTCGGCCGCGGCAGTGCCCGGGCCGGGAGGAGAAGGGGCAGTCTCCGCCCGCCGGTCGCGAACCCCGCCGATCCCGCGCGGCGGGCTCACCCAAACCTCCGTATAAAGGGCTCGTGGGCCGGGCGGAGGTTCCGGGATCCGAGCAGCGGAGGTGACGGCATGCAGCGGACCGCTCCGGAAGGCCGCGGCCCCGTCCGTTACGGTCCGCCCGCGCCCGAGCCGGGACTGCCCGTGCTGCCCGAGCTCGCCACCGTGCTCGCGTCCGCCGCGGACCGTGCCCACGGTGAGCCGCCCGGCGGCGGTTTCGAGCTGCGCGAGGCGGCCTGCGGCTACTGGTGGCGGCGTGGTCTGCGCAGTCGGCCCGACGAGGTGGCCGCCGCGTCCGGCCCGCAGCCGCTGCTGTTCGCACTGATCGGTGCGTACGGCGGAGATGTGCTGATGCCCCGCCCGTGCCCCGCCTGGTGGACTCCGCAGGCGCGGCTGTTGGGGCGGCCCGCCTACCATGTGCCGACCCCGGCGGAGTGCGGTGGTGTGCCGGATCCGTTCGCGCTCCTCGAGACCGTACGCAGAGTGCGCGCCGAGGGCGGTGTGCCCCGGCTGCTGCTGCTCTCCGTCGTCGACGACCCCACCGCGACCGTCGCGCCGCCCGAGACCGTGAGCGAGGCCTGTGAGGCCGCGGTCGGCGAGGGGCTGCACATCATCAGCGACGAGACCTGGCGGGACACGCTGCACCGGCCGCAGGAGACGGTGCTGCTCAGCCCGGCCGAGATGTTCCCCGAGGACGTGACCGTCATCAGCGATCTGGCCGGCGCGCTCACTCCCGCCTCCTGGCCGGTCGCCGTCGCCCGATTCCCGTCCACCGAGCGAGGGACCGTCCGCCGCGCGAGGACGCTCGACATCCTCACCGCCCTCGGCGCGGTGGTGTCGGCACCTGTCGCGGCTGCCGCCGCCCATGCACTCGGCGAGCCCCGACCGGTCACGGCCAGGACGGATCAGGCCGCCGAGCTGCACGCGCGCGTGGCGGCCGCGGCGCACCACGCGGTGCTCGCCGCCGGCGCGCTGGCCCGACCGCCGCAGGCGGGCCGCCATCTGTATGCCGACCTCGGACCGCTGCGCGCCCGTCTCGCCGAACGGGGCGTGAGCGACTCCATGGAGCTCGAGGAGTATCTGACCGACCGCCTCGGGACCCCCGTGCCCGGCGGCCACCGGTTCGGCGACGAGCTGGGCGCGCTGCGCGTACGGCTGGCCACCGGGCCGTTGCTGGGAGCGACTCCCGAGCAGCGCCTGGAATCTCTCACCTCTCCGGCACCTCTGGAATTGCCGCATATGGCCGAGGCGTTGAGGATTTTTGGAACGGCCTTCGACGAACTGCGTTGAACGGAGCCCCGGATGACGGAACAGACGGAGCAGGCGGAGCACTCGGGACAGGCAGGCCAGACAGGGCACGCAGGGCAAGCGGGTACGGCGGGTACGACAGGTACGGCAGGTACAGAAGGAGCTGCGGGTACGGAAGAAGCGGCGGGTGTGGCGGGAGCGCCGGGTGCGGCGGGACGCACCGCAGCCGCGCGCCCCTCCCATGGCACCGCCGGAGGTGTACGGCCCCGCCCCCTCACCCGCCCCCTCGGCGAGATCCGCCACTGGCCCCGATCCTTCGCCGACCGCCTCACCGCTCCGCTCCCCGGCGTACGCGCCATGGCCCGCTTGGCCAGGGAGGGCGCCGTACGCCCCGGCCCCGACGGGCTCCAGGACATTCCGCTGCTGCCGTTCGCGCCGGAACCGCTGCCCGCAGTGGACACCGCGACCGTCGCCGTCACCTGGGCGGGACACGCCAGTTGGGTGCTGAGCATCGGCGGGCTCACCGTGCTCACCGACCCCGTCTGGTCGCGCCGGATCCTCGGCACTCCGGTCCGGATCACCCCCATCGGGGTGCGCTGGGAGGATGTGCCGCCCGTCGACGCCGTGGTCATCAGCCACAACCACTTCGACCATCTGGACGCCCCCACCCTGAAAAGACTTCCGCGCCGCACCCCGCTCTTCGTCCCGGCGGGCCTCGGGCGCTGGTTCCGGCGCCGCCGCTTCACCCGGGTGACGGAACTCGACTGGTGGGAGGGCGCGGAGTTCAAGGGTGTCCGCTTCGACTTCGTACCGGCCCACCACTGGTCCAAGCGCACCCTCACCGACACCTGCCGCTCCCTGTGGGGCGGCTGGGTGCTGGCGGACCAGCACGGCCAGTCGGTGTACTTCGCGGGCGACACCGGCTACGGCCACTGGTTCAAGGAGATCGGCCTCCGTCACCCGGACCTCGATCTGGCGCTGCTGCCGATCGGCGCCTACGACCCGCGCTGGTGGCTCAGTGACGTACACACCGATCCGGAGGAGGCCGTGCGCGCGTTCGAGGACCTCGGCGCGCGGAACATGGCGCCGATGCACTGGGCGACGTTCGTGCTCTCCGCGGAGCCGGTTCTTGAGCCGCTCACCCGAGTGCGTGCCGCCTGGGAACGCACCGGCCGCCCGCGCGGACAGCTGTGGGACCTGCCGGTCGGCGGCTCACGCGTGCTGACCGGATGAGCCGGGTGAATCGGATGGGCCGGGTGAATTCTGGCCGGCTGAATCGGATGGGCCCGGTGAATCGGACGAGCCGGACGAGCCGGACCGCGGCGCCCGCCGCACCCGGCGCCAGAGCGCCGGCGCCCCGCTGATCGCCACCGTCAGCGCCACCGCGACGACCACGCCCTTCCACGGCTCGTCGAAGAGCGAACCGCCCAGGATCCCGATCAGCTGATACGTCGCCGCCCAGGCGAGACACGCAGGGATGTCCCCGCGCACGAACCGGCGCAGCGGCATCCCGCTGAGCAGACACGCCAGCATCACCGGTATCCGCCCTGCGGGCACCAGCCGGGAGAGCACCAGCACCATCACCCCGTGCTCGTCCAGCTTGCGCTGCGCCTGCTCGATACGGTCGGGCGCGGCGCGGTCGCGCAGCGCCGCCAGCCAGCGCGAACCGTTCCTGGACCGGGTCCCGCGCTGCCCGAGCCAGTACAGCCCGACATCCCCGAGGAACGCGGCGGACGACGCCACCAGGAAGACGAACAGCAGCGAAAACGGAGTCGTCTGATGGAAGGCCACCACCGCGGCCGAACTCACCACCGCTCCCGTCGGCACCACCGGCACCAGCGCACCCAGCGCCACCAGCAGAAACAGGGACGGATAGCCGACTGCCTGCTGTGTCGACTCCGGCGGCAGCCTCCCCACCACCTTCGATAGCTGCCCGAGGGTCCGCGACCACTCCGAACTCACCGGGCGGCCTCCGGTCTGACCCGCTCGCCGTGCCCCAGCAGATGCACCGCCACCTGCGGAGCCAGCCGCGCCGCCCTCCGTACGAACTCCTCGCCCGGCGCGTAGAACTCATGAGGCCGGATCCCGTCCATCCCGATCGGCCAGTAGGTGCCGAAGTGCACCGGCACGGCCGCGCGCGGTGCGAGTGCGGCGAGCGCCTGCGCGGCCCGGACCGCGTCCAGATGCCCACGCCCGAGATACGGCCCCCAGCCGCCGACCGGCAGCAGCGCCACATCGACCGGGCCGACCTCCTCGGCCATCGAGTCGAAGAGCCCGGTGTCCCCGGCGAAGTATGTACGCGTCTCACCGCTGATCACATAGCCGAGCGCGGGCGAACGGTGCGGCCCCAGCGGCAGCCGCCGCCCGTCGTGCAGCGCGGGCACGGCCCGCACCCGCAGCTCGTCGACGCTCACCTCGTCGCCCGGCGCCACCTCCGTGACCCGTAGCCCGGCCGCGCTCGCCAGCCGCTTCAGCCCGGGCACGGAGCGGCCCGCACCGCTCGGCAGCAGCAGCCGGGTACCGGGCGCGAGCCGGGCGAGCGACGGCAGATGGAGATGGTCGGCGTGCAGATGGGAGACGAGGACCGCCTCGGCGACCGCGGCCTCGGCCGGCGGCAGTTCACCGCGCCTTCGGCGCAGATGCGCGAGCCGTCGCACGAACAGCGGGTCGGTCAGCACCCGGACCCCGGAGTCCTCGATCGTGCAGGTGGCATGACCCCACCAGGTGACCTCCACCGGCACGCAGCACCTCCTCGTTCCCGCTCCCTGCTCCCTCTCCCCGCTCCCGTACGAGCCTAGATGTCCCGCGGGCTGAGCGCGCCGGTGCGCGCCTCCTCGGGCGGGACGATCGGAGTAGGGTCGGCGGGACAGCGAGCGCGGGGGGACGGCCATGGACGGCGTACGAGTGGCGGCGATCGCCAGCCTGACCCCTCTCGAGGAGCTGGACCGTGACCCTTTCCTGGTCGACACCCGCAGTCAGCACGCGATGTGCGCCCGCTGGGCGGCCGACAAAGGCTATGTCGTCACCCGTCACCTGCTCTTCTACGGTCTGCGGCCCGACCACAGTGGACTCTGGTCCGACGTCGAGGCGGGCCAGGTGGACCTCTTCGTCGCCCCCAACGAGCGCGTGCTGTCGCGGGCGTTGACGTCGGTGCCCGACTTCTTCGCCGAATGCGGGCGCAGAGGCGTACGGCTGGAGACCGGGGGCCTGGACGAGCCCGCCTACGACGCGGCGATGAAGGCCAATGTCCACCGCAGGCTCTCGATGCCGACGGCCGGTTACGACGGCTGCTGACCGCGACTCCCGCCCGCCCTGCCCACGGCCCGGCGGCGGCTCCACCGGATCGCCGCGCGCCGCTGTGCCACGCTGGAGATCTGCACCACGGGTGAGGTGAAGACGGCGTGGTCGAAGGGCGATGGCGTACGGCGGGCAGAGCCCTGCTGCGCGTGATCGTGGTGTGGGCGGTGTCCACGCTGACGATGCTCGCGCTCGCCGGGCTGCTGCCCGACTTCCAGCTCCAGTCCGACGACGGTGACAGCATCACCAGGACCGCGGTCACCGCCGCCTGGGGCGCGGGGGCCTTCGGTCTGCTGACCGCGCTGGTCTGGCCGGTCGTCGTACGGGCGCTGCTGCTCGTATCCGCCCTGGTGCTCGGCCTGTTGGTCTTCTTCCTCAACGGTTCACTGCTGCTGATCGCCCTCTGGCTGATCCCCGACGGACGCGGCGCGGCCGACCTGGATACCGCCGTGGTCGTCGCCGCGGTGATGTCCGCCGTCGCATCGGCGACCTCCACCGCGCTCGCCGTCCGGGACGACGACGCCTACCGCCGCAGGCTCTCCCGGCTCGCCGACCGCCGTCGGCGACGGCGCGGCGACGACGGTGGCCGCGCGGGTACCCCCGGCACGGTTTTCCTGCAGCTCGACGGCGTCGGGCACGAGGTACTGCGACGTGCGGCCAAGGACGGTGTGATGCCGACCGTCGCCGCCTGGATGGACGAGAGCCACCGGCTCACGCCCTGGCGCACCGACTGGTCCAGCCAGACCGGCGCCAGCCAGCTCGGCATCCTGCACGGCTCCAACCACGATGTGCCCGCCTTCCGCTGGTACGAGAAGGACAGCGGCCGGGTCCTGGTCAGCAACCGGCCCGCGAGCGCCGCCGAACTGCAGCGCCGCGCCATCCAGCGCACCGGCGAACGGGGGCTGCTCACCGTCGACGGCGCCAGCCGCGGCAATCTCTTCAGCGGCGGAGCCGAACAGGTCGCCCTCGTTCTGTCGGTGGCCGCCAGGCGCGGCCGGGCCACCCGCTCCCGGGCCGGCTACTTCGCATACTTCTCCGATCCCGCCAACGCCGTCCGTACTGCCATGTCCTTCGTCGCCGAAGTCGCCCGCGAGATCGGCCAGTCGACGCGGGCGCGGCTGCGCGGCGACCGGCCGCGGATCAAACGGGGCGGGCTCTACCCCCTCATCCGGGCGTTCGCGACCGTTGTCGAGCGGGATGTGGTGGTGGCCGCGGTGATAGGGGACATGCTCGCCGGACGTAACGCCGTCTACGCCGACCTCGTCGCCTACGACGAAGTGGCACACCACTCCGGACCGCACAGCCGGGACGCTTCGATGGTGCTCGAGCGCCTCGACCGTTCGCTCGCGATGATCGCCAAGGTCGCCGAGCACACGCCGCGCGGCTACCGGATCGTGCTGCTGTCCGACCACGGCCAGAGCCCGGGGGAGACCTTCGAGGGCGCGTACGGACTCTCCCTCAAGGACCTGGTGCGTGCCGGGTGCGGACTGCCGGTCTCGCGTCGGGCGGAACGCTCCAAGCGCGGCGCTGAGGCGCGCGACGCCGCCGGCGACGCCCTGCGCAGCGCGCTCCACCGGCGGGTGGCGGAGGAAGCCGACGAACATCCGGCGCCCGGCCCCGATCCGATCGTGCTGGCCTCCGGGAATCTCGCGCTGATTTCCTTCCCCGATACGGCGGAACGCCTCAGCCGCGAGCAGATCGAGCACCGCCATCCCGCACTGCTCAGTACGCTCGCCAACCATCCCGGCATCGGTTTCCTGCTGGTACGCAGCGAGGAGCACGGCTCGGTGGTGCTCGGCCCCGGCGGTGTGGAGGTGGCGGTCACCGAGCTGGCGGACAGCGGTCCGCTGGCCGTCTTCGGCAGGGGCGCGGCCGACGCCGTACGCCGCAGCGACTCCTTCCCGCATGTCGCCGACATCATGGTCAACTCGATGCACGACCCGGAGGCGGGCACGGTGCACGCCTTCGAGGAGCAGATCGGCTCGCACGGCGGGCTCGGCGGTGAACAGTCCCAGCCCTTCCTGCTGTCGCCGGTCGATCTGTCGGCGCCCGTCGCGGTCGGCGCGGAACTGGTCGGCGCGGAACGGGTGCACCGGGTGCTGAGGCGCTGGCTGCGCGAGTGCGCGGGACCGCAGGTGCCGGTCGGTCCTGCTGAGGCTTCCCCGCCGGACCGAGCAGCCTGAGCCGGGGGCGGGAGGACCAGGAGCCAGGAGGTCCGGGGAGCAGGAGGACCCGGGGCCAGGAGGACCAGGGGTTTTCCTTCCGTGGGGCCAGGTATCGCGGATACGTTGAGGCGACGGAAGATCCGGCGGACCAGGGAGTGCCTGTTGCGTGCTGTGGTGTTCGAAGAGTTCGGCAAGCCGCTCGAGGTACGGGAGGTTCCCGACCCCGTACCGCCCCACGACGGCGCGGTCATCCGGGTCGAGGCGACGGGTCTCTGCCGCAGCGACTGGCACGGCTGGATGGGCCACGACTCCGACGTCACCCTCCCGCACGTACCCGGTCATGAACTGGCCGGTGTGATCGAGTCGGTCGGCGCGGACGTCGTCAACTGGCGGCCCGGCGACCGGGTCACGATGCCCTTCATCTGCGCCTGCGGCCGATGCGCCGCCTGCGCGCGCGGCGCCCAGCAGGTGTGCGAGCGCCAGGAGCAGCCCGGATTCACCCACTGGGGTTCCTTCGCCGAGTACGTCCCGGTGCACCACGCCGACACCAACCTGGTGGCCCTTCCCGAGACGATGTCGTTCGTCACGGCCGCGAGCCTGGGCTGCCGGTTCGCCACCGCCTTCCGCGCCGTGGTCGGACAGGGCAGGGTGCGGCCGGGGGAGTGGGTGGCGGTGCACGGCTGCGGCGGAGTGGGCCTGTCCGCGGTGATGATCGCCGCGGCGTGCGGGGCCGGAGTCGTCGCCGTCGATGTCTCGCCCGGCGCGCTGGAGCTGGCCAGGACGTTCGGCGCGACCGTGTGCGTGGACGCCTCCACGCTGACCGGTAGCGTCGCCGATGCGGTCCACGAGGCGACCGGCGGCGGCGCCCATCTCTCGCTCGACGCCCTGGGCGCGCCGGTGACCTGCGTGAACTCTGTACAGAGCCTGCGCCGCCAGGGCCGGCATGTGCAGGTCGGACTGCTGCCCGACGGTGTACACCTGCCGATGGACCGGGTCGTTCCGCTGGAGCTGGAGATCCTCGGCAGCCATGGCATGGCCGCGCATGCCTACCCGGAGATGATGGCGATGGTTGCCTCCGGCGCACTGCGACCGGATCTGCTGGTGACAACGGAGATCGGCCTCGACGACGTACCGGCGGCGCTCGTTGCCCTGGGCGGCGCGTCCGGAACGGGCGTCACGGTGATCACGCCGCACGCCTCCGTGAATTCGGCGTAATACGCGTACCCCGGTAGAGCGGATCTCGCGCCTGCCGGGGAAGAACGGGGCGGTTCCTGGGAAGTGGAGGCATGTCCAGGAGGTCGTGCCTCATGCAGCAGCCCACGCCCGTTGCCGCGTCCCACCGTGCCGCCCTGCTGCTGATGCTGTTCCTGGCCCTGCTGAGCGTGATCCAGTCCTCCGCCGCTCCGGCCGGGGCCATGGAGACCGTGGCCTCGGCGCCTGCCGAGCCCGTGGGAGAGAGCCACCAGGACGAGGCCGACACGGAACAGTCGGCGCCGGGCCGCCGGGCCTTCCGCCCGGCGGCGCCGGCCGCGCCGGAGACCCGGCTCCGGCAGCGTGGGACCGTCGGCCCCGCCCCCTACCGTCCCCGCACACACCGGTCGACAAGACCGCCGCTTCCTCCGCGCACCGAGCGCTGTGTGGTCCTGCGCTGCTGAGAGCCCGGTCTTCGCCGAGCCCCCATCAGCCACAACACACCGTGAGGTGCGCAGCCATGCCCATCGACCCCTTCGCAGCACTCAACGCCATGCTCCGCGCCGAAGCCGCCCGCTCCACCGAACCGGAGGAGCACGGACGCTCCGCCAAGACCGAGCCCGACGATCCCGAGGCTCCGTTCGATGCCGGCCGCCCCTCGGCCGACGCTGACGGCGCTGTCTGACGCCTCTGCCCACGAGCCCACACGTCAACAGGTCGGCTGCCGAGTGGGATCGGCGGCCGACCGTTGGCTCTGGAGGCGTGAAAAATAGTAGCCATGTACATAGTATCTATGTACTGTATTACTCATGAGTGATGCTGCATCCGAAAGCCCGACGCCCGGCTTCCTGGTCTGGCGCCTGTCGATGAAATGGCGGGTGGCCGTCGACCGGGCCGTCGCGCCGCTGGGTCTGACGCACGCGCAGTACTCACTGCTGGCGTCACTGCTCGGCATGCAGCGGTCCGGGCTGCGGCCCAGTCAGCGCCAACTCGCCGACCACACCGGCCTCGAAGCGCTCTATGTCTCCAAACTGGCCCGCACCCTGGAGGCCGCCGGCCTCATCGAGCGCGCCCCGGACCCCGCCGACACTCGGGCGGTCCGGCTGTCGCTCACCACCCATGGGCGCGAGGTCACCCGACGCGCCATCACCGTCGTCCACCAGCTCCTCGACCAACTCATGGCGCCCCTGGGCGGGCTGGACGGCCGACGGGCCGAAGTCTTCTCCCGTGAACTCGCGATCCTGCTCGACACACCACTCGACTTCCCGACCGAGGAGTAGCCATGTCCACCGCCCCGACTCTCAACGGCCAGGTCATAGGCCAGGCCCACTACGCCACCCGGGCCGTCCTGGAACGCCTGGTGGCCGGCACCGGCGCCACGTTCCACCAGGTGGTGGCGCTCAACGCCACCGCGGACAGCGGCGCGGCCATGGACCGCGACCGGCTCGTCCTCCGCATGACAAGCACCTTGAAGATCGACGCATCGACGGCGCTGGCGGCGATCGCCGACCTGACGGCCTCGAAGCTGGTGGAGACCCTGCCGGGCGACGCGTCCCGTATCCGGCTCACGGACGCGGGCCGGGCACTGCAGGACCGGATCAGCACCGCCACCGCCGGGATCACCGAGCGGCTGTACGGCGGCCTCCCGGCCGAAGACCTGGCGGCGGCGAGCCGCGTACTGACCGCGGTCACCGCCCGGGCCAACGCCGAACTGGACGGCGCCCGGCCTCCGTCGGCCTGACCCCCGCTCGCCGGCAACGCACCCGGTCAGGAAACCAGGAGCGCGCGCCCGATCTGAGCCCCGCCGCACCAGCGCGCGCCCTTGGCAGCGGATGCGGCCGGTCGCATGCTGGAGCGGCAGCGGCAGCGGCAGCGGCAGCGGCAGCGGCGGTTGGCTGGGGGAGGGGCCTCACTGTGCAGCCACAGGATCAAACTCGCAAGATCGGTACAAGTCTGGTGACGTTCTGGTATCCAATGATTCTCGTGTGCGCGCTCTCCGTGATCATGATATGGGAGATCGTCCGTACAAATTTGACGAGCTCGAGGGGATCGGGGGTCTGGGACTTCACCATCCTGGATCGCCAATCTGCCGCGAACTTATTGGCTGTGGCAATGGGCCTCACTTTCGCCCGTGCTCAATACGCCCGTGCAGTACGCCCATTGATCGGATGGAGTGCGACACCCAGGGAGAACGACTACGGGATGACCAGCCGTCATATCTGGTACGTCGAGATGGCCAATGGCGGTACACACAACGTCGCGGTCAATGAAGTTCACTACCGGTTGGGCTACCGAAACGCAACACAGAGTCAATGGGTGGGCCACTACACAGCTGTTCAGCTTCTTGAGAACCATGGCCTCCAGATCGGCACGGACTTCGATCTCAACACCATTGGGCAAGGCGCTGTGCTGGGTTCCGTGTACATCGGACGCTTCTCGGAGAAGGCCACCAGGGAGATAGGGGACGTCGAGCTCCGAGTGAGGGTCACCGACGCCGTTGGGGACCGTCATGAGCGCACGCTGCACTGCCTGCGCGGTGCGGAGACGGAGCTACGCAGCGCGTCCGCAAGTGGATAGGTTCATGGCCCCGGGTGACGGGGAGGGCGAAAGAGCATACCCAACGTAAGGTGCCGACGCCCGCAGTGGGCGGCTCCGGGCTGTTTCCCTCCGTACACTGCGTGTCAGCATCGACCAGCAGCCGCCCCACGCGGTACCGGAGCGGCGGGAATGAGGAGCGTTGCCCACAACCTCTACCAGCACCCAAGTCTCTGAGTCCCAGCTCGCACATCAGCTGAACGAACTGGGGATCCAGCGTGGCGGCACCCTGATGGTCCACGCAGCCCTGAGCGCCGTCGGAAGAGTGAACGGTGGTCCGGCAACGGTTCTTCGCGCGCTGCGCCGCGTGCTCGGGCCTGACGGCACGGTTGTGGTTCCGACGTTCACATCCGACAACTCGGATTCGTCGAGTGCTCACTTGGAACGCGTCCGTGGACTCAGCGAAGAAGCCCGGGCGGCCGTGCGGGACAGCCTGCCGCCCTTTGATCCGGCGAGTACACCGTCAACAGGAATGGGGATCCTTGCCGAGACAGTCCGACGGCACCCGGACTCCTTGCGCAGTGCACACCCACAAACCTCATTCGCCGCGCTGGGGCCCAAGGCTGAGGACGTCATCGCCGATCATCGCCCCGACTGCCATCTGGGAGAGGATTCGCCACTCGCCCGGCTGTACGAAATGCGGGCGGAAATCCTGCTGATGGGCGTTGGATTCGACCGGTGCACCGCCTTCCATCTCGGTGAGTATCGCGTCAGTTCCCCCCCGCACCGCACCTACCGGTGTGTGATCCGCGTGGACGGCCAACGTCAGTGGTGGGCGTACGACGATGTCGCCTTGGACGACAGCGACTTTGGCGCACTGGGAGAACAGTTCGAACGCGCGGAGATCCCCGGTGCCGTGCGCAGCAGCAGCGTGGGCGCGGCCACATGCAGACTCGTGCAGTTCGTCGACGCCGTCGAATACGCCAAGAGGTGGTTTCCTGACCACCGGCGCATGGCTTGAAACAACGCCTGAGCACGCCTCCCGAGGGCGCCGCCCGCACCGGGGCATTACCTCGCACGTAATCGACCGCCCCCGCGCTGCCCGGCAGTCTTGCGGTACCGGACCTCGGGCGGCGCACTCCGTCCGAGTTCCGGGCCCCCGACCGGCCCGTACGACCTCGATGGAGGCTGATCCGCCATGTCCGCCACTCTGCTCGCCGGTATCTCCCGCACCACCGAGCCGCAGGCGATGCTGCGCCGGGTTCTCGCTCTCGACGCCGTCGTCACCGGTGTCAACGGACTGGCCTACGTCGCGGCCTCCGGGCACCTCGGCCGACTGCTCGGCGTCGAATCCGCCCTCCTCCTCGAACTGGGCGTCTTCCTCACTCTGTTCGCCGCGGGCGTCGCCTTTCTCGCTTCGCGCCGACAGCCGCCGCGCTTGCCCGTGACGTTCGTCATCGACGCCAATCTGCTGTGGGCCGTACTCAGCGTCGCCGCCCTCGCGCTCTGGTTCGAGCCGACCACCGCCGGTGCCGTCTGGATCCCCATGCAGGCGATCACCGTCGCCGGTTTCGCCGCGCTCCAGTGGTCCGCGCTGCGCGCCACCACTACGGCGTGAGCGACTGCAGGTACTTGACCGTCGCCGGGTCGGCCGGGAGGAACGTCTCGATGGCGAGCTCGGCGACGGTCACATCCATCGGCGTGTTGAAGGTGGAGATGGACGACACGAAGGACAGCACCCGGCCCTCGTGCTCGATCTGCAGCGGAAGTGCGAAGTGCGGGTGCGGCGCCGGCTCCGCCACGTCGCCGAGGCCGCCGCCGGTCTCCGGGAGCGGATACGCGGCGACCTCGTCGTACAGCGTGCGCAACGGCTCGGAGCGGGCCAGGGCGATCTGGCGTTCCATCTGGGCCAGCAGATGACCGCGCCACTCCCGCAGATTGCGGATCCGCGGGGCCAGTCCCTCGGGGTGCAGCGTGATCCGCATGGCGTTGAGAGGCGGCGTCAGCAGGTGCTCAGGCAGGCCCTCCAGCAGCATCGCGATACCGCGGTTCGCGGCGACCACGGTGTACGTGCCGTCGACGATGACCGCCGGATATGGCTCGTAGCCGTGCAGCAGCCGCTCCATGCCCTCGCGCAGCGACCCCATCGCCGGATCGTCGAGGGGAGTCTCGGCGTACCGCGGCGCGTAACCGGCCGCCAGCAGCAGCGCATTGCGCTCCCGTACGGGGACCTCGAGGTGCTCCGCGAGGCGCAGGATTATGTCCTCGCTCGGGCGGGAGCGGCCCGTCTCGATGAAGCTGATGTGGCGGGCCGAGGAGTCGGCGCGCAGGGCCAGCTCCAGCTGGCTGACCCGGCGCCGCTCGCGCCAGCCGCGCAGCAGCGGCCCTACTCCCGAGCCGGACGCGACAGTTGTCATACCCAGACCGTAATACGGCCTGTCCGCGTGGCGCGGCCTCGGCCATGCGCCTCGCGGTCGGCGGGCCCGGTCGCGCAAGGAGAAGCCCCAGCCGGAGCGGGGGTCTCCGGCCGGGGCAGCCCAGGGGTGGGTGTGCATGGCGGTCGCCTCTCGGCGAAACGCTTCACAGGGCTTCAGCCGAACGATCGTCCCTGCGAGCAAAAGGTGAGGCCCGGGGACACTGTCCCATCCACACCCACATGTAGATGAACGGTAAACCATCACGGGCCGTTCCGTCGCACCGCCCCCATCTGCTGTGATGTGGGTAACCCCTGGTTACTGGTCGCCGCCCCGCGGAACCACCGTGGCGAGCACCGACGGCAGCGGATACCAGTCGGCCGAGACCACGCTCGCATGGCGGCCCGCCAGCAGGCCGACGCGCTCCCTGGCCTGCGTCTCGGTCGGATTCGTGTCGTCGATCGCGGGCGCCACACTGTGTGCGGACGTCATGACGACCAGGTAGTGGTTCCGGTCGTACCAGGCGGTGTCGACCGAGCCGCCCGCATACGTACCGGCGTCCCCGTCGAAGAGGACGAACCAGGGGCGGATGCCGGCGTCGGCGTACCGGGTGCGGGGGTCGCCGGCGGCCGCGCCGTGGACCGCCGGGAACGCGGCCGCCTCGCGCAGCCGGCCCGCAGCCGCGAGATCCCGCAGATGGGTGGCGTACTCGCGGTCGGTCCACAGCGAGTCGGCGGGGTTGCCCTCCTCGACCGTGCCCGGGATGAGCTCGATGACGAACTTGCCGGCGAGCGCCGAGCGCGCGGGCCAGCCGTCCGTCCGCACCGCCGTGTCGAGCTCCGGGTGGCCGCCCGCCAGGTCGGCCGGGCGGAACAGGGCGTCACCGAGCCGCGCGGAGAGCAGCGCGTCGAGCGCCGCGGGGCCGCGGCCGTCGTTGTTCTGGAAGCCGTCCTTCATCTCGATCTTGATCAGAATCGGACGATGGCCGGGGTGGGCGTTGTGCCACGCCTTCATGTCCGCTAGACAGCCGCCGAGGTCCTGGTTCCTGGCCTTGGTGCGCAGCTCCGCCGCGGTCGCCGCGTTCACGCAGTTGTTGTTGTTGCCTATGGGGTTGCTGTGCGAAACCCGCCACGATCTGCCGAACACATTGGTCCACACATCGAGTTCGAGCATCCCGGCGCCGGAGTCGAGCGCATCCGCGAAGTACGGGTACTTCGCCTTCTCGTACGCGTTGTGCACGCCGACCCAGGTGGCGGAGGAGTAGGGCAGCTGCCCCGGGTCCGCCGACCGGGGCGTGGACGCCTCCGCCGGGGCGAGTGCGACGGCGAGCAGCCCGGCCGCGACTGTGGTCGTCGCGGCCGCGCGTGAGAGCTTCCCCATGGGTTCCCTGCCTTCAGGTCGATTGCATCGGTTCGATCAAATCGACGGAAGGCTATGGGAGTTGAGTTAACCGTGGGGAGACTGGACTCGGCCGTTACCGCTTTTGCAGAAACTCATCCAGAATCCCCGGTGCCGCCGTCGCCGCGAAGGCGGGCGCCTCGACTGCGGCGAAGTCCCGCACCCGGTAACCGTGTTCGCCCGCGGCCACCGCCGCGGTGAGCGTGACGAGCCCGGCCCGCCGGGCGAAGGGCGAGCTGGAGAAGGTCCATGCCGCGATCGCGTCACGTTCCAAAGCGAGCGTGTCGCGGCTGAACGTACCCGCCCGGACGAGGAGATGAGGGCCGTTCAGTGCATGGCCGAGACTGCGGTACGCGTCCCGGGCGAGCAGCCACACCACCGGCGTCGCGACCAGCGCGAAGATCCATGCGCAGTGCAGCAGGACAGTCGTCAGCAGTGCCCCGAGAACGAGCAGCGTGGCCGTCACCGGGAGTACGAAGAAGAGGAGGCCGCGCATCATCCGGCGTCGTAGAGCCACCCGTGGGTGCGCGGTCAACGGCACGGATTCGAAGGGGTGTCGGGCCGCACGGAGCGCGCCCGCGGTGACGCGCAGTGCCTCGTCGCGCGGTGCGGGCGGGAGGAGGGCGCTGCGCCTTCGGGCCTCCTCCCGGTCGCCGAGCCCGCCGGCGACCACCATGGCGGTCGCCCCGCCGGCGGCCCGCAGCAGCAGCGGCTCACGGAGCAGTACGCCGTGGAGCCGGGCCCGTTCGACGGTCACCGCCCGGGTGGTCAGCAGTCCGCGCCGTACGGTCAGGGTGCGCGCATCGGTCCATACGGCGGAGAACCCCCACCAGTTCTCGACATAGAGCGCGAGCGCGCCGATCGAACCGAGGGCGATCACGGCGAACAGGGCGGCCGGGACCGTCAGCCACAGTGCGCTGTTGCCGAACTCCGTGAACGCGTCCCGGACGAAGCCCACCCGCCACAGCTCGATGCCGATGCCGTCGAAGACGCGGTAGACGGTGCCGAAGGCGATGCCCACACCGCCGATCACCCAGAAGGTGAACGGCGCATAGCGCAGCCAGCGCCGGTCGATCCGGGCGAGCAACGGGTCATCGGCGAGCGCGTGAACGTCGGCGCGTGCGAGCAGGGCGGTACGCAGCCGGTGCGCGTCGCGGACCGTCAACGCGTCGAGCGCGATCTCGCCGCGGCCGTCGCCCGAGGTGGTGGCGCCTGCCCGGACGACCGTGAGACCGAGCAGCCGGTGGAGCGGCGTGGCGGTCAGATCAACGCTGCGGATGCGGTGCAACGGTAGGGTGCGCAGCCGCCTGTTCAGTACCCCGCTCCGTAGCGCGAAGGAGTCGGCGGTGACCTGATAGTGCGTACGGGACCAGCGGATCAGGCCGACGACGGTGATGACGGTGAACGAGACGGCGACAGCGGCGAGGGTGATCCAGCCGCTCGCCGGGATCCGGCCGCCGGTGGCGAGCGCGGTCAGCGCGAGCGAGCCGAGCGGCGGGGCCAGCCAGCCGCAGTGCACAAGAAGGGTGCGCGGCGCGGGCCGGTGCCAGGCGGCGGCAACCCTGGTGGGAGTGGTCATGCCGCGTCTCCCGGCACGGCCTGGGCGGCCTCCCCGATACGCCGGGCCAGCTCCTCGGCATCGGCGTCGGACAGCCCCGCGATCTTGATGTTGCCCGCGGTGGAGGCGGTGGTGACGGTGAGCGTCGCGAGCCCGTACCGCCGCTGGACCGGGCCGCGGAGCGTGTCCACGGTCTGCACCCGGGAGAGCGGAGCGATCCTGCGCTGCTGCCAGAACCAGCCGCCGGCCGCGTAGACGGAGTGGGTGCCGAGCTCCCAGGCGTGCACCGCGTACCGGCGGCGCGGCATGAGGACCAGATAGCCGAGTGCCGGCGCGACGAGTGTGACCAGCAGGAGGGGGGCGAGCCAGGGGAGCGCGCCGGAGAAGAAGAGAGCGGAGAGCAGAGCGAGCGTGAGGGCCATCAGCAGCATCGGCCCGCTCACGGAGAGGAGCGCCTGGACGGTCCACCAGCGCCGGGCTCGGGGGTCGACCCGGTGGCGGGGCGGCCGCAGGTGCGGGGCGGCGTGGAGGGACATGGGGGGCGTCACCGCTTTTCAAGTCAACTGTATTGGATGGCGATACGTTACAACGGTACAAGTGACTTGTAAAAGGGAGTGAGGCTGCCGGTGCCGAAGAAGGTGGACCATGAGGCCAGACGTCTGGAGATCGCCGAGGCGCTCTGGCGCATCGCGAGCACGCGGGGGCTGGACGGGGTGAGCCTGCGGGATGTGGCGGCGGAGGCGGACATCTCGCTCGGCAGGCTGCAGCACTACTTCCGTACCAAGGACGAGATGCTGGTCTTCGCGCTGCGGCACATCAATGTGCTTGCCGACCGGCGGATCCGGGAGCGCATCGACGCGGTCGTGTCGGACCTGGACGAGGAGCCTCCGCCGCGGACGGTGCTGCGCGAGTGCCTGGCGGGGATGCTGCCGCTGGACGACAAGAGCCGGGTGGGGACGCTGGTGGGAGCGGCGTATTTTGCTCGCGCCGTGCATGACGAGCGCCTGCGGGCGGAGGCGCGGGAGGGCATCCCCAAGCTGGCGGAGTTCTTCGCAGGCCTGCTGCGGCGGGCGATGGAACGGGGCGAGGTGTCGGCGGACCGTGACCCGGACGACGAGGCGATGCTGCTGATCAGCCTGGTGGACGGGCTGACGGCGTACACACTGCTGGAGGTGCACACGCCGGAGCGGGCGCTGAGTCTGCTGGACCTGCACATGGCTCGGCTGTTCGGGAGATAGGGGAGTTTCCCGGTCATGCGGTGAGCGTGGGCCGGGGGCGTTGGTGGTTGCTCTTCGTGGGTGGTTTCCACCAGCGAACCGCTGAACCCCCGCGGCGGGCCGCACCCGTGTCGTCCTGCGGCGGGCCGCACCCGTGTCGTCCTGCGGCGGGCCGCACCCGTGTCGTCCTGCGGCGGGCCGCACCCGTGTCGTCCTGCGGCGGACCGCTGTACCCCCGCGGCGGGGCGCACCCGTGTCGTCGGGGTGGGGAGGGGCCGTGCAGGGTCGGCCCCGCCAGTTGCTCGGTCATGTGGTCACGGTGGGCCGGGGGCGTTGGTGGTTGCTCTTCGGTGGGTGGTTTCCTCCGGCGAGCCGCTGAACCCCCCACGGCGGGCCGCACCCGTGTCGTCCTGCGGCGGACCGCCTGAGCCCCCGGCGAGCGGTCTTGTCTCGTTCGGGTGGGGAGGTGCCGTGCAGGGTCGTCCCCACAGGGGATTGGCGGCAAAACCGGGGTCACGCACCAGGAGCCTGTACGCCGCCGACCCCGAGGAGTCGAGCCCGGAGGGGCACCGGATCCTGCACCGGACAAGCACCCGCACCCCGCCGGAGGCAACCCGCACCCCGCCGGAGGCAACCCGCACCCCGCCGGAGGCAACCCGCACCCGACAGGACCGGACGACCCCGGGCCCGGGCAACAAGAGCGCGCGCCCCGTCGCGTCGCACGGCACCATGGGCACCATGCTGCTGGCCCGACTCGCCGATGTGTCTCAACAGGTCGCCGCCACCTCCGCGCGCTCGCGCAAGATCGGCGCGCTCGCCGAGCTGTTCGCCGATACCCGCCCCGCCGACGTCGCCCTCGTCATCTCGTATCTCGCCGGACGCGTCCCCCAAGGCCGCATCGGCATCGGCTGGAGCGTCCTCAAGGACCCCCCACCGCCCGTCGGCACCCCGAGCCTCACCGTCTCCGACACCGACGCCGCCCTCACCCACCTCGCCGGCGTCGCCGGCCCCGGCACCCAGGCCGAGCGCAAACGCCTTGTGCGCGAGCTCATGGCCGCCGCCACCGCCGAGGAGCAGCAGTTCCTGATGCGGCTGCTCTTGGGCGAAGTACGCCAGGGCGCGCTGGACGCGATCGCCCTGGAGGCCGTCGCCAAGGCCGCGGACGCGCCGGCCGGTGACGTACGCCGTGCCGTGATGCTGGACGGTTCCCTGCCGCGCGTCGCCCGCGCGCTGCTCGCCGACGGGCCGGTCGCGCTCGAACAGTTCCGGCTGCACGTGGGCAGTCCCGTGCAGCCGATGCTCGCCCACACCGCGAAATCGGTGACCGAAGCGGTCCAGGCACTGGAAGTCGCGTGCGCCGTCGAGGAGAAGCTCGACGGCATCCGCGTCCAGGTGCACCGCAGCGGCGAGGACATCCGCATCTACACAAGGTCCCTCGACGACATCACCGACCGTCTCCCCGAAGTCACCGCCGCGGCAAGGGAAATGACGGGTGATCACTTCATCCTCGACGGCGAGGTGATCGCCCTGGACGGCGCCGGAAGGCCCGTCCCCTTCCAGGACATCGCCTCCCGCGTCGGCTCCCGCGTCGACGTGGACGCGGCCCGCGCCACGCTGCCCCTGTCACCCGTCTTCTTCGACGTCCTCGCCGCCGACGGCGAGCCGACCCTCGACCTCCCGGGCAGTGACCGGCACGCCGTCCTCGCCCGCCTCGTCCCCGAACCGATGCGGGTCCGCCGTGCCGTCGTCGAAGATCCCGCATCCGCCCAACAGGTCGCCGCCGCCGAGGAGTTCTTCGCCGACACCCTGCGCCGCGGCCACGAGGGCGTCCTGGTCAAAGCCCTCGACGCGCCGTACGTCGCCGGCCGCCGCGGCCGCTCCTGGCTCAAGGTCAAACCCGTCCACACGCTCGACCTCGTCGTCCTGGCCGCCGAATGGGGCCACGGCAGACGCACCGGGCTGCTCTCCAACCTCCACCTCGGCGCACGCGCCGCCGACGGTACGTATGTGATGCTCGGCAAGACCTTCAAGGGCCTCACCGACGAGATGCTGCGCTGGCAGACGGAGCGGCTGCGCGAACTGGCAACCGGAGACGACGGGTTCACGGTGACGGTCCGTCCGGAACTCGTCGTCGAGATCGCCTACGACGGAGTGCAGCGCTCCCCGCGCTACCCGGCCGGTGTCACCCTGCGCTTCGCGCGTGTCCTGCGTCACCGCCCCGACAAGCCGGCCGAGCAGGCCGACACCATCGACCAGGTCCTGGATTCGCGCGGCTGAACCCAGTCAGCGCAGCCCCATCACCTTTTCGGCAAAGGCCGTCAGACTGTCGACCGTACGGGTGATCCGCTCCTCGAGCGTGAGCGTCTCCTCGTGCAGTCCGCCGCGCAGCTTGGGCTGCTTCCTGCCGCGGATGTACAGCGAGCAGGCGAGATCGGCACAGAGATACGTACCCAGGGTGTTCCCCTCCCGTCCCGCGGCCCCGGCCAGCGGGGCGGCGAACAGGGTCACCCCGGACGAGGCATGCCCCGTGAAGCAGGCCTGGCACATGCTGGACTTGACGGCACTGGTCCGTCTGGTGGAAGGCACCCGTAGGGTGACGCCCACCGGGCGGCCCTCCCGCGGCAGCACGAAATGTGCGCGCAGCGGCGCACCCGGATCGGTCCAGCCGAGGAAGTCGAGGTCGTCCCAGGGGAGTTCACCGAAGTCGGCGGGCAGCTTCATACGCGCGGCCTCGCCCTTCGTGCAGTTGACGAAGGATCCGCGTATCTGCTTTTCGGTCAGTGGTTCCACCGGTGGAACGTACACATAGCGCGTCTGAGCGGGCATCCCATTTATGGTGGCCGAAACCGCTGCCGCTTCCTGAGCCGCCTCCTGAAGGGATCTGGGTCATGCCCACAGAGCCGCTGTCACAGAAGGAGATCGAGGACCGCCTGAGGGAGCTCCCCGGCTGGACCTTGGAGGGCGACCGGATCGCCCGCGCCTACCGTCTCTCCACGCACTTCGCGGCGACCGCGATGGTCGTGCACATCGCACAGATCCAGGATGAGCTGAACCATCACTCGGATCTCACCCTGGGCTACAACACGCTGGCCCTGTCGGTGAACAGCCACGACGCGGGCGGCGCGGTCACTGAGAAGGACTTCGAGCTCGCCCAGCGGGTGGAGGAGATCGCCGCGGGGCACGGCGCGAGCTGACGGCCGTCACGCGGCCCAGGACGCGGGGCGCGACAGCTCCATCACCCAGTTCGTCACCCACGTCCGCTCGCCGTCGACCGAGAACGCCTGCTCCCAGCGAGCCGCCGATTCGCTGATGCCCGACCAGATGAAGCGGACCCTGACGTCCTTGCCGTCGTGGGTGTCGTCCCCGTAGAACTCGCCTCGCCCGTCCGTGCCGAACCGGCCGACCACGGGCGGGAAGAGTACGCCGGTGCGGTCGTTCGACCAGTACAGGGACCACTCCTCGCGCTCGGCGTCGTACAGCCGCAGCGTCAGGCCGCTGAAGCCCTTCGTCGGGAACTCGATCTCGTCGAAGTTCGCCCGGCCGCCGAAGTGGCGCGACGCGCGGCTCACGGCCGGGAACTCCTCCCACGCGCTCGCCTCGTCGAGGAAGTCCGCACGGCGACGGTTGGCGACCGCCCACTCGCCGTGCAGGAGGTCGAAGTCGTGGGTGGTGCTCATGAGCGGTCTCCTGTGGTGCCGTCGGGAAGGGAGTCGGTGAGATAGGCGTCCAGGTCGGGACGGTCCGGGGCGAGCATGTGGCGTACCCAGGCGTCCCGTTCGTGCCGGATCGGCGGCAGCTCCCAGACACAGCCGATCCAGGATCTGTCGAGCCTGACGAAATGCGTCGGATCGCTGTCCGGGCAGTCCAGGACCGGCTGGCCCGCGGCCGCGGCACCGAAGTGCAGGACGTTGTCCCACACCCAGCTGTACGCGTTGAGGTACGCGCCGTCGTCCCCTCCCCTGTGGAGGACGACGAATGTGGCCAGCGGGGTGCCGTCCGGATCCGGCAGCAGCTCGGGAAGGATCGCGTACGCGGCCTTCTCCACCGCGGGATCGATGCCGTCCGGGTCGCCGGTGACGTGGTAGCGCTTGATGTGACGGCCGCCGACCTCGATCGGCGGCGGCGACCACAGCTGTTTCTCTGCGAAGGTCATGCCAGGACGCTAAGCCCGCTTCACTGACATCCTGTGTCAGTGAAGTCCAGCCGTCTTGTGTCGATCCTGCTGCTGCTCCAGACCCGGGGCCGGCTGACAGCCGCCCAGCTCGCGCAGGAGCTCGAGGTATCGGTACGCACCGTCTACCGGGACGTCGAGGCGCTGCACGCGGCCGGTGTGCCGCTGTACGGGGACGCGGGCCACGCGGGCGGCTACCAGTTGCTCGCCGGCTACCGCACCCGGCTGACCGGGCTCTCCGCCGGGGAGGCGGAGGCGCTGTTCCTCTCCGGGATCCCCGGGCCCGCCGCCGAACTCGGGCTCGGCTCGGCCCTCGCCGCCGCCCAGCTCAAGCTGCGTGCGGCGGTCCCCGCCGAGCTGCGTGACCAGGCCGACCGGATGCGCTCGCGGTTCCACCTGGACGCGCCCGGCTGGTATGCGCCGGACGAGGAGGTTCCGTATCTGACGGCCGTCGCGGACGCGGTGTGGCACAGCAGGGTGCTCCACATCCGCTACCGCCGATGGAAGGAGCCGACCGATGTGGACCGGCGTCTCGAGCCGTACGGACTGGTGCTCAAGGCGGGCCGCTGGTACGTCGTCGCGGGACCGGGACCACGGACGTACCGGGTCGACCAGATCCTTGAAGTCGTCTCGAAGGAGGGGGAGTTGGCGGAGGAGTTCGGGCCGCTCGAGGACTTCGACCTGGCCGCGTACTGGCAGCGCTACCAGGCGGACTTCCACGCCCGCCTCTACGGGGGCGAGGCGCTCGTCCGGCTCTCGCCGGGCGCCGCGGCCCGCCTGAAGGGACCGGCCGCCCGTGCCCTCGCCGACAGCGGCACGGTGGAACCGGACGGCTGGACCCGCGTGCTGCT
The DNA here is from genome assembly GCF_042736455.1 of Streptomyces sp. NPDC060064. NCBI lineage: Bacteria > Bacillati > Actinomycetota > Actinomycetes > Kitasatosporales > Streptomycetaceae > Streptomyces > Streptomyces sp. NPDC060064. Next base: position 32,600 of record NZ_JBHWWF010000032.1, read on the forward strand.
CCCGATCGAGTCCACCGACCACGCGCACGGCGATTTTCTCGCCATGGGCGCGGAGATCGAGGTCCTTGGACCACCCGAACTCCGCGCCCGTATGGCCGCGACGGCCGACGCGCTGGCGGCGACGTACGCCTCCGGCTGATCCTCGGCAGACACTCGCCGACAGCCGACAGCCGACAGCCGACAGCCGACAGCCGACAGCCGACAGCCGACAGCCGGCGGTCGCCGGGAGCAGACCGTCATCGATCCGGACCGTGCCGCCGCTGGTCACGCACTCCAGGCACCCGCCCGTGCCGCGTCCCGCGCGAACGCCGCGAAGGCCTTCGGCTCGCGGCCGAGCAGCTGCCGCACATCGTTCGTCAGCGACGCGTTGTGCCCGTCGAGCAGCATCGTGAAAAGGTCCGCCAGCCACTGCGACTCCGGGTCCGGGAACCCGAACTGCTGCAGCATCTCCGCGTACTGTGCGCCGGACACCGGCACGTACCGCACCTCCCGGCCCGTGGCCCGGCCGATCTCCGCCGCCACCTCCTCGAAGGTGACCAGCCGCGGACCCGTCACTTCGTGCACGCGCCCGGCATGGCCCTCCTCGGTGAGCACCGTGACCACCACGTCCGCCAGGTCGTCCGCGTCGATGAACGGCTCGGCCGTCTCACCCGCGGGGAAGGGGATCTCACCCGCCAGCACCCCCTCGTACATCGCGCCCTCGCTGAAGTTCTGCGCGAAGAAACTGGACCGCACCACGGTCAGCTCCACGCCGGACTCCCGCAGCGCGCCCTCGGCGACCACCGCGTCCGGCTCGCCGCGGCCGGAGAGCAGCACCAGCCGCCGCACTCCGCTCTCCGCCGCCACCCGTCCGAAGGCCCGCATCACCTCGGGCGCGCCAGGAGCCGCCAGATCCGGGTAGTACGCGACATACGCCGCGTCCGCGCCGTCCAGCGCAGGCGCCCAGCTGGACTCGTCCTCCCAGTCGAACCGCACCTCCCCCTTGCGCGAGCCCGCCCGCACATCGACTCCGCGCGCCGCGAGCCGCTCCGCCACCCGGCGGCCCGTCTTGCCCGAGGCCGCCGTCACCAACACCGTCTCCTGCTTCAGGTTCTCTGCCATGCGTCAAGGTTCGCGGTCCCCGTTTGGACTCTCCATGCTCCAGAGGCTCAATGCCATATGTGTGCGTCTACGCTGTGAGCCATGGACGCTCTTGCCGGACTTCTGGACGGACCGCGCGCCAGGGGAGCATTTCTGCTCCGTATGGTGATGGAGCCGCCATGGTCCGTACGGATCGAGGACCACGCGCCGCTCAGCCTGCTCTGCATGACCGCGGGCGAGGCCTGGATCATTCCGGACACCGGTGACCCGGTGCTGCTGCGCCCCGGCGACGTCGCGATCGCCCGCGGCCCGGATGCGTACACCACGGCGGATCAACTCACCCGCGAGCCAACGGCGTTGATCGGGCCCGGCGGCACCTGCCACACCCTGCAGGGCGAACCGCTCGCGCAGTCCATGCACTTGGGCGTACGGAGCTGGGGCAACGACCCCGAAGGATCGGCCACCATGCTGGTCGGGACGTACCAGATGAAGGGCGAGGTCAGTGGGCGGCTGCTGGACGCGCTGCCCATGCTGCTTCATCTGCCTGCCGAGGTCTGGAACTGCCCGCTGATGCCGGTGCTCGACGACGAGATCTCCCGGGACGAGCCGGGCCAGAGCGTGGTACTCGACCGGATCCTGGATCTGGTGCTGATCGCTGTGGTGCGCTCCTGGTTCTCACGCCCGGACGCCGAGGCTCCGGCCTGGTACCTGGCCATGGGCGACCCGGTGGTCGGCCGCGCGCTGCGGCTGCTGCAGGACGATCCCGCGCACCCCTGGACCGTCGCCTCACTGGCCGCCAAGTGCGGGGTCTCCAGGGCCGGACTGGCCCGCCGTTTCCACGAGTTGGTGGGGGAGCCCCCGATGGCGTACCTCACGGACTGGCGGCTCGCGCTCGCTGCCGATCTGCTGCGGGAGACGGACGCCACGGTGGAGGCGGTGGCCAGGAAGGTCGGCTACAGCGGTTCGTTCGCACTGAGCGCGGCCTTCAAACGGGTACGCGGCATCAGCCCGCAGGAGCACCGTACGGGAACCGTTCTGCCGGAACGGAAACAACGCTCGCCATGACGGCACCGGCCGACCGGGCCTGGAGAGAGCCCGGACGACCCACAGGGGCTGCGGCACCGCCCGGACGCGTACTGCTCGCGGCGCGCACGGTGCACACCGCTCGCCGGGGCTGAATCAGCGGCAGGATGGCCTCATGGCCAAGCAGCCCAAGCAGACCGTGCAGTCAAGTCAGTCCACGAGGTCCACATCAACGCTGTCCCTCTGGTCGAAGGACTCCGTGCTGTCGATCGGCTCGGTGGGGTCGGTGCTCTCCATCGGTTCCGTCGGGTCGGTACTTTCAGTCGGCTCGGTCGGCAGCACCCTGTCGGTCGGCTCGATCGGGTCCGCCCAGTCGCTGCTCTCGGCGGGTTCGTGGCTGAGCACAGGGTCGCTGCTGTCCGCGCAGTCGAAGTCGTCGGTGCTCTCCTGGCGCTCCTCCCGCGGCTTCCTGGCCGCGGGCGCGATCGGCGCCGGCGGGGTCGGATTGGCCGCATGTGCCGTCGGGGCGGCCGTGCTGCTGCTCAGGAAATGACACGCTCCAACTGCCACCACTGCCCCGGTGAGTCGGTGTCCTCCCACTGCTGCACATTCGCGCCGTCGTCCGTACTGCCGTCGGCGACTTCGAGCAGCAGCGCGCTGATGAAGCTGACGATGGTGACCGTGCCCGGCGCGTCCAGATGCTGCTCGATGATCCACTCCTGGGCGCCGAAGTTGTTGGCCTTCCACTGCTGGATGTTGGCGCCGTTCTCCGTCGAGGCGTTCGCGACGTCGAGCCGTTTGCCGCTGGCCGCGTTCACGAAGTGGTAGAGCCCGCTGCCATTGGGCACCGGGGCGATCTGCCACTGCTGGGCCGGAGCCCCGGTCGCCTTGCCCTGCTGGACATTGGCGCCGCTGCCCCTGGCTCCGCCGTACACCTCGAGCAGCAGTCCGCTGCCGACATTGCGCACCAGGTAGAGACCGGGCGTCATCTTCGTAGACATGGGCCGATTGTGGACCGTCCGGTGAGCAGCGTGCTCATCGGCGTACTGCGCCGGCTGGTGCGGCGAGGGCAGCGAAGCCGTGGGCGCCCGCTCCCGGACTCCTGCCCCGCGGCAGTCAGTACACCGTGACGGTGAAGGGGTCCGAGACGACGCCGCCGCCGACCATCCGGAGATCGTTCCGACCCATGAGGCCGAGGAGGACCCGCATATTGTAGGTGGACCTGTGCGTGGTGTTCATCGACGCGGGCAGGGTCACCCAGCCGTCGCCCTGCCACTGCTGCAGCGTCACCTCCGTGCCCGGTGCCAGCAGCCGGGTGGCGCCGTACACGCGGAACTGCTCCCATGCTCCGACGCTGCTGACCGTGGCTCTCGCCGTCAGCGCCGGCTGTGCCATGGCCGGCTTTGTGACCGTCTTCGGCGTGGGGTGTGTCGGGGTGACGACGGCCATGGCCACACCGACCGACACGGCAAGCGCGGCGGCCGTCGCGACAGCCGCAACCGATGCGAGCTTGAAACGCTCCATTGAGACTCTCCAGGGTGAGGGAACTTCCGAGCGCCGACCCTAGGCATATTTGCAGCAAATATGATGAATCGACACGCTCGGCATGAATCAACCTTGAGCCGCATTGCGTATCAAAGGCGCGAGCTGCGCAGGCAGCGCTGCTGCAGCCGGGTTGTACGCGGCGGCGGCGATCGTGTTGCTGCCTGGCGGCGGTGGTCGCCTCGTACCGGCTGGATTTCGCCACCGGGCACGCGTGCCTCCGGCTGCGGGAACAGCATCGCCGCCCGGCGTGAACCGGGCGGCGATGTGGCCGTTGATGCGCAGGAGTCAGGCGCCGTAGTCGAACGTCGCCGGGTCGGGGCCGAGCCGCTTGCCCTCGTCCAGCGCCGCGAACGCCGCCAGATCGTCGGCGTCCAGTTCGAAGCCGAATATGTCGAAGTTCTCCCGGATCCGTGACGGGGTAACGGACTTGGGGATCGCGACATTGCCGATCTGCAGATGCCAGCGCAGCACCACCTGGGCCGGCGTCCTGCCGTGCTTCTGTGCGATCGCGACGACCGTCGGGACCTCGAGGAGGCCCTTGCCCTGGCCCAGCGGCGACCAGGCCTCGGTCCGGATGCCGTACTCCGCGTGGAAGGCGCGCAACTCGGCCTGCTGCAGCTGCGGGTGGAGCTCGATCTGGTTCACGGCCGGGACCACCGAGGTTTCGCCGATGAGGCGCTCGAGGTGCTCCGGGAGGAAGTTCGAGACGCCGATGGCCTTGGCGCGGCCGTCCGCGTAGATCTTCTCGAAGGCCTTGTACGTCTCCACATAGGCGTCCTTGGACGGCACCGGCCAGTGGATCAGATACAGGTCGATGTGGTCGAGGCCCAGCTTGTCCAGCGAAGTGTCGAAGGCGCGCAGCGTCGAGTCGTATCCCTGCTCGCTGTTCCACAGCTTCGTGGTGATGAAGAGGTCCTCGCGGGCGATGCCGGAGGCGGCGATTGCCCGGCCGGTGCCCTCTTCGTTCTCGTAGATCGCCGCGGTGTCGATGCTGCGGTAGCCGGCCTCCAGAGCCGTGCCGACCGCCTTCGCCGCCTCGTCGTCGGGCACCTGCCAGACGCCGAAACCGAGCTGCGGCATCGCGACGCCATTGTTGAGGGGGATGGAGGGGACCTTGCTCACGAGCGGTCGATCCTTACGTCGTCGGTTGGTTCTTTCATGCTCAACGACCGTCCCCCTGGACGCATTCCCGACCTCGAAGTTGGCCTGATACAGCTCCGACCTTATCGGTCCGGACCATTGACCGCGTCTCATCAAGACGCAACTCTATGGCACATAACTGAACGCCGGACACTCATGTGAACGGATGTTCAGTCCTGCTCAACCATGCGTCATGGAGCAACCACTCCTGAATCACTCCTGACCCCCACATCTCAGGAAGGCAGGTACTGCACATGAAGGACACCAAGGAAACATCGGAGGAGACGGTCAACTGGCAGACTCCCGAGTTCGTGGTCGTCGAGACCGCGCTCGAAGTCACCGCCTACGCCCTCACCGACCGGTAGACCCCGCCGCCATGCTGCTGCAGGTGCTCGGCACCGCGGCGGGCGGCGGACTGCCCCAGTGGAACTGCGCGTGTCCCGGCTGCGCCGGGGCACGCGCACACCCGCACCGGCGCCGTCGTCACGCCTCACTCGCCCTGTGCGCGGACGAGGGCCGCTGGTATCTCGTCAACGCCACCCCCGACATCGGTGACCAGATCGAGGACAGCCACGCGCTGCGGCCCGGGCCGGGGCCGCGCGAATCCCCCGTGGCCGGAGTGATCCTCACCGACGCCGAACTCGACCACACGCTCGGCATCGCCCGGCTGCGCGAGGCCGACGGACTCGACATCCTCGCCACCCGGCCGGTGCGGGAGGCGCTGCTCGGCCGGCTGCGTCTGGGCGAGGTACTCGCCCCGTACACCCGTATCGAATGGCGCGAGTTGAGCCGCGAAACGGAACCGCTCGTCAAGGGCAGCACCGTAGAAATGGATGCCGTACCCGTCTCGGCCAAAAAGCCGCGCTACGCCGTCGGCACCGGTACCGAAGAGCGCACCTGGGTGGTCGCGCTGCGGCTGCGCGAGACCACCACCGGCCGCAGCCTGCTCTACGCGCCCGCGCTCGCCCGCTGGACCGACGACTTCCAGGACGCGGTCGAGCAGGCCGACTGCGTCATTCTCGACGGCACATTCTGGGACGACGACGAGCCGGTACGGGCCGGAATCTCGGCCAAGACGGCAACCGGGATGGGGCATCTGCCGATCGCCGGGCCGAACGGCACCGCACGGAGGCTCGCCGGGCTGCGCGCCCGCTGCCTCTATACGCACCTCAACAACACGAACCCACTCGTGGACCCGGACGCCCCGCAGCACGCGCTGCTCGGCGAATGGGGACTCGAGGTTGCCGCCGACCGGATGGTGATCGAGCTGTGAGCACATTCGCTCTGCCCGCGACGGAAGCAAAGGGATCGAAGGGAGCGACGGGCGCAACGGGCGCAACGGGCGCAACGGGAGCAGCGGAGGCCGGTGAACCGTGGAGCCCGGAGGACTTCACTTCGCGGCTGCGTGCCGTACCCGCCGAGCGCTACCACGACCGCCACCCGTTCAACGTACGCATGCACCAAGGCGCCCTCACCCCCGACGAGCTGCGGCGCTGGATCCTCAACCGCTTCCACTACCAGCGCCACATCCCGGTCAAGGACGCCCTGATCCTCGCCAAGTTCGACGACTCCGCGCTGCGGCGCTCCTGGCTGCGCCGGATCCAGGACCACGACGGGGCGGTGGAGGGCGAAGGCGGCATCGAGCGCTGGCTCCGGCTCGGCGAGGCCGCCGGGATCGACCGGTCGCGGCTACGGTCGGGCGCGGAAGTACTTCCGGGCGTACGGCTCGCGGTCGACGGATACGTCAACTTCTGCCGGCTGCGCTCGCCGCTCGAAGCCGTCGCCGCCTCGCTGACCGAACTTGCCGCGCCCGGCATCATGAGCACGCGCATCGCGGCCTTCGAACGCCACTACCGGTGGATCGATGCCGACGGGCTGATCTACTTCCGCAACCGCATCGGGCAGGGCAGCCGCGACAGTGCGGAAGCACTCGAGCTCGTCCTCGAGTGGGCCGTGACCCGGCGCGAGCAGGAGGCGGCCGTGGCGGCGCTCTCCTTCAAGTGCGAGGTCCTCTGGTCGCTGCTGGACGCCGTGGACCACGCGGGGGAGCGGGCATGAGCGAAACCTGGAAACCGGTGCTCTCGCGGTCGGTCGTCTTCCGGCACGACCGGGTGCGCGGCGCCGATCTGCTCGTACTGCCCGAGCGCGTGGTCGTGCTCCAGGGCAATGCCGGATCCATCGTGCGGCTCTGCGACGGCGTACGTGACGTCGACGCGATCGTCGCGGAGCTGGCCGAGCGGCACCCGGACGCGCCCCTGGCCGATGAAGTGCCCGCTTTTCTGGGGCGGTTGCGCAAGGAGGGCTGGCTGAAGTGACGGCTGAAACAACCGCCGAAGGAACCCCTGAAACGACCGCTGACGCAACCCCCGAAGCAACAGGCCGGAAATCGGCGGAGGCCGATCCGCCGTGGGCACTGCTCGCCGAGCTCAGCCACGGCTGTCCGCTGCACTGCGCGTACTGCTCCAACCCCGTCGAACTGGTCAGTCGGTCAGATGAGTTGACCACCGCTCAGTGGGCCGAGGTGTTCCAGCAGGCTGCTGACCTGGGCGTCGTCCAGAGCCATCTCTCGGGAGGCGAACCGCTGCTGCGCCGCGATCTCACCGAGATCGTCGCCGCGGCCGACGGCGCGGGCATCCATACGCAGCTGGTCACCAGCGGCGTCGGGCTGCACGAGAAGCGACTGGCGGCCCTGATGTCGGCCGGGCTGCGCAGCGTGCAGCTCTCCGTCCAGCACGCCGAACCCGTCGCCTCGGAACTCATCGCGGGAGCCCGCTCCTTCGCGGCGAAGGAGCGCGCCGCCCGGCTCGTGGGGGAGGCGGACCTGCCGCTCGGCCTCAACGTCGTACTGCACCGGGCCAACCTCGCGGCCCTCGACGACCTCGTCGAACTCGGGCTCGCCTGGGGCGCGGAGCGGATCGAGCTGGCCAACACCCAGTTCTACGGCTGGGCCCTGCGCAACCGCGACGCCCTGCTGCCGGACCGCGAACAGATCGCCGCGGCCCGCGAGTCCGTCGAGCGGTGGCGCACACGGCTGGCCGGCCGGATGGACCTGGTCTGGGTCGTGCCGGACTACGTCGACGGTACGGCCAAGCCCTGCATGGGCGGCTGGGGAGCGGTCTCGCTCACCGTCCAGCCGGACGGCAGGGTCTATCCGTGCCCGGCCGCCGCCGCACTGCCCCACCTGGACGCACCCAGCGTCAAGGACCACTCCCTGGAGTGGATCTGGCGCGAATCCAAGGCCTTCAACATCTACCGCGGCGAGGAGTGGATGCAGGACCCGTGCCGCAGCTGCGAGCTGCGCACCAAGGACTTCGGCGGCTGCCGCTGCCAGGCGTACGCCCTCACCGGCGACGCCACCCGCACCGATCCGGCCTGCCATCTCTCGCCCGACCACGCGTTCGTACGCGACCTCGTCGACCGTCCGCGTATCCCCGAACCCGTCGCGGCCCCCGCGTACGCCTACCGCAAGGAAGGATCATGAAGCGATTAACGACTCTGCTGCTGGCGGCCGCACTCGCGGGCAGCACACTCTCCGCCGTGCCCGCGGCTGCGAACCCCGCCGCGCCGGCGGCGCCCGTACGGTACGAGGCCGAGGACGCCGCCATCAGCCTCGGCGTCGTCGAGAGCAACCACGCCGGATTCACCGGCTCCGGCTTCGTCAATTACGACAATGCGGCCGGCTCTCAGGTCGAATTCACGGTGGACTCCGCACAGGCCGGAAACGCCACGCTGGGCCTGAGATTCGCCAACGGGACCTCCGCCAACCGGCCCCTCGACATCAGGGTCAACGGCCGGCTGGTCGCCGACGACCTGGCCTTTCCCACCACCGGCAGCTGGACCGGCTGGCAGACCAAGAACCTCATGGCCGAGCTGAAGGCGGGGACCAACACCGTACGAGTGTCCTCAGCCACCGCGTCCGGCGGCCCGAATCTCGATTCGCTCACCGTCACCGGCGACGGCTCCGCCGCCACGGACTGGTCGGTCGCGATGGTCGAGTCCACGATGGCGCGCTACTCCCCGAGCGCCATCGGAGGCTGGTCCTACCCGGTCGGGCTGTATCTCTACGGCCAGTACCTCGTCTATCAGCGCACCCACGACGCCCGCTATCTCACCTACATCAAGAGCTATGCCGACCGTTTCGTCGACGGCAGCGGGAATATCGGGCAGAGCTTCAACAATCTCGACAGCATGCAGGCCGGGAGACTGCTGAACATCCTCCACCACGAAACAGGCCAGGCGCGCTACCAGAAAGCGGCGCAGAAGATCCGGAACCGCCTGAACAGCTATCCGCGCACCGCGGACGGAGGATTCTGGCATTCGACATCGGACTCGCGGCGCAGCCAACTGTGGGCCGACGGCGTCTACATGGTGAATCCGTTCCTTGTCGAGTACGGAAAGGAATTCGGCGACTCGGCGTACACGAGCAATGAGGCGACCGGACAACTCGCCGTCTACGGCGGCCATCTGCAGGTCGCGAACGGACTGCTGAAGCACGCCTTCGACGAGTCGCGCGACGCGAGCTGGTCCGATCCGAAGACCGGTCTCGCGCCCGAGCACTGGTGCCGTGCGATCGGCTGGTACTCCATGGCGATCGTCAATGTCCTGGACGCCGTACCGGCCGGCCATCCGCGCCGCGCCGAACTCCTCGGCCTGCTGCAGAAGCTCGCCGCCGGTATCGAGAAATACCAGGACCCGGCCACCGGCCGCTGGTTCCAGGTTGTCGACAAGGGCTCGCAGAGCGACAACTGGACCGAGACCTCCTGCTCCAGCATGTTCACTTTCGCCCTTTCCCGCTCCGTGCAGCAGGGATATGTCGATGCGCACTACGCACAGGTGGCGCAGCGCGGCTACCAGGGCGTGCTGGCGAAGGTCGCACTCGGCGGCGACGGCCGCACCAATCTCACCGACATTTCCATCGGGACGAATGTCGGGAACTACAGCTACTACATCAACCGCGACCGGAAGACCAATGACTTCCACGGTCTCGGCGCCTTTCTCATCATGAACGAACAACTCCGGGCGAGGTGAGGGAAATGACCGCATCCCGAAGAGCGATACTCGGCGCGGCACTCGGCGGTGCCGCAGCCGCGGGACTGCCCGCGACCCCGGCCGGCGCCGCAAGCTGGCAGCTGCGCTGGTCGCCTTCCGCGAGCAGCGACAAGCTCAAGGCCTTCGAGACGATCGAGGACGACCGGGCGCACTCCCATCCGGCCGGCGCGCCGCATATCTTCGCCGAGGGCGACAACTTCCGGTTCAACATGCACACGGTGGACCGGGACACCAGCACCGACCGGCAGCGCCACGAGGTGACCGGCCTGCGCAACGGCAGTTCCTCCCTCCAGTGGAAGTCCGGCCAGACCTGGCGGGTCACGTACTCGATGTACCTCCCGAGCACGCTGAAGGCGACCACCAGCTTCACGCACATCATGCAGATGAAGCAGCCGGGCGCGGGCTCCTCGCCGATCGTCGTGCAGTCGCTGCGTCGCGTGAACGGTGTGCAGACCATCGAGCTCAAGGTCATCGAGGGCGACGTCCTGGTCGGCCGTACGAACCTCGAGCCACTGCACAACGAGTGGACCGACGTCGACTTCCAGATCAAGATCGGCAACGGTACGTCCGGCTCCGTCCGCTGGATCCTCAAGAGCGGTGGCGCCACGGTGATCGACAAGTCGAAGTCCGGCGTCGACACCTTCCTCGCGGACCGGGTGCGTCCCAAGTGGGGCATCTACCGCTCCCTTGGCGACAGTTCGGGCTCGCTGCAGAACTGCCACATGCTCCTCACCAATATGCGCGGCTACCAGCTCGTCTGAGGAGGACGACGACATGAAGAGCTTACGGAGAACCGCTGCCATCGCCCTACTGGGCTTCGCGGTCGCGCTGGGTATCGCCGAGCCGCCGGCCGGGGCCGAACCGTCCGCATCACCCCCACTCGCCGCCCCCGCGGCGGCAGCGGCACCCGCTGCCGCTGCCGCCGAGTTCAACGTCCGTGACTACGGCGCGGTCGGCAACGGCTCCACCAACGACACCGCCGCCATCAACAAGGCCATCACGGCCGCCAATACGGCAGGCGGCGGCATCGTCCGCTTCCCCTCGGGGACGTACGAGTCGAAGAACACGATCAGGATGAAGAGCAATGTCACCCTGCAGTTGGACGCCGGGTCGACGATCAGCGGCAACGCCGCGGACACCTATGACCCGCCCGAGTCGAACCAGTGGGACGACTACCAGGACTACGGTCACAGTCACTTCCACAACGCCATGATCTACGGCGACAACCTCACCAACATCGGCTTCACCGGCTCCGGCGTCATCGACGGCGACGGCGCGCTGATCACCGGCAACCCGAAGTCGGGCGAGGCCGACAAGATCATCTCGCTGACCCGCTGCAAGAACCTCACCCTCAGCGGGATCACCCTGCGCGAGGGCGGCCACTTCGCGGCGCTCCTCAACAACTGCGACAACGTCGTCTCCGACCGCCTCACCATCGACACGGCGATGGACCGCGACGGCTGGAACATCATCTCCACCACCAACGTCAGGATCACAGGCGCCCATCTCGAGGCCAACGACGACGCGCTCGCCTTCAAGAGCGACTTCGCGCTCGGCGCCAAGCTCAACAACGGGCATGTCACCGTCACGGACTCCTATCTCTCCGCCGGCTGCTGCAACGCGCTGATGTTCGGCTCCGAGACCTGCGGCGACTTCACCGACTACACCTTCGAGCGGATCACCATCAAGGGCTCCGACAAGTCCGGCCTCGGCCTGGTCTCCATGGACGGCGCGAAGATCTCCGACGTCCACTACAAGGACATCACCATGACCGATGTCCGCTCGCCGATCATGCAGAAGGTCGGTACGAGAAAGCGGTGCGGGAACAACCCCGGCGTCGGTTCCATCAGCAACATCACGTACACCAACATCAAGGCGACCGGCACCACACCGTCCTTCTCGCCGACCCTGTGGGGCGAGTCCGGCAGCGGCCGTATCCACGACATCACCTTCAACAACGTCGACATCACCGTGCCCGGCGGCAACGGCACCATGCCCACCAACCCGCCGAGCAACGACCCGAAGGACTACAACCCCAAGGCCATCGGTACCCGCCCCGCCTACGGCTGGTACATCCGTAACGCCGACAACATCCGTTTCACCGACAGCGAGGTGCGGTTCGCCTCCAACGACGGCAGGCCCGCCGTCATCGCCAACAACAGCACCGGCATCCGCTTCGACCGCTTCACCGCCCAGCGCGGCAGCAGCAGCCCATCCGACCTGCTGTTCCAGACGGTCAACGGCTATTGCGTCGCCAACAGCACCAACACCGGCGGCGGCGCGCTGCGAGTCAGCCAGACCGGCTCCAGCCAGAACTGCGACGGCGGCGGCCCCGCGCCCACCGCCCGCAACGAGGCCGAGAACGCCACATACTCCGCGGGATCGACCGTCGACTCCGACCACGCCGGCTTCAGCGGCACGGGCTTCGTCAACACCCCCAACGCGGCAGGCGCATACGTGGAGTGGACGGTGAACGCCACCGCCGCAGGCAGCGCCGAACTCGCCCTCGCCTACGCCAACGGCACCACCATCGCCCGTCCGATGGACATCGCCGTCAACGGCGTCACCGTCGCGGCCGCATCGCCCTTCGGAGGCACGGGCGCCTGGACCACCTGGCGCACCCTCACCCTGCCCGTCGCGCTCAAGGCGGGTGCCAACACCGTCCGCGCCACCGCCACCAGCGCCAACGGCGCACCCAACATCGACTATCTGGACGGCCCCGCATGACCAGACGCCTCTGGGCGCGTCTGGCGCTGGTGGGCGCGCTGCTGCTCGGCGCGCTCACCCTGCCGGGACCCGCCCGCGCCGATCTGCAGCACCCGCGCCAGGACTTCCTGCGCTCCTCCGTCGGCGGTCTCTTCCTGCACTGGGGCCAGCGGACCGCCCCCTCGCACAACAGCTGCAGCGAGTGGGAGGCCGATGTCACGGGTGGCGGCTGGACCCCCGACTACTGGGTCCAGGAAGCGCAGAAGCTGCACACCCAGTACCTGGTGCTCGCCACCTTCCACAGCCGCCTCGGCTACGCCCGCCCCTGGCCGTCCAAGATCCCCGGCAGCTGCAGCACGAAGCGCGACTTCCTCGGTGAGCTGATCACCGCAGCCAAGGCCAAGGGCCTCAAGACGATCCTCTACATGACCGACGACCCCCAGTGGCACGCCGAGGGCGGCCACGAGTGGCTCGACTCGGCGGCGTACTCGAAGTACAAGGGCCGCACGGTCGATCTCACCGGCCGCGAGGGCTTCGGGGAGTTCAGTTACGACAACTTCTTCGAGGTCATGGACCGCTATCCGGACCTCGGCGGCTTCTGGATCGACAACGACAACGCGTACTGGGAGAGCCACAACCTCTACGCGCAGGTGTACCAGAAGCGCCCCCACTACACGATCAGCAACAACAACGAAGACACGCCGATCATGGACATGATCAGCAATGAGCAGAAGACCGGGATGAGCCCGTCCTACGACTACCCGCAGGCGGTCTACACGGCCCAGCCCCGCCTCACGGAGGCCGACTTCAAGCTCCCCTCCACGGGGTCCTGGTGGTACACCGGCTCCGATCCCGCGGTCGACCGCAAGCTCACCCTCGGCCGGCTCATCACCAACGCCGGATCGTCGGTGAAGGCGCTGATGGCCGAGACCGCCATGGTCAACGGCAAACTCCCGGGCAACCAGGTCGCGTTCAACAACTTCGCCAAGGGCTATCTCGATGCCATCGGCGAATCGCTGCACGGCACCGAGGGCGGCGGCTATATGTACGGCGGCCTCGCTCCCGGGTTCTGGAACGACGGCGCGCACGGTGTCACCACCGTCAGCAGGACCGACCCCGACAAGCACTACATCCATGTGCTGACCCCGCCGTCCACTTCGACCCTGCGGCTGCGGGACAACGGCTACCGGGTGACCGGGGTGACCAACCTCCGTACCGGCACGCCCGTCGCGTACAGCCAGAGCGGCGGCACGCTCAGCCTCAGCGGGCTCGGCGGCTGGGACATGTACGACACCGTCTACAAGGTCACCACCGGCGGCCGCGAAGGGATCATTCCCGCCTCCTCGTACACGATGAGCGCCGGCGCGTCGGCGAGCGGGCACGGCGCCGCAGCCGCGGCGGACGGCGACTACCGCACCTACTGGGACAGCAACAAGACCACACCGGTGTCGCTGAACTTTGACCTCGGCTCGGCCGAGCGGGTGCAGTACCTCGGCGTCAACCAGCGTGAGGACTCGGTGAGTTACGCACGTTCCGGTACCGAACAGTCCGCGCGGATCAGGGACTACCGGGTGTACGTGAGCAGCGACGGCACCAACTGGGGGAGCCCGGTGAAGACCGGCACCCTGCCCAGCCGGCGCGGCGTCGCCGTCATCGACCTCCCCGCGACAACCACCCGTCATGTCCGGATCGAAGTCGTCAACACCCATGCGGCATCGAGCGATTCGACCCGTTACAAGCGGCTGCGGATCGACGAGGCGTGGATCGGCAGCGCGTACGCGGCCGGCGGGAGTACGACTCCGACGCCGAACCGCTACGAGGCCGAGAACGCCGTCTACTCGGCGGGCTCGACGGTCGACTCGGACCACACCGGCTACACCGGAACCGGCTTCGTCAACACACCGAACGCGGTCGGCGCCTCCGTGGAGTGGACGGTCGAATCGGCGACCGCCCGCACCGCCTCGATCGCGATCCGCTACGCCAACGGCTCCACGGCGGGCCGCCCGCTGGACATCGCCGTCAACGGCGCGGTCGTCTCCACGAACCGGGCCTTCAACGGCACCGGCGCCTGGACCACCTGGGCCGACTCGACCCTCACCGTCCCGCTCACCACCGGAGCCAACTCCGTACGCGTCACCGCCACCACCGCGAACGGCGCACCCAACCTCGACCACCTCGATGTGGAGGCGCCATGAGATCGCCGAGATCGCTGAGAGCAGTGCTGGTCGCGGCGCTCGCGCTACCGCTCGCCGCCGGACTGACGGCAGCCCCGCCACCGGCCGCCGCCTCGGACAACGGACTGTCCGTCCGTCCCGCCATGGGCTGGTCCAGCTGGAGCTTCGTACGCCGCCAGCCCACCGAGGCCAAGCTGAAGGCCCAGGCCGACGCCCTGGTCAGCAGTGGTCTCAAGGACCACGGCTACGTCTACATCAACCTCGACGACTTCTACCAGAAGTGTGACTCCAACGGCTTTGTCGTCGACCAGTACGGGCGCTGGGCCGTCGACGAGGCGAAGTTCCCGTCCGGCATCAAGGCACTGGCGGACCACATCCACTCCAAGGGGCTGAAGTTCGGCTTCTACGTCACTCCCGGCATCGCCAAGAACGCCGTCACCAGGAACACCCCCGTCGAAGGGACCGCGTACCACGCCAAGGACATCGCAGACACGACCAAGCAGGAGAAGAACTACAACTGCAAAAACATGTACTACATCGACTACAGCAAGCCGGGCTCCCAGGAGTTCGTGAACTCCTGGGCCCGCCAGTTCGCTTCCTGGGGAGTCGACTACCTCAAGATCGACGGCGTCGGCAGCCATGACATCCCCGACGTCCGCGCCTGGGACAAGGCACTGCGCGCCTCCGGCCGTCCCATCAACTACGCCCTCTCCAACAACCTCGCCATCGCTGACGCCCCCACCTGGCGACAGCTCGCCAACAGCTGGCGCACCCAGGGCGATGTCGAGTGCTACTGCGGTCCAGGCCCCAACGGCAGCGGCTTCCCGCTCACCGACTGGAACCATGTGACCTCCCGCTTCACCTCGGCGGCGAACTGGCAGCAGTACGCGGGACCCGGCGGCTGGAACGACCTGGACTCGCTGGAGATCGGCAACGGCGACCAGGTCGGCCTCAACGCCGACCAGCGGCGCTCCCACATGACGCTGTGGGCGATGGCCGCGTCCCCGCTGCTGCTCGGCACCGACCTCACCGCACTCAACGCCACCGACAAGGCGATGCTGACGAACGACCGGCTGATCGCGGTCAACCAGGACGGTATCGCCGCCAAACGGATCGTCAACTCCAGTCCCAAGCAGGTCTGGAGCAAGCGCGAGTCCAATGGCGACTACATCGTCGCGCTCTTCAACACCGGCACCTCAGGCAACCAGACCGTCAGCGTGAACTGGTCCCAGGTCGGCTTCTCCGGCGCCGCGGCCGTGACCGACCTCTGGTCCGGCCAGAGCGGCGGCACGGTCAGCGGCTCCTACAGCGTCACGCTGCGGCCGGGGGAGACCCGGCTGATCCGGGCCACCCCGCAGTCGGGCACCACCGTGCGCCACGAGGCCGAGAACGCTTCGTACAGCGCGGGATCGACCGTCGACACCGACCACGGCGGCTTCAGCGGCACGGGCTTCGTCAACACGCCCAACGCCGCGGGCGCGTATGTGGAGTGGACTGTCGAATCGGCGACCGCCCGGGATGCCGCACTGAGCATCCGCTACGCCAACGGCACCACCGCGGGACGCCCCATGGACGTGTCCGTCAATGGCGCGGTCGTCTCCGCGAACCGGGCCTTCAACGGCACGGGCGCCTGGACCACCTGGGCCGATTCCACCCTGAACGTCCCGCTCAAGGCAGGTTCCAACACCGTACGCGTCACCGCCACCACAGCGAACGGCGCACCCAACCTCGACTACCTCGACAGGGGATAACAGACGTGCGACCCGCCACCTCAACGCTCCGTAAGTCCGCGATCGGCGCGGCGGCCCTCGGGCTGCTGGGCTCACTGGCTCTGACGGCTTTCCCTGCCGCCGGCGCGGTCCCGGAGGCCCCGCAGGCTGTGGCTCCCGCGGCCTCGGGCGCGATGGCCGCAGCACCGTACGAATATCTCGGCTGGGGCAGCCCCCAGAAGCCGACCGACGTCATGGCGGCGACCGGCGTGAAGTGGTTCACGCTCGCCTTCATCCTCTCCGACGGCGGCTGCAACCCGAAGTGGGACGGCAGCCGCGCGCTCAAGGGCGGCTCCGACGAGAACGCCATCAAGTCCATACGGGCGGCGGGCGGCGACATCGTCGTCTCCGTCGGCGGTTGGAGCGGCGCGAAGCTCGGCGAGAAGTGCTCCAGCGCCACCGCGCTCGCCGGGGCGTACCAGAAAGTGATCGACGCGTACAAGCTCAAGGCAATCGACATCGACATCGAGAACACCGAGTTCGGCAACGCGACGGTGCGTCAGCGGGTCGTCGACGCGCTGAAGATCGTCGAGCAGAAGAACCCCGGCATCGTCACCTACATCACCATGGGCACCACCCCGAGCGGCCCGGACGCCACCGGCAAGGACCTGATCAAGCGCGGCGCCAAGGCGGGACTGGCCGCCGACGCCTGGGTGATCATGCCCTTCGACTTCGGCGGACACAGCGGCAGCATGGGCCAGGCCTCGGTCAGCGCCCTCGAAGGCCTCAAGGGTGCGGTCAAGAGCGCGTACGCATACAGCGACTCCGTCGCCTACCAGCACATCGGCGTCTCGTCGATGAACGGCAAGACCGACGAGGCCGGAGAGACCGTCACCCAGGGCGACTTCAAAACGATCCTCGCCTACGCCCAGCAGCACCACATCGCGCGCTACGCCTTCTGGTCGGTCAACCGCGACCGCAGCTGCGGCTCCGGCGGCGACGCGGACGCCTGCAGCGGCGTGTCCCAGTCCCCCTACGCCTACACCAAGATCGTCGCGCAGTACGCGGGCTGACACCCCACCCCCCACACCCCCCACGGAGGAACACATGCGACGCAGGAACTCAGTCGGCACGGCGGCTGTGGCGGGCGCGGCAGCGCTCGTCGCAGGGCTCGTACAGTCGGCGAACGCCGGCGAACCGGCGGCCGCCGGAGCGAAGGGCGCCCCGACCGGCATCACCACCATCTCCACAGGCTGGACGATCCCGTGGGGCACCTCCTGGATGCCCGACGGCTCCACGGCCCTGGTCACCGAGCGCAACTCGTTCAAGGTCTTCAAGGTGACACCCGCCGGTGCCAGGACGCAGGTCGGAGCCGTCCCCAACTCCCAGACCACGGGCGGCGAAGGCGGACTGATGGGCGTCGCCGTGGATCCGGACTGGGCGTCGAACCACTACGTGTACTTCATGCACACCTCGTCCGACGGCAACCGCATCGCCCGCATGACGTACGACGGTTCCACGCTCAAGGACTACAAGGCCCTGCTCCAAGGGATCAAGAAGAACAAGTACCACAACGGCGGACGGCTGGCCTTCGGCCCCGACGGCTGTCTGTACGCCACGACGGGCGACGCCCAGACCGGCTCCAACGCCCAGGACAAGAACTCCCTCAACGGCAAGATCCTGCGGATGACGAAGGACGGCAAGCCCGCGCCGGGCAACCCGTTCAACAACCGTGTCTTCAGCATGGGCCACCGCAACCCGCAGGGCATCGCCTTCGACCCGCAGGGCCGGCTGTGGGAGGCCGAGCTCGGCCAGAGCTCCAAGGACGAGCTCAACCTCATCAAGGCGGGCATGAACTACGGCTGGCCGACCTGTGAGGGCAACTGCTCCGTCTCCGGGATGACCAACCCGAAGAAGACCTGGAGCGTCTCCGAGGCCTCGCCCAGCGGCGTCGCGATCGTCGACGGCGCGGTGTACATGGCGGCGCTGAAGGGCGAGCGGC
This sequence comes from Streptomyces sp. NPDC060064, assembly GCF_042736455.1. Lineage (NCBI taxonomy): Bacteria > Bacillati > Actinomycetota > Actinomycetes > Kitasatosporales > Streptomycetaceae > Streptomyces > Streptomyces sp. NPDC060064. Next base: position 51,028 of record NZ_JBHWWF010000032.1, read on the forward strand.
TCTGGCAGATCCCGATCAACGCGGGCAACGAGAACGTCGGCACGGCGAAGGCGTTCTACGTCGGCACATACGGGCGGCTGCGCGCGGTCACCAAGGTGCCCGGGGCGAACCAGCTCTGGCTCTCGACGACGAACGCGGACGGGAACGGGGGTGAGCCGGCCGGCTCCGACAAGATCTTCCGGGTGACGATCGGCTGACCGGTCTCGGTGACGGTCGTCGTCAAGACCGCTGCCCGGCGCGGGGCGCACACTCCGCGCCGGGCAGCGCGAGAGGTCCAAAGAGATCACGTCAGTGGTAGAGCGCGTCCACCTCGACCGCGTAGGCCGCCTCGATCGCCTTCCGCTTGAGCTTGAGCGAAGGGGTGAGCAGCCCGTGCTCCTCGCTGAAGGGATGCGCCAGGATCCGGAACGTACGGATCGACTCGGCCTTCGACACCAGGGTGTTGGCGGCCACCACCGCCCGCCGGACCTCCGTCTCCAGCTCCGGGTTGCGCACCAGCTCGGCCGCCGGGAGCGGCGGCTTGCCCTGCATCGCCAGCCAGTGGTCGACGGCCTCCTGGTCGACGGTGACCAGTGCCGCGATATACGGCCGGTCGTTGCCGACGACGATGCACTGCGCCACGAGCGGATGGTTGCGTACCCGCTCCTCCAGGCCCGCGGGCGAGACGCTCTTGCCACCCGAGGTCACCAGGATCTCCTTCTTCCGCCCGGTGATCGTCAGATAGCCGTCCTCGTCGAGCGCTCCGAGGTCCCCGGTGGCCAGCCAGCCGTCGTGCAGAACGGCGTCGGTGGACTTCGGGTCGCCGAGATACCCGGAGAAGACGTGGGCGCCGTGCAGCCACACCTCGCCGTCCTCCGCGATGTGCACCGTGGTGCCGGGGATGGGCTGACCGACCGTGCCGTACCGGGTGCGCTCGGGCGGGTTGGCCGTCGCCGCGGCGGTCGTCTCGGTGAGTCCGTACCCCTCGAAGACAGTGACGCCCGCGCCTTCGAAGAAGAGGCCGAGCCGCCGGTCCATGCCCGAGCCGCCGGACATCGCGTGCCGTACGCGGCCGCCCATCGCGTCGCGGACCTTCCCGTACACGACCTTCTCGAAGAACTGGTGCTGCAGCCGAAGCCCGGCGGAGGGCCCGGGGCCGAGTCCGAAGGCCCGTTGCTCGACGGCTTCCGCGTACTTCACCGCCACTTCGACGGCCTTGGCGAAGGGGCCCGACTTGCCGTCGGCCTCTGCCTTGCGGCGCGCGGCGTTGAAGACCTTCTCGAAGATGTACGGCACGGCCAGGATGAAGGTCGGCCGGAAGGCGGCCAGGTCGGGGATGAGCGCGCTCGCCTGCATCACCGGCTGATGGCCGAGTTTGACCCGGCCGCGTACGGCCGCGACCTCGACCATCCGCCCGAAGACGTGTGAGAGGGGGAGGAAGAGCAGTGTGGAGGCCTCGTCGCCCGGCCGCGAGTGGAAGACGGGCTCCCACCGGTCGATCATGGTGTCGCTCTCGAACATGAAGTTGGCGTGGGTGAGCACACAGCCCTTGGGACGGCCAGTGGTGCCCGAGGTGTAGATGATGGTGGCGATGGAGTCGGGGGTCACCGCCCGCCGGTGCCGGTGCACCACCTCGTCGTCGATGTGCGCGCCCGCCTGGACCAGTTCGGCCACCGCGCCGGCGTTCAGCTGCCAGAGCCGCTTCAGCTGCGGCAGCCGGTCGATCACCGAGCCGATGGTCATGGCGTGGTCCTCGTGCTCCACCATGCAGGCCGTGACCCCGGAGTCGTGCAGCATCCAGAAGACCTGCTCGGCGGAGGAAGTGGGGTAGACCGGCACGGACTGGGCGCCGACCGTCCACAGCGCGAAGTCGAACAGCGTCCACTCGTAGCGCGTAGGGCACATCAGCGCGACGCGGTCCCCGAACCGCACCCCGTGCGCGAGCAGCCCCTTGGCCAGCGCCAGCACCTCGTCACGGAACTGGGCGGAGGTGACGTCCTGCCATTGTCCGGCATCGTCCTTGCGGCCGAGCGCGATCCGGTCAGGGTCGTCCAGGGCATGGTCGAAGACCGCATCCGCCAGTCCGCCGACCTGAGGCGCCGCGGCCATGGGTGGGACAGTGAACTCGCGCAATGGCCTGCTCCTTGTGGCGCTCCGCACAGCGCCGTGACGCTACCCCACGCCGCCGCCGGGCGGGAGGGGCTTGTGGAAGTGTGGACGAATGGCATCACCACAGGTCAGCCATAGATATCCAGCCACAACAAGGAGCGCTCGGGCGCGGTTCTGACCTCAGAGTCAGAATGCCGCGCCCGAATCTCCACCGAATCTGTACGGTGCGCTCACCTGCGCTCTACGGGTACCGGGGTGTTGGTCTGGACCAGTCCCGCCGGAGCGGTGGAGGCCCGCACCCACACCAGCACCGCGAGGCCGGCCAGCAGCCCGGCGATCCCCGCCGTGACCACGGCGGTGTTCAGCCCGGAGGCGAAGGCCGCGCGCAGCACCTCATCCGTCGCCGTACCGTGCAGCGCACCGGCACCACCGCCCGCGAGCGTGTGCGCCGCGTCCGCGGCTCCATCGACGCCGGCGGCATCCAGCGACCGGGTCATCCGGGCGGCGGCGATCGTACCGAAGATCGCGACGCCGAGCGCGAAGCCGAGCTGGCGGAAGGTATTGACCGCGCCGCCCGCCATGCCGGCGTTCCGCTGCGGTACGGAAGCCAGCGCCGCGCCCGCGAGTCCGGGCGAGACCAGGCCCACGCCGACCCCCGACACGGCGAGCCCGGCCGTCAGGGCTGCCCAGCCCGAATCCGCGTCCAGCACGGCCTGCGCCAGCGTGCCGCCGCCGATGAGCAGCAGCCCGCCGCCGATCACCCACCGGTGCGGGGCGCCGTGCAGCAACCGGCCGGACGCCGCGGCCACCACGAACGCCGTGGCGGCGAGCGGCAGCAGCGCGAGACCGGCCCGGACCGGGCTCATGCCGAGCACCGTCTGCAGCCAGATCGAGATGTACGGCATGACGCCGAAGGCGGCCGCGTTGTACGCCAGACCCGCCGCCATCACGGCCATGAACGACGGCCGCCCGAACAGCGACAGATCGATCAGCGGATCGGCGACGCGGCGCTCCACCGCGACGAAGGCGACAAGCGCGACAGCCGCCACGGCAAACGTCGCGCCGGTCCGCGCCGACGCCCAGCCCTCCTCGCCGGCCCGCACCACCGCGTACGTCGTGGCCCCGGCGAACAGCGCGAAGGCCGCCGTACCGGCCCAGTCGACCCGTCGCGCGCCCCGCTCGGAGGGCCGTATCGCGCGGAGCGTCAGCCAGATCGCCGCCACGCTCACCGGCAGATTGATGAAGAAGATCCACCGCCAGCCCAGGCTCTGCGTGAGCACTCCGCCGAGCACGGGCCCGAGCGCGGCGGCCGCCCCGCTGACCGCGCCCCACACCCCGAGGGCCAGGGACCGGTCCCGGCCCTCGTACGCCGCGCTGAGCAGCGACAGGGTGGTGGCGAACATCGCGGCCGCGCCGAGCCCCTGGACGCCGCGCATCGTGATCAGCGCGACCGGTCCCGAGGCCAGCCCGCAGCCCAGCGACGCCGCGGCGAACAGCGCCGTGCCCGCCACATACATCCGGCGTCGACCGATCACATCGGCCGCCGCCCCGGCGCCGAGCAGCAGCGCCGCCAGCACCAGCGCATAGATGTCGATCACCCACTGGAGATCGGTGAGCGAGGCATCCAGCGCGCCCGCCATGTCGGGCAGCGCGACGATCACCACCGTCACATCGAGCAGCAGCATGAATGTCCCCAGACAGACCGCGGTCAACGGTCCCCACTTGTGCATTGATGTCCTCCGTCGGTATCGGTTCGCTACGCGTCGTACGATCAAGGAAGCGCCCCTGATCCGGCAGCCAGCGCGCGTTCGCCGCCGGAATCCGACATGAGGAGTGTGTGCAGCGGTGGAATCGCACCTCCCGGACGTGCTTGACCTGCAGTTGCTGCATGCCCTGGACACCGACGGACGGGCCTCCTTCAGCCGCGTCGCCGCCGTGCTGGGCGTCTCCGACCAGACGGTCGCCCGCCGATTCCGGCGGCTGCGTGCCGAGTTCGGAGTACGTGTCGTCGCCGTCCGCGACGTCGAACGCCTCGGCCAGGAGCAGTGGATGCTGCGGCTGCGCTGCACCCCCGACGCCGCCGACTCCATCGCCCGCGCCCTGGCGCGCCGCCCCGACACCGCCTGGATCGGCCTCACTTCGGGCGGTACGGAGGTGGTCGGCATGACCCGGATGCGTACCCGCGGCGAACACGACGACCTGCTCCTCGGCAAGCTCCCGCGCACCCCGAGCATCGTCGAGATCCGCGCCCACCAGCTGCTGCACGGTTTCTACGGCGGCCCCTCGGGGTGGCTGGGCAAAAGACGCGCGCTCACCCCCGACCAGGTCGACGCCCTGCGCCCGGTGTTCGGCGAGGCGCCGCCCCCGGACGGGGGGACGCGCATCACCGCCGCCGACGAACCGCTGGTCGCCGCGCTCGAAGTCGACGGCCGGGCGAGCTTCGCCGAACTGCAGGCGGCCACCGGTCGCTCGGAGTCCGCCGTACGCCGCAGGCTCGACCAACTCCTGCGCTCGGGCGCGCTCTTCATCGACGTGCAGTTCGACTCGGGCGCCTTCGGCTTCGGCACCAGGGCCCTGCTGTGGATCACCGCGGCCCCTTCGGCGATGGATGCCGTCGGCCGAGCGCTCGCCACCCATCCGGAAGTGGCCTTCGCCGCCGCGACGGCCGGCCACTGCAATCTGGTGGCGGTCATCGTCTGCCGCGACACGGCCTCCGTCTACCGCTACTTGAACGAGGATCTGGGCCGTCTGGAGGGCGTGCAGCATGTGGAGTGCGCGCCGGTGCTGCGAACGGTGAAGCAGCTGCGGTACGAGGAGCGCCGCTGAGCGGCTGCCGCCGAGTTCACCGAAGGATCGTGGCGGGCTTCGTGCTCACGGACCGCCTCGGCGGCCGGTCGGGCGACTCACCGGGCGACTGACCGGGCGCCGCGGTCCGGCCGGACGGTGCAGCCGGTCGCCGGCCGCCAGGATGGTCGATGCCAGGGCGTCCGCGGCCTCCTGGGCGGCATCGTGGCGGTGGCCGTGCAGCAGGACGAAGTCCACATCGCCCAGCTCGGGCAGTCCCGCGCGGGCCGGGACCGGGACCAGGCCGGGCGGGATGAGCCCGCGGGTGTGGGCCATCACGCCGAGCCCGGCCTGCGCCGCCGCGATCAGACCGCTCAGGCTGGTACTCGTACACGCGATGTGCCAGGCGCGGCCGTGGAGTTCCAGGACCTCCAGGGCGCGGGCGCGTGTGATGCCCGGAGGCGGGAAGACGATCAGCGGCACCGGGCGGTCCGGGTCCAGCCGCAGCCGAGGTGCGCCGATCCAGGTCAGGGTGTCCTGCCAGACCAGCTCGCCGTGGGTGTCGCCCGCCCGGCGCTTGGCGAGCACCAGATCGAGCCGGCCCGCCTCCAGTCGCTCGTGCAGGGTGCCCGACAGCTCGACCGTGAGCTCCAGATCGACCTCGGGGTGGTCGCGGCGGAAGGACTCCAGGATCTCGGGGAGCCGGGTCAGTACGAAGTCCTCGGATGCGCCGAAGCGGAGCCGTCCGCGCAGCCGGGTGCCCGCGAAGAACGCGGACGCGCGCTCGTGCGCCTGAAGGATTGTGCGCGCGAAGCCGAGCATCGCCTCGCCGTCCTCGGTGAGCTCCACGCTGTGGGTGTCCCGGCTGAACAGCTGGCGCCCGGTCGCGTCCTCCAGGCGGCGCACATGCTGGCTGACCGTCGACTGGCGCAGGCCGAGACGGTGGGCGGCCTGGGTGAAGCTCAGGGTCTGGGCGACCGCCAGGAAGGTACGGAGCTGGGCCGGGTCGTACATACCTCGAGGCTAGCGCGCTATCGCGATCCGTGATGACAGTCAGTGTGGTGTACGGGATTCCCGATCGCGCGGATCAGGAGCACCATGGAGCGGGCACGCCCTGAACCGGGAGCCACCGGCACACCCTGAACCGGGAGCCACCGGCACGCCCTGAACCGAGAGCACGTGGAGCACATGAGCCGCCGCACGCTGCAGTTGCCGTCCTGGCTGCCGGATCCGTACATCATGGCGCTGCTCGGGACGGTGGTCCTTGCAGCACTGCTTCCGGCGTCGGGGGCGGCGGCCGACGTGGCCGGCGGGGCGTCGACCGGGGCCGTGGCCCTGCTCTTCTTCCTGTACGGCGCGCGGCTGTCGACGCGCGAGGCGCTCGACGGACTCAAGCACTGGCGGCTCCATCTGACGGTGCTGGCCTCGACGTTCCTTCTCTTCCCGCTGCTGGGCCTCGCGGCGAAGGGTCTCGAGCCGCTGGTGCTGACGCCGCAGCTCTACAGCGGCCTGTTGTTCCTGTGCCTGGTGCCGTCGACGATCCAGTCGTCGATCGCCTTCACCTCCATAGCCCGCGGCAATGTGCCGGCGGCGATCTGCGCGGGGTCCTTCTCCAGCCTCGCCGGCATCTTCATGACGCCGCTGCTGGCGGCGCTGCTGCTGGGCGGCAGCGCGGGCGGCTTCTCGGCGGACTCGCTGCTGAAGATCGTGCTGCAGCTGCTGGTGCCGTTCCTCGCGGGGCAGTTGCTGCGGAGGTGGGTCGGCGGCTCCCTGACGCGTCACAAGAAGGCGCTCGGGTACGTCGACCGTGGGGCGATCCTGCTGGTGGTCTACACGGCCTTCAGCGAAGGCATGGTCGCGGGTGTCTGGCACCAGGTGACACCCGTCCGCCTCGGCGCGCTGCTGCTCGTCGAGGCGCTGCTGCTGGCGGCGATGCTGGCGCTGACGTGGTACGGGTCGAAGCGGCTCGGCTTCGGCCGCGAGGACCGGATCGCGATCCAGTTCGCGGGGTCGAAGAAGAGCCTGGCGGCGGGACTGCCGATGGCGAGTGTGCTGTTCGGGGCCCATGCGAGCCTGGCCGTGCTGCCGTTGATGCTGTTCCACCAGATGCAGCTGATGGTCTGCGCGGTGCTGGCGAAGCGGCGGGCGCGGGATGTGCCGGCGGGCGCGGCGGTGGCGGGCGAGGCGCGGGTGGCGCGGCCGGAGAATGCGGGGGCGCGGGGCTGAGAGGGCCCGGGGCGAGGTCCCCGAGCCCGCGACCACCGACGCGAGACCCGGCACCCCGAGCGCCCCCGTCCCGCAGGCTCACGCCGGAACCAGGACCACCTTGCCCAGGTTCCCCCGGGACTCGATCAGCGCATGGGCCTCCGGCGCCCGGTCCAGCGGGAGTTCCGCCGCAACCCTCGTCCGCACGCGGCCCGACGCGTGCAGCTCCCACAACTCGTCCAGCCACACCGCGTACAGATCCGGTCGCGTTCTCGCGATGTGCGCCATCTGGAAGCCGATCACCGATTTCGCGCCGACCAGCAGGTCGTACGCCTGTACCGTCCCGCCGCCCGAACTGTAGGCGACCAGTCGGCCGCCCGGGGCGAGAGCCGCCAGGGCCGGTGCCAGCAACTCCCCGCCGACGCCGTCCAGCACGACGTCCACCGGCTCGCCCCACGACGCGTCCGCGTACGTCACCACCTCGTCCGCCCCCAGGCCGTACAGGAACTCCGCCTTCTCCGGCGACCCCGACGCCGCGACGACCCGGGCCGCTCCCGACAGTTTCGCGAGCTGGACAGCCAGTTGGCCCACCCCGCTCGCCGCCGCCGTGACCAGTACCGACTCACCCGGCTGTGGCCGCGAAGCCTCGTACGCGCCGCGGGCGACCAGACCGCTGCGGACCAGCGCGACCGCGTCCACCGCCGTGGCGTGGTCCGGGATGCGGGAGGCCATCGACTCGTGGATCACGGCAAGTTCGGCGTATCCGTGCGCGAAACAGAGCCCGGTCACCCGGTCGCCCGGTGCGAAGGCGGTCACGCCCTCGCCGACCGCCTCGACCGTGCCCGCCAGCTCGCCGCCCAGCTGCGCCGGCTCCGCGGCCTCGCGCACCTTGCGTACCGTCGGCAGCGTCACGCCGATCGCCTCGGACCGGATCAGCAGTTCGCCGGGGCCCGCGACCGGCGCCGCGACGTCCTCGGTGAACAGGACTTCGGGGCCGCCGTTGACTTCATAGCGAACGCGACGCATGAGCACCCTCCCAGGGATCGTTGGTGATCCCAACGGTACAAGGGATTCATTGGAGCCACCAACGGTTTCGGCGTACGCTGCCCCCATGGCCGACACCCCGCCCGCACCCGCCCGCCTCCGTGCCCTCCCCAGCTGGCTCCTCGGCCGCGCGGCCACCCGGGGCCGCGGTCTCGTCGCCAAGGCTCTCGCCGACGAGGGCATGAAGATGTGGCACCATGCGGTGCTCTCCGCCGTCGTCGAACTCGGTCCGGTCGCCCAGGCCGAGCTCGGCCGCGTGCTGTCCGTCGACCCCAAGGACATGGTCGGCATCCTCAACGACCTCCAGGAGGACGGGCTGGTCAGCCGCGCCCCCGACCCCGCCGACCGGCGCAAGAACGCCATCACCGCCACCACCGCGGGCCGCCGCAAGCTCCGGCGCTGCGAAACCGTCGCCGACCGCGCCAACGACGAGCTGCTCGCGGCGCTGACGCCTGCCGAACGTGACCAATTCCTCGCGCTGCTGAGGCGGATCGCGGACCCCGCCGCACCCTGCGACTGACAAGATCGCCGAGTGACGACGACGTACGCGATACGCCCTTTCGGCGCCCGCCCTTGCACCCTGGTCGTCTGCCGTGGGTGCTGCTGCGGTGACGCCCGGAAGAACCCCGGCACCGACCACGAGGGCCAGTTGGCCAGGCTGCGGGAGGCGGCCGCGGCCTCCGACGGCCGGCTCGCGGTCCGTACGAGCGACTGTCTCGGCCCCTGCGGTCAGGCAAATGTGATCGTGGTCCAGCCCTCCACGGAGGGCCGTCGCCGAGGAGCTCGCGCGGCCTGGATCGGCTGGGTGCTGGACGACGACTGCACGGACGACATCCTGGCCTGGGTGCGGGCGGGCGGCCCCGGCCTCGCGGAACTCCCGGCCACGCTCGAACTCCAGACGATCCCGGCCCCGGCGGAAGCCCGCCGCCGCGCTCGCACGTCGCGCCGTGCGTAGTGGCTCGACGCGCTTGTGCCGGGTAACCGATGTGCTGCCGCTCAGCAGTCTCGGCGGGGCGGGATGTCACCACCGGCCGCGGGCCCGCCCGGGCTGCAGCATGGAGTCGGGCCCCCGGCCGCTCCCGGCCGCCCGGCGGGGTTGCGTTCGCTGCGGCGGACCGGCAGACGCGGAAGAGGTGCATGTGCATGGGTGCGAAGTCGCACGGCCACGATGAGCCGACCGAGGCCGTCCGTGAGGTGGACCGGGCGGTGCAGCATGCTCTGGACCGGCTGACGCTGCTGACCAACGCCTCAGAGGCGCTGGCCAGCACTCTCGACATCGATGAGGGTCTGCGACGCCTGTGCCGCACGCTGGTGCCGGGCCTCGCGGACTGGTGTGCGGTGGATCTGTTCGACGAGCACGGCGGCCTGCGCCGGCAGGTGATCGAGCACCGTGAGTCGGATCTGCTGTCACCCGGCCTGTACGAGGGTGAGCTGCCACCCGTGTCCGAGAATTCGGCCGCCGCGGTGGCCCGCGCGCTGCGGGGCGCCGGACCACTACTCGTCACGACTTTCACCGCACCCGCCAACGCGGCCGATCCACTGCACGCCAGGGAGCTTGAACTATTCCACCACCTGGGCGCCGACACGGTGGTGATCGCGCCGCTACGGGCCCGCCGCCAGGTACTGGGCGCCCTGACCCTGGCACGCACAGCGACAACCGGTGCGCTGGAGGAGGACAGTCTTCCGCTGGCGGAGGACCTGGCACACCGCGTCGCCCTCGCCGTCGAGAACGCACGTCTGCACGCCGAGTTCCAGCACACGGGCGAGCGCATTCAACGTTCCCTGCTGCCCGATCTGCCCACGCGCGGTCCCCTTGAGCTGGCCGCCCGCTACCAGCCCGCCCTGGCCACCTCCCAGGTCGGCGGAGACTGGTACGACTCGTTCGTGCTGCCCGGCGGTGCCATGACCCTCATCATCGGAGACGTCGCGGGCCACGACCTGCAGGCCACCGTGACCATGAGCCATATGCGCAACATGCTGCGCGGCATCGCCAGCGACCGCAAAGAGCCACCGGGCAAGATCCTGGGCCGACTGGACGCGGCCATCAGCATTCTCTATCCCCACCAGACCCTGACCTGCATCTACGCACTGCTCGAGAAGTCTGACGCGCATCAGCCGTGGAGGCTGCAATACGCCGCCGCCGGCCATCCCGCTCCGCTGTTGATCACCGCGAAAGGTGACACGCGATTCCTGACCGACGGCCGCAGCATGCTGCTGGGAGTGGATCCCGCCCAACTACGTCCTGACGCCACCGAGGTCCTGCCGTCGAACTCCACCATCCTGTTCTATACCGACGGCCTCATCGAACGGCGCACCGAAAACCTCGACCGCGGTGCCGCACGGCTGCGCCAGCACGCCGCCGCCCTCGCTCAGGAACCCCTGGGGTCTTTCTGCGACGAGCTGCTCACCGGCCTCGCACAGGCCGGCAGCGACGATGTAGCACTCATTGCCGTCCGCATTCCTGCGGTCCACGCCGGCGCCGGGCCGGCTTCCGCCACCGCGGAATGAGGTCGGCCTGCAGGAGCACCGCCTGACGGCCACGCGCTGCCCGGAACAGGACCCGACCGGACCCGAGCGGCGCGTCCCTGATCTGTCCGGGCACCGCAACGACCTGACGCGGGAGCCCATCCAGTGGGCCGCCGCCCCGCTCAACCAGCCCGGCCTGATCACCAACTGGAGCCATGAGCTGGAGCGCGACAGATGGTGGCATGTCGTCAACGACGGAAAGCACACCACGATGTACGTCGACGGCTGTCAGGTCGCCCGCAACCCCGCCACCCGCACCACAGGAATCGCCGCACTCGGCCTGCCCTGGCTGCTGGGCGCCTATGAGTACGGCGGCACCCTCGACCAGCTGATGCACGGTTGGCTCGGGACATCCGGATCGTCGAACGCGCCCTGCTGGAAGAACGGCGACTGGCTGCCCGGCCAGAACTTCGACAACACCGGCAGGCTGCCCGACCCGGTCAACACCGCGGAGCCGCAGCTCGGCGGCGACTTCTGGCCCGGCCAGTTCAGCCGTACGCATGTCGGCGTGACCCGCTACGGCTACCGGGACGTGACGGCGGGCCTCAGGGCCGGCCGCGTCTGGGTCGACCACGGTCAGCTCATCGACGGCATCGACGTACGGGTCAACAGGGAGCACGGCATAGGACGCGGCGTCACTCTCGGCGGGCGGCTGCGCGTACGCGGCGGAGAGAAGATCGTCCTGAATGTCACCGTCACCACCGCATCCCGCCCCAACCACCACGGTGAGGTGCCACGCCTCGCCCACCTCGACGTGATCCGTGGCGCCGTACACGGGCCGGTCACCGACCGCGACGAATGGCGTGCACCCGACACCCGCGTCGTCCACACCGCCGATGTCGAGGGCCGCACCGGCCGCTACACGCTGCGCGTCCCGGTCGGGAAGGCCGAGGAGTCGTTCTGTCTGAGGCTGCGCGGCAGCGACGGCAAGCGCAACGGCCCCGGCTACCCGGGCGCGGCGACCGACCCGCACGGGCCGATCCCGCACGAGCCCGGCAACGGCGACCCGTGGCTGGACACCTGGTCTACACCAACCCGGTCTTCGTGGACGTCGTGCACTGAGTGGAGGTCGTGCACTGAGGGGACCTCGTGCTCTGAGCTGTCACGAGGGGACCCGGCCGGCGCAGGGGGGCGCTCCCCGTCGGCCGGGTCCGTATCCCGTGCAGCGGGGGCGCTTCAGACCCCGGTGCTCAGGGCGATGCGCTCTTCGCCCGCGTACACGTTCATATTGGCGCCGCGCAGAAAACCGACCAGGGTCAGACCCGTCTCGGCAGCCAGATCCACGGCGAGCGAGGAGGGCGCGGAGACCGCGGCAAGGACGGGGATGCCGGCCATCACCGCCTTCTGCGCCAGCTCGAACGACGCCCGTCCCGACACCAGCAGGATCACCCGCGACAGCGGCAGTCTGCCGTCCTGGAGCGCCCGGCCGACGAGCTTGTCGACCGCGTTGTGCCGGCCGACGTCCTCCCGTATGTCGAGCAGTTCGCCGTCCTCCGAGAAGAGCGCGGCGGCGTGCAGACCCCCGGTCCGGTCGAAGACCCGCTGGGCCGCACGCAGCCGGTCGGGGAGGGCGGCGAGCAGAGCGGGCTCGACGCGGACCGGGGGAGTGTCGGCGATCGGGAAGCGGGCGATGGTGCGTACGGCGTCGAGGCTGGCCTTTCCGCACAGTCCGCAGGACGAGGTGGTGTAGACGTTGCGCTCGAGGGTGATGTCCGGGACCGGCACGCCCGGCGCGAGCTGGACGTCCACCACGTTGTAGGTGTTGGATCCGTCGGCGGTGGCCCCGGCGCAGTACACGATCGACTGCAGCTCGTCCGCGGAACCGAGCACACCCTCGCTCACCAGGAAGCCCGCCGCGAGCGCGAAGTCGTCGCCCGGCGTGCGCATGGTGATGGCGAGCGGCTTGCCGTTGAGCCGGATCTCCAGCGGTTCCTCGGCCACGAGAGTGTCGGGACGGGTCGATACCACGCCGTCCCTGATGCGGATCGTGCGGCGGCGCTCGGTGACCCGGCCCATGGCGATCACATCCGATTCTGTACGTGCTGGAAGCCGAAGCGGCCCTTGATGCAGAGGTTGCCGTGGGTCACCGGGTTGTCGTGCGGTGAGGTGACCTTGACGATCTCATTCTCCTTCAGATGGAGAGTGAGGTTGCAGCCGACGCCGCAGCAGGCACAGATGGTGGTCGACTCCCTCTGAGCGGACTCGTCCCAGGTCCCGGCCACGCGCCTATCGAATTCGGTCTTGAAGGTGAGCGCGCCGGTCGGGCAGACCGGCCGTCATACCGGCCTCGGCGCGGCGCGAGCAGGCCGGCGCGAGTGTGCGGGCGCCCTCGGCCGAGGGGAAGCGTCGACAGAATATTGTCGACAGTATCCCTTCTGGGGTGTCAAGGGTCGTCGTACTCTTGGGGAAGCTCCAAAGTCTGGGCCCCGAAGCTGTGGGATCACATGCCCCCGTACCGGGTGGTAGCAGCCAAGACTGGGTGGTTCCTGACTTCTGTACGAGGAGAACGCCATCCATGACCGGTTCACGGATCGTCGCGCTCGGGCACTACCAGCCCGCCAAGGTGCTCACCAACGCGGACCTGGCGGCCATGGTCGACACCAGCGACGAGTGGATCCGCAGCCGCGTCGGGATCGAGACCCGGCATGTGGCGGGACCTGATGAGCCGGTCGACGAGCTGGCCGCGCACGCCGGCGCCAAGGCGCTGGCCTCCGCCGGTCTGACGCCCGCCGACATCGATCTCGTGCTGGTGGCCACCTCCACGGCGATCGACCGCTCCCCGAACACGGCGGCCCGGGTCGCGGCCCGTCTCGGCATGGGCTCGCCCGCCGTCATGGACCTCAATGTCGTCTGCGCGGGCTTCACGCACGCGCTCGCCACGGCCGACCACACCGTACGGGCCGGGGCCGCGAGACGCGCCCTGGTGATCGGCGCCGACAAAATGGCCGACATCACCGACTGGACCGACCGCACCACCTGTGTGCTCGTCGGCGACGGCGCGGGCGCCGCGGTCATCGAGGCGACCAGGCCGGGCGAGGAGCCCGGGATCGGCCCCGTCCTGTGGGGCTCGGTCCCGGAGATGGGCCATGCCGTACGTATCGAAGGCACCCCGCCCCGGTTCGCGCAGGAGGGGCAGTCCGTCTACCGCTGGGCCACCACCCAGCTTCCGCCCATCGCCCGGAAGGTCTGCGAGCGGGCGGGCGTCACCCCGGAGGAGCTCGCCGCGGTCGTCCTGCACCAGGCGAATCTGCGGATCATCGAGCCCGTCGCCCAGAAGATCGGCGCCGTCAACGCCGTGATCGCCCGCGATGTGGTGGAGTCCGGCAACACCTCGGCCGGTTCGATCCCGATGGCGCTCTCCAAGCTCGTCGAGCGCGGCGAGATCGAGTCGGGCGATCCAGTGCTGCTCTTCGGTTTCGGCGGCAATCTCTCGTACGCGGGTCAGGTCATCCGCTGCCCCTGAGCCCTCGGGGTGCTGACGACCGGATGGCGGCGCGCGTATCGGATGGCGGCGCGCATTACCCGCGGCAATGGAGACGTGCTGCTCGGGCTGACTGTCGCTGAAGCGGGGCAAACTAACCCGCATGACGGCGAAGCGAAGCGCGGGTCTGCTGCTGTTCCGCAGGCGGGGTACGGACATCGAGGTCCTCATCGGCCATATGGGAGGGCCGTTCTGGCAGGCACGTGACGAGGCCGCCTGGTCGGTACCGAAGGGTGAGTACACCCCGGAGGAGGAGCCGATGGCCGCCGCGCGGCGGGAGTTCGAGGAGGAGCTCGGTCTGGCGCCGCCCGACGGCGGATGGCTGCCGCTCGGTGAAGCCCGCCAGCCCAATGGAAAGATCGTCACCGTCTGGGCGCTCGAGGGCGACCTCGACACGGACCTCGTCGTGCCGGGCACCTTCACCACGGAGTGGCCGCCGGGATCGGGCCGTATGCAGGAGTTCCCGGAGATCGACCGAGCCGAGTGGTTGGGCGTCGAAGCGGCGAGGGAGAAGCTGGTCGCCGGTCAGCGGGTCTTCCTCGACCGGCTGACCGAGCTCCTCGACTCCGGCCGGAGGTGATCCGGATCCCGGCACCGGAAGGATTGCGCTCGGTAAACTGTAGACAATTGCCGCTCGCCGCTGTTTGCCAGGAGGGGGACCGCGATGTTGTCCGCAGGACTGCCGCAGGGAACCGTGCCCAAGCTGGAACGACCCGGTCCACTGCGCGAGCGCGTCTACGAGGCACTGCTCGAACTGATCACGACCCGCGCACTGCGCCCCGGCCAGCACCTGGTCGAGAGCGAACTCGCCGGCCATCTCGGCGTGTCCCGCCAGCCCGTGCGCGAGGCACTGCAACGCCTCAACTCCGAGGGCTGGGTCGATCTGCGCCCGGCGCAGGGCGCGTTCGTCCATGAGCCGACCGAAGCGGAGGCGGACCAACTGCTTTCGGTCCGTACGCTTCTGGAGGCGGAGGCCGCCCGGCTGGCCGCCGCGAACTCCGGTGCCGCGGGCATCGCCGCGCTCGAAGAGCTCTGCGCGCAGGGCGAACAGGCCGTCGCGGACGACGACGTGGACCTGGCGGTGGCCACCAACGCCCGCTTCCACGCCAAGGTGATGGAGCTCGCCGGCAATCTCGTCCTGGCCGAGCTGGCCGGACAGGTGGACCGGCGGGTCCGCTGGTTCTACACGCCCGTCGCGCGGCAGCGCGGGCGGCAGTCCTGGATCGAGCACCGGGAGCTGATCGCGGCGATCTCGGCCCGCGACGAGCAGCGTGCGACGGAGGTCATGCGGGCGCACACGGAGCACACGCGCGCGACGTACCGACGGCGCGAGCAGCCCTGACCGGGGCTCCACCCCGGACCCCACGCCTCAATCGCCGACGGGGCTCTCCTGTTGGGGCTCCGCCCCAAGCCCCGCTCCTCAAACGCCGGAGGGGCTGAGGTTCGCCGCCGAGGTCTCCACGGGCGATCAGACCTTTGTCCCGGGTGTGGAGAAAGTCGTACCGGAACTCTGCGCAAGTTCTTCCCAGTTGGGCAAAGCGCTGCTACGTTCCCCTCGAAAGACCGACGGAGGCCGATCAGACGGGGAGGGCACGTGAGACGTATGACCGCTCGACCCGCGAACGCGCACCAGGCGCGACTGCTCAGGCTGCTGCGCGACGGCGGTCCCAACTCCCGTGCCCAGCTCGGTGATCAGGTCGATCTGTCGCGCTCCAAGCTCGCCGTGGAGGTCGACCGTCTCCTGGAGACCGGGCTCGTGGTCGCGGACGGTCTGGCCGCCTCGCGCGGCGGGCGCCGCTCGCACAACATCCGGCTCGCGCCCGCGCTCCGTTTCCTCGGCGTCGACATCGGCGCCACCTCGATCGATGTGGCCGTCACCAACGCCGAGCTCGAGGTGCTCGGCCATCTCAACCACCCGATGGATGTACGCGAGGGCCCGGTCGCCGTCTTCGAGCAGGTGCTGTCGATGGCGGCCAAGCTCAGGGCCTCCGGACTCGCCGAAGGCTTCGACGGCGCGGGCATCGGCGTTCCCGGACCGGTCCGCTTCCCCGAAGGTGTGCCGGTCGCGCCCCCGATCATGCCGGGCTGGGACGGTTTCCCGGTACGCGAGGCACTCAGCCAGGACCTCGGCTGCCCGGTCATGGTCGACAACGACGTGAACCTGATGGCGATGGGGGAGCAGCACGCGGGCGTCGCGCGCTCCGTGGGCGACTTCCTCTGCGTCAAGATCGGTACGGGCATCGGCTGCGGCATTGTCGTCGGCGGCGAGGTCTACCGCGGTACGACCGGCAGCGCCGGCGACATCGGTCATATCCAGGTCGAACCGGACGGCCGCGCCTGCGCCTGCGGCAACAAGGGGTGCCTGGAGGCCCACTTCAGCGGTGCCGCGCTGGCCCGCGACGCCGAGGACGCGGCGCGCACCGGCCGGTCGGAGGAGCTCGCCGCCCGGCTGGAGACCGCCGGGAGGCTCACCGCCGTCGATGTGGCCGCCGCCGCGGCCGCCGGCGACGCCACCTCGCTCGATCTCATCCGTGAGGGTGGCAACCGCGTAGGCCAGGTCATCGCCGGACTCGTCAGCTTCTTCAACCCGGGTCTCGTGGTGATCGGCGGCGGAGTGACCGGCCTCGGCCACACGCTGCTGGCCAGCGTACGTACCCAGGTCTACCGGCAGTCGCTGCCGCTGGCCACCGGCAACCTGCCCATCGTGCTGGGCGAGTTGGGGCCGACCGCCGGAGTGATCGGCGCGGCCCGGCTCATCAGCGACCACCTGTTCTCGCCGGCCTGACCGGACCGGTCGATCGCACGACGCCAGACGCGCCGCAGGCGCGAGCACCACCAGCGCCTCCAGCACCTCCAGCACCGCAAGGCGCGAGCACCACCAGCGCCGTGAGCACTAACGAGCACCACCAGCGCCGCCGGCACCACGAGTGCCACCGCACAGCACGACCACCACGCCCTGCCCGCTCACCGGCCGCACCCGCCGAGGGGATTTGTCATGGCACCAGAACCACCCCTGCTCACCATGTCCGGTATCACCAAGTCGTTCCCGGGCGTCCGCGCCCTCGACGGCGTGGACCTGGAGGTCCAGGCCGGCGAGGTCCACTGCCTCCTCGGCCAGAACGGCGCCGGCAAATCCACCCTGATCAAAGTGCTCGCCGGAGCCCATCAGCCGGACGGCGGACAGATCACCTGGCGCGGCGGAGCGGTCGCCCTCAAGTCGCCCATCGCTGCCATGCGGCTCGGCATCGCCACCATCTACCAGGAGCTCGACCTGGTGGAAGGGCTCTCGGTCGCCGAGAACGTCTTCCTCGGACACGAACCGACAGCGGCCGGTTTCGTCGTACGGGGCAGGGAGGCCCGCTCGACAACGGCCAAGCTGTTGAAGCGACTTGGCCACTCCGAGATCGAACCCGCCCGCCGCGTCGGCGACCTCTCCGCCGCGCAGCGGCAGATCGTCTCCATGGCCCGCGCCCTCTCCCACGAGGTACGCCTCATCGTGATGGACGAGCCCTCGGCAGCCCTCGACCCCGACGAGGTCGACAACCTCTTCCGTATCGTCGGCGACCTGACCGCCGACGGGGTCGCCGTCGTCTACATCTCCCACCGACTCGAGGAGATCCGGCGCATCGGCGACCGCGTGACCGTACTCAAGGACGGCCGGGCGGTCGCCGTCGGACTGCCCGCCAAGTCCACGCCGACCCGCGAGGTCGTCGCGCTGATGACCGGACGGAACGTCGAATACGTCTTCCCCGAGCGGCCCGCAGGCGACCGCGCGGGGATCCGCGAACCGGTCCTGCGGGTCGAAGGGCTCGCCAGGGACGGGGAGTTCGCGCCCGTCGACCTGGAACTGCGGCCCGGCGAGATCGTCGGGCTCGCCGGACTCGTCGGCTCGGGACGCTCCGAGATCCTGGAGACGATTTACGGCGCCCGCAGGCCCAGCGCGGGCCGCGTTCTCGTCGACGGCAGCCCGTTGCGCCCCGGCAGCGTCCGGGCGGCCGTCCGCGCCGGAGTCGGACTCGCCCCGGAGGAGCGCAAGGCGCAGGGACTGCTGATGCTGGAGTCCGTCACCCGCAATGTCTCGGTCTCCACGCTCTCCCGCTTCTCCCGGGTCGGCTGGCTCGACCGCAAGGAGGAGCGCAGGGCGGCGCAGCAGGCGACCAGGGAACTCTCCCTGCGACCCGACAACCCCGACGCCCGTATCCGTACGCTCTCCGGCGGCAACCAGCAGAAGGCCGTGCTCGCCCGCTGGCTGCTGCGCGGCTGCCGGGTGCTGCTGCTCGACGAGCCCACCCGCGGTGTCGACGTCGGCGCACGCGCCGAGCTCTACGCCGTGATCCGCCGGCTGGCCGACGAAGGCCTCGCCGTACTCCTCGTATCCAGCGAAGTGCCCGAAGTGCTGGGCCTCGCCGACCGGGTGCTGGTGCTCCGCGAGGGCAGCGTGGTGCACACGGCCGACGCCCGGGAGCTCGATGAGCACCGCGTACTCGACCTTGTGATGGAAGGGAGCCCGACGGCATGACGCAGCCAGTTTCACCGGCGCAGCGGGACGCGCCGATACCCACCGCCAAGTCCGCACCGGAAAACCGGGGTTGGCGTCGACCGCTGGGACTGCGCGCCGATGTCCGCAATCTCTCGCTGCTCGGTGTGCTCGGCGTCCTGATCGCCGTCGGCGGCATCACCAAGCCGGATGAATTCCTCGATACGAGCAACCTTCAACTCGTGCTGACCCAGGCCTCGATCATCGGCGTGGTCACCGTCGGTATGACCTTTGTGATCACCAGCGGCGGCATCGACCTGTCGGTCGGCGCGATCGTCGCGCTCGCCTCGGTATGGGCGACAACGTTGGCAACTCAGGAGTACGGCTTCGCGGGCATCCTCTTCACCGCGGTCGTCGTCGGGCTGGGCTGCGGTCTGGTGAACGGTCTGCTCATCGCGTACGGCGGGATGGTGCCGTTCATCGCGACCCTCGCCATGCTCGCCTCCGCCCGCGGACTCGCCCTCCAGATCACGGGCGGCAAGACGCAGATGGTCACCGTCAACTCCGTACTCGACCTCGGTATCAAGGACGCCTACATCCTCGGCATCCCTCCGCTGGTGCTGGTCTTCGCGGCGGTGACGGGTGTCGGCTGGCTGCTGCTGAACCGTACGACCTTCGGACGGCGCACCGTCGCCGTCGGCGGCAACGCCGAAGCGGCCCGCCTCGCCGGCATCGATGTACGGCGGCAGCGGCTCTATCTGTATCTGCTCTCCGGACTGTGCTGCGGAATCGCCGCATTCATGCTGATCGTCCTCGCCGGATCCGGACAGAACACCAACGGCAATCTCTACGAGCTCGACGCCATCGCCGCGGCGATCATCGGCGGCACGCTGCTCAGCGGCGGCCGCGGCACCATCGTCGGCTCGGTCCTCGGCGTCCTCGTCTTCACCACCATCACCAACATCTTCGCCCTCAACAACCTGGAGAGCGCCGTCCAGCAGATCGCCAAGGGCGCGATCATCGTCGCCGCGGTTCTGGTCCAGCACCGCACGCTGCGAGGCGGGGAGGCCTGACCCGGCCGGCCGCCCCCTCCCGCTTCCCCCATCTGTCGCACCCCCGTCCCTCGTACCGTCCAGCCGAAGGGTTGATCCGTCATGCCAGAAATCCCAGCCACCAGCCGCAGAGGTCTGCTCTTCGGGACCGCCGCGGTCTCCGCCGGCGCGCTGCTGACCGCCTGCACCAGCAACGAGCCCAAGACATCGGAAGCGGCGACCAACAATGCGCCGGCCGCCGACGACAAGCCGGGCAAGGCCGTCACCATCGGCTTCGCCGGACCGCAGGCCGACCACGGCTGGCTGAACGCCATCAACGAGAACGCCAAATCCCGGGCGAAGAAGTACTCCGAGGTGACCCTCGAGATCACCGAAGGGTCCAACGACACCGCGGCCCAGATCGGCCAGGTCCAGACCCTGATCAACAAGAAGGTCGACGTCCTGGTGATCCTGCCGGCCGACGGCAAGGCCCTCACCCAGGTCGGTCTGCAGGCCATGAAGGCCGGGATTCCCGTCATCAACCTGGACCGGATCTTCGCCTCGCCGCAGGCGTACCGCTGCTGGATCGGCGGCGACAACTACGGCATGGGACTCAACGCCGGCAACTACATCGGCGAGCAGCTCAAGGACAAGCCCAACGCCAAGGTCATCGAGCTTGCCGGGCTCGACAACCTGGAACTCACCAAGCAGCGCACCCAGGGCTTCGACGACGCGCTGAAGAACTACCCCAACATCAAGAAGGTGGCCCGCCAGGCGGCCGATTTCACCGTCGAGTCCGGTCAGGCGAAGATGGCCCAACTGCTCCAGGCCCAGAAGCAGTTCGACGCGCTGTGGAACCACGACGACGACCAGGGCGTGGGCGCGCTGCGTGCCATCGCGCAGGCCGGCCGCAAGGACTTCCTGATGGTCGGCGGCGCCGGCGCCAAGTCCGCGATGGATGCCATCAAGGCCGACAGCAGCGTGCTGAAGGCCACCGTTCTGTATCCGCCCACGATGGCCGCCTCCGCCGTCGACCTCGCCCGCGCGCTGGGCCAGTCGAAGGGCGTCAGCGGGATGTCCGAACTGGAGATCCCCGCCTCGATCACCCTCTACTCGGCCGTCGTGACCAAGGAGAACGTCGACGAGTACCTGCCCACCGGCTTCAGCTGACCGGCCTGCCCGCCCCCACCGAGCAACCGATGAGGAGGAACCCGTATGGAACAGAGGGACAGTGAGGCCGCTCCGCCGACGCTGGGCGTCGGCATGGTCGGCTACGCGTTCATGGGCGCCGCCCACTCACAGGGGTGGCGCACCGCGGGACGCGTCTTCGACCTGCCGATGCGGCCGGTCCTCGCCGCGATCGGCGGCCGTGACGCGACAGCCGTGCGATCCGCCGCCGCCAAGCACGGCTGGGCCGCGGCGGAGACCGACTGGCGCGACCTCGTGACCCGCGACGACGTGCAGCTCGTCGACATCTGCACACCGGGTGACAGCCATGCGGAGATAGCCGTCGCGGCGCTGGAGGCGGGCAAGCACGTCCTGTGCGAGAAGCCGCTCGCCAACTCCGTCGCCGAGGCGGAGTCGATGGTCACGGCAGCCGAACAGGCCCGGGAACGCGGACAGTTGGCCATGGTCGGCTTCAACTACCGGCGGGTGCCGGCCATCGCGTACGCCCGGCGGCTGATCGCCGACGGCAGGCTCGGGACGCTGCGGCATGTGCGCTTCACCTATCTGCAGGACTGGCTGGTCGACCCGGACTTCCCGCTCACGTGGCGGCTCGAGCGCGAGCACGCCGGTTCAGGGGCGCTCGGTGACCTGGGCGCGCACATCGTGGACCTCGCGCAGTACCTGGCGGGGGAGCCGCTGGTCGGGGTCTCGGCGTTGTCGGAGACCTTCGTACGGGAGCGGCCCCTGCTCGCCGGGGCGGCGGCCGGACTCTCCGCCTCCGGCGGTATCGAAAGGGGGCCGGTCACCGTCGACGACGCGGCGCTGTTCACCGGGCGGCTGGCGTCGGGCGCGCTCGCCTCCTTCGAGGCCACCAGGATGGCCTCGGGCCGCAAGAACGCCCTGCGCCTCGAAATCAACGGTGAGCTGGGCTCGTTGGCGTTCGACCTGGAGCGGCTCAACGAGCTGTCCTTCCACGACCACACCGAGCCCGCCCCCTCGTCCGGCTTCCGGCGGATCCTGGTCACCGAGCCGGAGCATCCGTATCTGGAGGCGTGGTGGCCGCCCGGCCACGCCCTCGGCTACGAGCACACCTTCGCCCACCAGGCGCGCGATCTGGTCGAGGCGATCGCGACGGGCAGCGACCCCGCGCCGTCGTTCGCCGACGGGCTGCAGGTGCAGCGGGTGCTCGCGGCGGTGGAGGAGAGCGCGGAGAGGAACGCGGTCTACACACCGGTGGAGACGTCCGTACAGACGCTCGCGAGGACAGCCGCGAGGACAGCCGCGAAGGCACCCGTGGAGACGCCCGTACAGGCACAGGCTTAGGAGGTCCGATGCCACGTCCGTTCACACTCTTCACCGGCCAGTGGGCCGATCTGCCGCTGGAGGAGGTCTGCAGACTCGCCCGCGACTTCGGCTACGACGGCCTTGAACTGGCCTGCTGGGGCGACCACTTCGAGGTCGACAAGGCGCTCGCGGACCCTTCGTATCTCGACGGGCGGCACGCATTGCTCGACAAGTACGGACTCAAGTGCTGGGCGATCTCCAACCATCTGGTCGGCCAGGCGGTCTGCGACAGCATCATCGACGAACGCCACCAGGCGATCCTGCCCGCCCGGATCTGGGGCGACGGCGAACCCGAGGGTGTACGCCAGCGGGCCGCGGCCGAGATCAAGGACACCGCACGGGCCGCGGCAGCCTTCGGGGTCCGTACCGTCATCGGCTTCACCGGCTCGTCGATCTGGCATCTGGTGGCGATGTTCCCGCCGGTGCCGGAACGGATGATCGAGCGCGGCTACGAGGACTTCGCCGAGCGCTGGAATCCGATCCTCGACGTCTTCGACGCGGAGGGCGTGCGCTTCGCCCACGAAGTGCACCCCAGCGAGATCGCGTACGACTACTGGACGACGAAGCGGGCACTGGAGGCCGTCGGCAACCGGCCGGCCTTCGGACTCAACTTCGATCCGAGCCACTTCGTCTGGCAGGACCTGGACCCGGTCGGCTTCCTCTACGACTTCCGGGACCGGATCTACCACGTGGACTGCAAGGAAGCCCGTATGCGTCTCGACGGCCGCAACGGCCGGCTCGGCTCCCATCTGCCGTGGGGCGATCCGCGGCGCGGCTGGGACTTCGTGTCGGCGGGCCACGGCGACGTCCCGTGGGAGGACGTCTTCCGGATGCTGCGCTCGATCGGCTACGCCGGGCCTATCTCGGTGGAGTGGGAGGACGCGGGCATGGACCGACTGGCAGGCGCTCCGGAAGCGCTTGCCGACCTGAAGCGCTTCGATTTCGATCCGCCCACGGCCTCCTTCGACGCGGCATTCGGAGGCAGCGACTAGCTCATCGGGCCAGGTCCCGGCCCGGTGGCTGACACGCCGCCGGGCCGGTCCGGCCTGCCCGGATCCGTCTTTGTCCTGCGGTAGGAAAAAGTTGAACTTCCCTTCTGCACAAGGGCTTTCCGTCCCGGACGAACCCGGATACCGTCCATGAGGTGTACAGGACATAGGTGGTCCCCGGTGTGGCGGCGCACTCCGGATTCCACGGCAGTCAGCCCGGTGCGCGGTGCAGGACGAGCACCGCCCCGAGAGCACGGAACCATGCGCTCCACCCCCAGCCCGCACGGCGATTGAGGGCAGAACACCGCCCCGCCCGTTCGACCGGCCACTCCCGGAGGACATTCGTGCACAGGAAAAGGCTCAGAGCCCGCAAGGCGCTCGCACTCCTCACCGGCAGTCTTCTCGCCGCCACCTCGCTCGCCCTCACCGCGCCGCAGATCGCGGCCGCAGCCGACCCCGAACCGGCCGCTGCCGCAGAGGAATTCCAGCAGGTCACTCTCGCCAAGGGCGGTGAGGAGACCGGTGAGCCGATGTCCCTGGCCGTACTGCCCGACCGCAGCGTGCTGCACACCTCACGCAACGGCGAGCTGCGGATGACCGACAGCGCCGGCAACACCCGCGTCGTCGGCACCATCCCCGTCTACTCGCACGACGAGGAAGGTCTCCAGGGCGTCGGCCTGGACCCCAAGTTCAGCGAGAACCGCTTCATCTATCTCTACTACGCGCCGCCACTGAACACCCCCGCGGGCGACGCCCCCAACACGGGCACACCTGCGGACTTCGCGAAGTTCGACGGCGTCAACCGTCTCTCGCGCTTCGTCCTGAAGGCCGACGGCACCCTCGACAACGCCAGCGAGAAGAAGGTCATCGACATCCCGGCGACCCGCGGCATCTGCTGCCACGTCGGCGGCGACATCGACTTCGACGCGCAGGGAAATCTGTATCTGTCGACCGGTGACGACTCCAACCCCTTCGCCTCCGACGGATACACACCGATCGACGAGACGCCCGGCCGCAACCCCGCCTACGACGCCCGCCGCACCTCCGGCAACACCAACGACCTGCGCGGCAAGCTTCTGCGGATCAAGGTCAACGACGACGCGTCGTACTCCATCCCCGACGGCAACCTCTTCGCGCCAGGGACCGACAAGACCCGGCCCGAGATCTACGCCATGGGTTTCCGCAACCCCTTCCGGTTCAGCGTCGACAAGAAGACCGGCATCGTCTACATCGGTGACTACGGCCCCGACGCGGGAGCGGCCGACCCCAAGCGCGGCCCGGCCGGACAGGTCGAGTTCGCGCGGGTCACGAAGCCGGGCAACTTCGGCTGGCCGTTCTGCACCGGCAAGAACGACCCGTACGTCGACTACGACTTCGCTACCAAGACATCCGGAGCGACCTTCAACTGCGCGGCTCCCAAGAACGAGTCGCCGTACAACACCGGCCTCGTCGATCTGCCGCCCGCGCAGCCGGCCTGGATTCCGTACGACGGCGGTTCCGTGCCCGAGTTCGGCACCGGCTCGGAGTCCCCGATGGGCGGACCCGTCTACCGTTACGACGCCGCCTCGACCTCCCCGGTGAAGTTCCCGGAGGCGTACGACGGCGACTTCTTCGCCGGTGAGTTCGGCCGGCGCTGGATCAAGCGCATCGAACAGGGCGAGGACGGCGCGGTCCAGTCCATCAACCCCGTCCCGTGGACCGGCACCCAGATCATGGACATGGCCTTCGGCCCGGACGGCGCGCTGTACGTACTCGACTACGGCACCGCCTGGTTCGGCGGCGACGAGAACTCCGGGCTCTACCGGATCGAGAACGCCACCGGCGGACGCTCACCGGTCGCCGAGGCCGCCGCGAACAAGACCTCCGGCAAGGCGCCGCTCAAGGTCGCCTTCTCCTCGGCCGGCACCAGCGACGGTGACGGCGACACCCTCACCTACGCCTGGGACTTCGGCGACGGCGGCACATCCACCGAGGCCAACCCCGCGTACACGTACAAGAAGAACGGCACCTACACGGCGACCGTCACCGCCAAGGACCCCAGCGGCCGCACCGGCTCCGCCAGTGTCCATGTGGTCGTCGGCAACACGGCACCCAAGGTGACCCTGGAACTCCCGGCAGAAGGGGCCCTGTTCAGCTTCGGCGACGAGATCCCGTTCAAGGTGACGGTCACCGACCCGGAGGACGGGACGATCGACTGCGCCAAGGTGAAGGTGACCTACATCCTCGGCCATGACAGCCACGGCCACCCCATCACCTCGGCCAACGGCTGCACCGGCACCATCAAGACCTCCGCCGACGGCGGGCACGACGCAGACGCCAATATCTTCGGAGTCTTCGACGCCGAGTACACCGACGGCGGTGGCGGCGGCCAGGCCGCGCTCACCAGCCACGACCAGGCGCAGCTGCAGCCGCGCCACCGGCAGGCCGAGCACTACAACAACTCCTTGGGCATCAAGATCTACGACAAGACGAGCGCCCACGGAGGCAAGACGGTCGGCGACATCAACAACAACGACTGG
The DNA here is from genome assembly GCF_042736455.1 of Streptomyces sp. NPDC060064. Lineage (NCBI taxonomy): Bacteria > Bacillati > Actinomycetota > Actinomycetes > Kitasatosporales > Streptomycetaceae > Streptomyces > Streptomyces sp. NPDC060064. Next base: position 76,683 of record NZ_JBHWWF010000032.1, read on the forward strand.
ATCTCCTTCAAGCCGTACAACCTGACCGGGTCCACCAAGCTCACCGCCCGGATCTCCTCCGGCGGCACCGGCGGCTTCCTCGAGGTGCGCACCGGATCGGCGAACGGTCAGATCCTCGGCTCCGCGCCCGTCCCCGTCACCGGCAGCTGGGACACCTTCCAGGACATCGACATACCCCTGCGGGCCGTACCGAAGACGACCACCGAGCTGTTCCTGGTCTTCAAGGGCGGCGACGGAGCCCTCTACGACGTGGACGATTTCGAGCTCTCCAACAGCGCACCGGACCGGACCGCCAAGCGCGTCCTGGTCTTCTCCAGGACCGCCGGCTTCCGCCACGACTCCATCCCGGCCGGTATCGCCGCGCTGAAGGAGCTCGGCAAGTCGAGCAACATAGCGGTCGACGCCACCGAGGAGGCGGCCCAGTTCACCACCAGCAACCTCGCCCGCTACGACGCCGTCGTATTCCTCTCCACCACCGGTGACGTACTGGGCGCCGACCAGCAGAAGGCGTTCGAGAACTACGTCTCCACCGGCGGCGGCTACATGGGCGTCCACGCCGCTGCCGACACCGAGTACGACTGGGCCTTCTACGGCGGGCTCGTCGGCGCCTACTTCGCCTCCCACCCGCAGATCCAGCCCGCCACCGTACGCGTCGAGGACCACACCCATCCGTCGACCGCGCACCTGGACGACGCCTGGGAGCGCACCGACGAGTGGTACAACTACCGCACCAATCCGCGTACGCAGGCCCGTGTGCTGGCAACCCTGGACGAGACCAGCTACCAGGGCGGCACCATGAAGGGCGACCACCCGATCGCCTGGTGCCAGAGCTACCAGGGCGGCCGCGCCTTCTACACCGGCGGCGGCCACACCAAGGAGTCGTACGCCGAACCGGCCTTCCGCACGCACCTGCTCGGCGGACTGCGCTACGCCGCAGGACAGGTCAAGGCCGACTGCAAGCCGAAGACGGGATACCGGCCGATCTTCAACGGCAGGACGCTGGACGGCTGGAAGCAGGCCGGGCCCGGGAAGTTCAATGTCGTCGACGGCGAACTGCGCTCCGAGGGCGGCATGGGCATGCTCTGGTACCAGGCCAAGGAGCTGAAGTCGTACTCGCTGAAGCTCGACTGGAAGATGGCGGGCGACGACAACTCCGGTGTCTTCGTGGGCTTCCCGGCCTCCGACGATCCCTGGTCGGCGGTGAACAACGGGTACGAAGTGCAGATCGACGCCACCGACGCGGCTGATCGGACCACCGGCGCCGTCTACGGCTTCAAGTCCGCCGACCTCAAGGCCCGCGACCGGGTCCTGCGGCCACCCGGCCAGTGGAACAGCTACGAGATCCGGGTTCAGGGTGAACGCCTGCAGATCTTCCTCAACGGCGTGAAGATCAACGACTTCACCAACACCGACCCGGTGCGCAGCCTGAAGGACGGCTACATCGGCATCCAGAACCACGGAGCCGACGATCAGGTGTCCTTCCGCGACATCCAACTCAGGGAGCTGCCCTCCTAGGCGCGTCCCGTCAGACGGCGGCGGGCGGGGAGGCGCCGTACCCCCCGCCCGCCGTCCACCACACCGAATGGCAGGGAGGCAGCCCGTGTCCGCTGAAAGAAGTGGCCGTGTCGGAGTCTGGTTCGTCGGAGCACGAGGTTCCGTCGCCACCACCGCGGTGGCAGGATGCGCGGCGGTCACCGCCGGGCTGCACCCGCCGACCGGGATGGTGACCGAAACCCCGCCCTTCGCCGGCTCCGGGCTGCCCGCCCTGTCGTCGCTCGTCTTCGGCGGACACGACACCGCCCACTGTCCGCTGCCCAAGCGGGCCGAGGAACTGGCCGCGGCGGGCGTGCTGCCGCACGGTCTCGCGGCGGCGGTGCGCGGTGAGCTGACCGCAGCCGACGAGGAGATACGAGCGGGCGGGCCGCAGTCGTCCGGCGACACCAGGACCGACGAGGAACTCATCGACGCCTTCACCGCGGACCTGTCCGACTTCCGGGAGCGGCAGCGGATGGCCCGGGTCGTCGTCGTCAATGTCTCCTCCACCGAACCGCAGCCAGCCCCGGACGCGGTACGGCTGCCGCCCAGCTCCCTGTACGCGGCCGCGGCGCTCCGGGCCGGCTGCCCCTACGTCAACTTCACCCCCTCCACCGGGCTGCGCACCGTGGCCCTCACCGACGCCGTCGCGGCAAGTGGACTTCCCCACGCGGGCCGCGACGGCAAGACAGGCCAGACGCTGCTCCGCTCCGTGCTCGCCCCCATGTTTGTGCAACGCGCTCTGTCCGTACGGGCATGGTCGGGTACGAATCTGCTGGGCGGCGGGGACGGAGCGGCGCTGGCCGACCCGGGCGCGGCGGCCGCGAAGAACGCCGGCAAGGAGCGCGTCCTCTCCGACACGCTGGGCCACACCCCGGAGGGCGAGGTCCATATCGACGACGTACCGGCGCTCGGCGACTGGAAGACCGCGTGGGACCACGTCGCCTTCGACGGGTTCCTGGGCTCGCGGATGATCCTCCAGACCATCTGGCAGGGCTGCGACTCGGCGCTCGCGGCCCCGTTGGTCCTGGATCTGGCGAGGCTGGTGGCCCGCGCCCATGAGGCGGGCATCTCGGGTCCGCTCCCCGAACTGGGCTTCTACTTCAAGGACCCGGACGGCGGCCCGGCGGGCCTTTCCGAACAGTTCGGGGCCCTGCTGACCTTCGCCGACCGGCTGCGGGAGGCCCGGTGACGGGGTTCCTCTCGATGCGCCTCCCGCGCGGGAGGCGCCTCTCGCACGGCGGGTCCGGCGCCATGCGGGCCTGGGCGGAACTGCTGCGCGTCTCCGCGCTGTTCACAGTCCCGGGCGACGCGCTGGCCGGCGCGGCCACCCTCGGCATCCGCCCCAACCGCGGTACGGCGCTCGCGGTGGGAGCCTCGCTGTGCCTCTACGAGGCGGGCATGGCCCTCAACGACTGGGCGGACCGAGAAGAGGACGCGGTGGACCGCCCGCACCGCCCCATCCCCTCGGGCCGCATCACCCCGGCGGCCGCGCTCACGGCGGCCGGCGCGCTGACGGCGGCGGGCCTGGCGCTGGCATCCCGCGCGGGCCGCCCTGCCTTGGCGGTGGCGACAGCGTTGTCAGCGACGGTGTGGTCGTACGACCTGCACTTCAAGCACACAGCCGGCGGACCGGCGGCGATGGCTGCGGCGCGGGGGCTGGACCTGGTGCTGGGGGCGGTAGCGACGGGTACGGTGCCGCGGGGCGCGGGCGGGCACAGTGTCTCCGGCGGGGTGGGGAGCGCCCTGCTGGGCGGGCGTTTGTCGTTGCTTGCGAAGCGCAGGCTGGGCAGGGGCGCAGGAGCAGCCGGCTCGCCCGGCGTGAGCGCGGGTTGGCCACCGCCCGGGGAGGCGCGCCGGCCCGGCGTGCCGGCCGCATGGAGTGCGGCCTCAGGCCCGCCGGGTGCCGGAACGGCAGCCCTGGCCCGGCTGCTTGGCACAGGACCCACAGGCCAGGGCCGGGTGATTGCCGCAGGACCAGAGCGGTTGCCCGACCGTGCTGTATCGCGCCGGACCCGAGTCGGCGCCGAAGCGCGTGGCGCGCGTGGTGCGGCGCTCGTAGCGTTGCCGTCCGCCGCCGTACTCGCGGCGCACACCTACGCCGTCACCGCCGTATCGCGCCACGAGGCGCAGGGCGGCTCAACGGCCGTCCCCCTCGCCGCACTCGCTGCGAACCTGGGGCTCGGCTCCCTCGTGTCCCGCGTCCAGCGAGTCTCAGTACTCGCGCCGCGCAGCGCGCGCGCCGCGCAGCGGGGCCTGCCCCCGCTGCCCATCCCGGCCCCGGGGCCTGGGCGCTTGCCCCCCACGCGGCGGAGCCGCACATCGATACAGCCGGGCAGGGGCGGGTCCGGGGAAAACACCTCGCAGTCACCCCGGCCCCCCGCACCTATGGACCACCTCACCCCCGCCCGCCTGCTGGCCACCGCTCTCGCCGCCACATACATCCGCACCGCCGCAAAACCCCTCCTCCACGCCGCCCTCAACCCCTCCCCGCCGCTCACCCAGCGTGCCGTCGGCGGTGGCATCCGGGCCATGATCCCGCTCCAGGCCGCCCTCGCCGCCCGCACCGGCGCCGGGGCCACCGCCCTCGCGGTCATGGGACTCGTACCGCTCGCCCGCAAGCTCGCACGGAAGGTGAGCCCGACATGAGCCCCGACACCAGCCACACCAACCTGCGCCTCGGCTACGGCACCAACGGTCTCACCGACCTCCGCCTCGACGACGCCCTCGCGCTCCTCGCCGACCTCGGCTACGACGGCGTCGGACTGACCCTCGACCATATGCACCTCGACCCGCTCGCCCCCGCCCTCGCCGCCCGCACCCGCCACGTAGCCAAGAGACTGGGCGAGCTGGGCCTCGGCGTCACCATCGAGACCGGCGCCCGCTATGTCCTCGACCCCCGCCGCAAACACGGGCCTTCGCTCCTCGACCCGGACCCCGACGGCCGCGCCGCCCGCACCGACCTGCTGATCACCGCCGTGCGGGTCGCCGCCGACCTCGGCGCCCACGCCGTGCACTGCTTCAGCGGCATCACCCCTGCGGACACCCTCACCGACACCGCATGGAAGCGGCTCGAAGGGGCTCTCACCCCCGTCCTCGACGCCGCCACCGACGCCGGCATCCCCCTCGCAGTCGAGCCCGAGCCCGGTCACCTCCTCGCCACGCTCGCCGACTTCCACCACCTCCGCGGCCTCCTCGGCGACCCGGAGACCCTCGGGCTCACCCTCGACATCGGCCACTGCCAGTGCCTGGAACCCGACACGCCGGCCGACTGCGTCCGCAATGCCGCGCCCTGGCTGCGGCATGTCCAGATCGAGGACATGCGCCGCGGCGTCCATGAACACCTTCCCTTCGGAGACGGGGAGATCGACTTCCCGCCTGTCCTGGAAGCCCTCGCCGCCACCGGCTACCAAGGCCTCACCGTCGTCGAACTGCCCCGCCACTCCCACGCGGGCCCCGAACTCGCCCGCGAATCAATTGAGTTCCTCCGCTCACCGGTTCCGCCGAAGGGAGTACCGGCATGGTGACGCCGTCCCGCAAGGAACTCGAGGCACAGCTCGACGCACAGCTCGACGGAGCCGCCCGCACCTGGCTCGCCGACGCACTCGCCGAGGCCGCCCGCGCCGCCCGGACGCCACCGGTCGCCCCCTCCCCGTATGCCGCACACACCTGGGAGCTCCGGTTCGCCGCCGCCGGCCGGCACTGCGGCCAGAACCGGGCCGACTCCGTACGCACCCTGCTCCTCATCGAGGCCCGCGCGGACCTGGACACCCTCACCCGCCTCTACCGGCAGGGCACCGCCGCCGAGCGCCGCGCTGTGCTCCTCGCCCTGCACCATCTGGTCGTGGGCCCCGAAGTCCTGCCGCTCGTCGAGGACGCCCTGCGCACCAACGACACCCGGCTCGTGGCCGCGGCCGTCGGCCCGTACGCCGCCGCTCACCTCGATCCGCACTCCTGGCGGCACGCCGTCCTCAAGTGCCTGTTCACCGGCGTGCCCGTCGCCAACGTCGCAGGCCTGCACAGACGCGCCGCAGGCGACGGCGAGCTGGCCAGGATGCTCGCCGACTACGCCGCCGAGCGCACCGCCGCCGGCCGCGACGTGCCCCCCGACCTCAATCGCGTGCTGACCCTGACCGGCGAGCAGTCCGAGGAGTCCTGATGCGCATCTTCGACCCCCACATCCATATGACCTCCCGCACCACCGACGACTACCAGGCGATGTACGCCGCCGGTGTCCGCGCCCTCGTCGAACCGTCCTTCTGGCTCGGCCAGCCCCGCACTTCGCCCGCCAGCTTCTTCGACTACTTCGACGCCCTGCTCGGCTGGGAGCCCTTCCGCGCCGCCCAGTACGGCATAGCCCACCACTGCACGCTCGCCCTCAACCCCAAAGAGGCCAACGACCCCCGCTGCACACCTGTACTCGACGCGCTGCCCCGCTATCTCGTCAAGGACTCCGTCGTCGCCGTCGGTGAGATCGGCTACGACTCCATGACGCCGGCCGAGGACACCGCGCTGGCCGCCCAGCTCCAGCTCGCCGCCGATCACGGACTGCCCGCCCTCGTCCACACCCCGCACCGGGACAAGCTCGCCGGACTGCACCGCACCGTCGACGTCATCCGCGAATCGAACCTGCCCGCGGAACGCGTGCTGCTCGACCACCTCAATGAGACGACCGTAAAGCACGCCACTGACAGCGGCTGCTGGCTCGGCTTCTCCATCTACCCCGACACCAAGATGGACGAGGACCGGATGGTCGCGGTCCTCAAGGCGTACGGAACCGAGAAGGTCCTGGTCAACTCGGCCGCGGACTGGGGCAAGAGCGATCCGCTCAAGACCCGCAAGGTCGGCGACGCGATGCTCGCCGCCGGTTTCACCGAGGACGACGTCGACCAGGTTCTGTGGCGCAACCCCGTCGCCTTCTACGGCCTCAGCGGCCGCCTCCAGCTCGACATTCCGGATCCGGAGTCCCTCCACGAGGGCAACTCCATACTCCGCGGCGGGGAATGAGGAGACAGAGGTATGCGCTTCCGCCATCCCGACGGCGCCACCGTCCACCTCTCCTACTGCACCAACGTCCACCCCGCCGAGACCGTCGACGGCGTACTCGCCCAGCTCCGCGACCACTGCGAGCCGGTACGCAAACGCCTCGGCCGCGACCGCCTCGGCATCGGCCTCTGGCTCGCCAGGGAGGCCGCCCATGCCCTGATCACCGACCCGGCCGCGCTGCGCGGCCTGCGCGCCGAACTCGAACGCCGCGGCCTCGAGGTCGTCACCCTCAACGGCTTCCCGTACGAGGGATTCGGCGCCGAAGAGGTCAAGTACCGCGTCTACAAGCCGGACTGGACCGACCCCGAACGTCTCGCCCACACCACCGACCTGGCCCGTCTCCTCGCCGCCCTGCTTCCCGACGACATCACCGAGGGCACCATCTCCACCCTCCCGCTCGCCTGGCGCACCCCTTTCGACGACACGGCAGCCGGGGCCGCGCACACCGCCCTGACCACTCTCGCCGAACGCCTCGACGCCCTCGAGGAACTCACCGGCAAGTCGATTCGCATCGGCCTGGAGCCCGAGCCCGGCTGCATCGTCGAGACCACCGCGGACGCCATACGTCCCCTCAGCGCGATCGCATCGCACCGCATCGGCATCTGCATCGACACCTGCCATCTCGCCACCTCCTTCGAAGATCCGCAGGCTGCCCTGGCGGCACTCACCGCGGCGGGCATCACCATCCCCAAGGCGCAGCTGTCCGCCGCGCTCCACGCCGAAGCACCACATCTCCCCGAAGTGCGGGCGGCGTTGGCCGCCTTCGCCGAACCCCGCTTTCTGCATCAGACCCGCACCCTTCCCCGAGCTCTCCGAGCAGGGGAGACCTCATCCGCGGGCGGTCTGCGCGGCACCGACGATCTCGACGAAGCCCTCGCCGGCACGGCGCTGCCCGACGACGCCCCCTGGCGTGCCCACTTCCACGTCCCCCTGCACGCCCCGCCCGCCCCGCCCCTCACCTCCACCCTCTCCGTACTCCAGGACACGCTGAACCGGCTCGTCGGCGGCCCTGACCCGCTCACCCGACACCTCGAGGTCGAGACCTACACCTGGCAGGCCCTCCCGCCCGAGCTGCGCACCCGCAACCGCACCCAGCTCGCCGACGGCATCGCCGCCGAACTCACCCTCGCCCGCGACCTGCTGGTCGACCTCGGCCTCAAGGAGCTGCCATGACCGACGTCGCCCACCCCACTCCCACCCCTCTCCTCGTCCTGGACGTCGTCGGCCTCACCCCCCAGCTTCTCGACCACATGCCGCACCTCAAGTCCCTTGCCCAGTCCGGCTCCCAGGCCCCCCTCACCACCGTCCTCCCTGCCGTGACCTGCGCCGCCCAGTCCACCTTCCTCACCGGCGCCCTCCCCGCCGAGCACGGCATCGTCGCCAACGGCTGGTACTTCCGCGACCTCGGCGACGTCCTGCTCTGGCGACAGCACAACGGCCTCGTCTCCGGCGACAAGATCTGGGACGCCGCCCGCCGCGCACACCCCGGCTACACCGTCGCCAACATCTGCTGGTGGTACGCCATGGGCGCGGACACCGACTTCACCGTCACCCCCCGTCCCGTCTACTACGCCGACGGCCGCAAGGAACCCGACTGCTACACCCGGCCCCCCGACCTGCACGACGAACTCACCGAGAAGTTCGGCACCTTCCCCCTGTTCCACTTCTGGGGCCCGGGCGCCGACATCGTCTCCAGCCAGTGGATCGTCGACGCGACCCGCCACATCATGCGCACCCGACACCCCGACCTGACCCTGTGCTACCTCCCGCATCTCGACTACGACCTGCAGCGCTACGGCCCCGACGACCCCCGCTCGTACCAGGCAGCCGCCGACCTCGACGCCGTCGTCGCCCCGCTGCTGGGCGACGCCAGACAGGAAGGCCGCACGGTCGTCGCCCTGTCCGAGTACGGCATCACCCGCGTCAGCCGCCCCGTCGACATCAACCGCGCCCTGCGCCGCGCCGGCCTTCTCGAAGTCCACACCCAGGACGGCATGGAGTACCTCGACCCGATGGCCTCCCGCGCCTTCGCCGTCGCCGACCACCAGCTCGCCCACGTCTACATCCGCCGCCCCGAAGACATCGACGCCACCCGCGCGGCACTCACCGACCTGCCCGGCATCGAGCAACTCCTCGACGACGAGGGCAAGAAGATCCACGGCCTCGACCACCCGCGTTCCGGCGAACTCGTCGCCATCGCGGAGGCCGACGCCTGGTTCACCTACTACTACTGGCTCGACGACGACCGGGCCCCCGACTTCGCCCAGCTCGTCGAGATCCACCGCAAACCCGGCTACGACCCGGTCGAGCTCTTCATGGACCCTCTCGACCCGTACGTACGCCTCAAGGCGGCCAAGGCGATCGCCCGCAAGAAACTCGGCATGCGCTACCGCCTCGCGGTCGTACCCCTGGACCCCGCACCTATTCGCGGCAGCCACGGCCGCCTGCCCACGAGCGACGACGAAGGTCCGCTCATCCTCTGCTCCACCCCCCGCGCTGTCTGCGGCCGCGTCGCGGCCACCGATGTGAAGTCCCTGCTGCTTCAACTCGCTGGACTCCACTCAAGCAGACACCACTGACAATCCGATCCCGGGAGATCCCATGAGCCGCACAAGCAAGGCCAACGACCCCGAACTCGCCCACAAGCTCAGCAGACGCGGCATGCTCGGCGTCGCTGCCGGCGCGACCGCCGCCGCCATCGTCGGCGCCGCTGCGGGCCCGGCCTCGGCAGCCGTGACGAGTGCCGCCGCCCCCGGCAGGGGCCGCCCCGTCCTGCCCCCCGGCCGCCTCGGCACCCAGCTCTACTCCCTGCGCGACAAGGTTTCCAGCCTCGGCTTCGCGAAGGTCTTCGCCGAGCTGGAGCGCTACGGCTACGACGAGATCGAGTACGCCGGCTACAGCCAGGGCACCGGCCCCATCACTCTCGCCCAGCTGAAGCAGCTCGCCCGCGACCACGGGCTGCGCGGCATCGGCAGTCACGTCGGCTACTACTCCAGCGACCCGAACGCCTACACCTTCGCCCAGAACCTCGACAAGGTCCTCGACGACGCCCAGGCGCTCGGCCTGCCGCACATCGGCACCGCATCGGGCCCCTTCCGCTACGGCTCCACCGTCGATGCCTGGAAGCGGGCCGCCGAGGAGTTCAACACCTATGGAGCCGCTGCCAGGAAGCGCGGTCTGAAGTTCTACCAGCACAACCACGCCGAGGAGTTCTCCTTCGCCACCGACCAGCCGAACGTCCGCCTCTACGACGTGCTGCTCGCCGAGACCGACCCCGATCTGGTCTACCTCGAAATGGACATCTACTGGGCGTTCGTGGGTCAGTTCCGCTTCGGCAAGCGCGTGGACGGCACCCCCGCCCCCTTCGACCCTCTGCGCTATGTCCTCAAGCAGCCCCACCGCTACCCGCTTTTCCACGTCAAGGACGGCACGCACGACGAGTCCGCCCGCGACGGCTACCGCATGGTGGACGTCGGGGACGGAGACATCGACTACAAGCGCTTCATCTCCGCGGTGAACAAGACCCACGGCGGCTACCGCGACCACCACTGGCAGACCGAACACGACAACCCGGTCGAGTCCTTCGCGTTCGCCCGTAAGTCGAGTGAGCACCTCCACTCGCTGCGCGAGAAGGGCTGCTGAGGGTTCGTACGGCACCACATCGGGTTCGTACGGCACCACATCGGGTTCGTACGGCACCACATCGGGTTCGTACGGCACCGATTCGGGTCCACGCCGAACCGCATTGGGTCCGCGCGGTACCGCTTCCGGTCCGCGCGGCGCCGATCCCGCGTCGGCGCGGGAATCCTGCTACCGGCCAGTAGAGGGAACGTAAGGTTCCGTCCATCATGGGACGCGAACATGCCAAATGCCCTCCGTTCGTACGGGACGGAGGGCTTCCCCTGAGCTGTTCCGAGACGCAGGAGACCCCCCATGCATGCAGGCAAGTGGAGAATCCGGTCGGTGGCCGCCGCCGCGCTGGCGTTCACCATGGCCGTCCCGGTCGCAGCGGCCGCGGACTCGACCGGGTCGGACCGCCCGGCGACCCCGGCCGCCACCGCCGCCGCGCCGCAGCAGTCCGGCCACGCCAGTACGCTGCTCGCCGACGTCGACTACGGGACCTGGCAGCGTGATGTCGCCGCCGTCGTCGCCGTTGCTCGCCCCTACATCGAGCAGCGCACCACGAACACCTCCGGTGCGAAGCAGGCGATCGTCCTCGACATCGACAACACGTCGCTCGAGACCGACTTCCACCCCTTCTGGGAGTACCCGACACCTGCGGTCAAGCCGGTCCTCGAACTGGCGCGTTACGCGAAGTCCCGCGGTGTGGACATCTTCTTCGTCACCGCCCGCCCCGGCATCATCCACTCGCTCACCGAGTACAACCTGAAGAAGGTCGGGTACCCGGTCGACGGCCTGTACGTACGGGATCTGCCTGACCTCTTCGACGAGGTCAGCGCGTACAAGACGGGCAAGCGGGCCGCGATCGAGGCAAAGGGCTACACGATCATCGCCAACATCGGCAACAACACGACCGATCTCGTGGGCGGCCACGCCGAGAAGACGTTCAAGCTGCCCGACTACAACGGCGACCTGTCGTAGCCGTCGGCACAACCGGGCACAACAGCGGGGGCCGTCACGACCGTTACCGGTCGTGGCGGCCCCCCTCGCCGTAAAGCCTTGTCCCTGCCCGCGGCTCAGACCACGTCCCGGCTGATCGGCCGGGGATTCGGCACGATCTTCCGTGCCGCCGGCCCCGCATGCTGATGGGCCCGCACGATGGTGGAGTCGACCGAGACGTCCCAGTCCCCGGATCTGGTCACAGTGCGCTGCTGCCCGAGCGGGCTCCGACCACCTGTGGACCGGCGCGGAGCCCGGGTGACGGCCTCGGCGAAGGCTGTCACCCGGTAGCGGCGTCCGATCTCAGTGCCCGGGCGGTCGTGGGTGCGCCCACATGAGCACTCTCGTTCCTCGTCCCACCACCACCGAACAGCTCACGCCATTCCGATCACGCTTGAGCGGACGGAGCCGGGAGCGTGGCGAGTTCGCCCAGGACGCGGGCCGCCGGCGCGGGGTCGACCAGCCACTTCAGGTGGCTGCCCTCCAGTGTGCGGACGTCGTACGGGTTGTCAGGCGTCAGCTCGTTGCCCTCGCGGATCAGGCGGTCCTGTATGGCGAGAGGCAGGCTCGTGTCGTCGGCCAGGCGGATGTAGGTCTTGGGGATGCGGCCCCAGGTCGCGGCCTGAGCCCGGTCGGCGGAGCCGCCGACGTCCAGGTTCTCGTCGGGCTGGAAGGTGTTCAGGAAGGTGTGGAACTGCTCGTCGGTGCCGTCGGCGAAGAAGGCCGCCTTGAACGCCGCGAGCGAGTCCGGGTTCGCGGTGCGGAAGTTGACGCGGAGCAGGCCGAGGTCGGCAGGGTTCCCGGCCAGCGCCGAAGCGAAGGCGGCGGGGTCGACCGTGGCCATCTCCGGCTCGGTGTAGTAGTCGTTGATGTCGAGGTGGACCGGGCACCAGGCCGAGACGTAGACGATGCGGTCGATCAGATCCGGGCGTGCGTTGGCCGTGGCCGTGACCGTGACACCGCCCCGGCTGTGGGCGACGAGGATCACGGGGCCGTTCCGCTTGGCCCGTTCGAGGATCCCGATGAGGTGCGCGACGTTGTCGGCGAGTGTGACGCCCTTGATCGAGCCGGGCGCGGTGGCGAGCCCCTCGGGGTCCTGCGGTGACTGATAGGCACGGGTGAAGGTCGCCTGGAACCCGTGGCCTGGCAGGTCGACGGCGACCGAACGGTGCCCGAGGAGGCCGAGTTCGGCCTGGAGGGGCGCGAAGGAGAAGGAGTTCGCGAAGGCTCCGTGCACCAGTACGAACGTCGGTTGCATCTGTGTACTCACTTTCCGGCCGCCGCGGTTCGGCGTCGGCCATGGCGGGCCCTGGCGCGGGCGAGCCGACTCAGGGCCGAGGAACGGGCCCACGTCCGCGGCACACCGTCCCCGCTGCGGGGGACGTCTTCGTGCGTGGAACGCGTCACTCGGCCAAGTGCGGTCAACCGCTGCGCCTGGCGGGCATGGGTGGACATTCGTTTGATGTCCCAAGATTCACATTGTCCAGCGGAAGATCATCCGCACTACTGCCTACACATGGGTCCACCGGATGCCGACCCACCGAAAGCCCGACCCGGCCCGTATCGGGTCGATCCTGGGCATGCCGGCCTCGACCGTGCTCCGGGTTCCGGTCCGCCACGGCCTGAACCGCCTGGCTTCCCCGACCGACCCCCACGGCATCACCGTCGAACGGGTCCTGACCGACAACGGCTTCTGCTCAACCGCACCCTGCTCGACGAATGGGCTTGCCGGCGGCCCTACGTGATCAATCCGATGTTTGACGCAGGACCAGGCAGAGAAAGCCGAAGCTGTCCCGGTACCCGCGCAGCCACTGCGAACGCTGGGCGGTGGCCGTCTCCAGTACCTGTGCGCCAGCCGGATCGGCAGGGTGGTCCAGAGCCCATGAGGCCAGCGAGCCCCAGCAAGCCCACTCGTAGGCGTCCAGCTCACTGCGGGTGCTGACATGGCCGTGGACAGGGGTCCATCCGTCGGCGACGACGCGGTCCACCGTGGTCGCCAGGTCGGCGAGGTCACCGAACATCTCGACGGCCGCCGGCGAAGGGGCGCGGTCCCAGAACGACTCGCCGATCAGAACGCGGCCTCCGGGAGCCAGGTGCTTGCGGGCCGCCGCGAGGGTGGGGAGAAGACCGCCGAAGGCATGCGTGGCGCCGACGCTGATCACCAGGTCGAACGGCTGTGGAGAGCCGAAGTCCGCGGCCTCCTGCTGGTGGAGGACCAGGCGCTCGTCGACTCCGAGTTTGCTCGCTGCCTGGCGGGCCTGCGTCAGGGCGACTTCGGAGACGTCGACACCCTCGGCGTGCAGGTGCGGGCGTGTCGCCAGGGCGCGCAGAAGCCACTCCGCTGTGCCGCATCCGAGGTCGAGCACTCGCTCGTCGCCTCGCGGGAGGCCGCGTTCGAGCAGCCGGCTGACCGAGTCGTCGTCGAGCGGAGATTTTATCGGGTGGTCGGCATGGGCGATCATGGAGATCTGTTCGCGGCTCACCGGCGCGGCGTGCCCCGTGTCGAGGAGCAGCTTCGCGGCCACCGCCGTCCCGTCGGTGCGGATCGTGCCGGCGACGGCCTTCGCCCGTGCTTCCGTCTCGGGGGTCAGGGCCGTCCTCAGTGCGGCTGACAGGGACTCGAAGGTCGGGGTCGGGCCGTCGTGTGCCGCGCCGATGCCCAGGTCGGCCACGCGGGCGGCCCAGTGCGGCTGGTCCACGAACTGGGGCACCACCACCTGGGGTGCACCGGCTCGGGCGGCGGTGGTCGTGGTGCCTGCGCCGCCGTGGTGTACGACGGCCGCGACCCGGCGGAACAGGGACTGGTGGTTGACGTCGCCGACGGCGAAGCAGTCGTCCGACTCGTCCACCAGGCCCAGGTCTGCCCAGCCGCGGGAGACGAGCACGCGGCGGCCCTGCGCGCGGGCCGCCTCGACGGTTGTCCGGGCGATGTCGGTGGCTGTGCTCATGGGCATGCTGCCGAAGCCGACGTACACCGGTGGGGTGCCGGCGTCCAGGAACGTCTCCAGATCGGCGGGCAGGGGGCGTTCGTCGGGCAGGATCCACGCGCCGGTCTGCACGAGGTCGAGGTTCGTCAGTTGCTGCCACGGGCCCAGGACCGGGTCCACCGCCAGCCACGGCCGTTCGGTGAAGACGTGGTCGCGGACGTTGTCCACCGGTGCAAGGCCGATCGCCGCGCGGTGGGCGTTGAGGGGCTGGAGGTAAAGGGCGTTGACCTTCTGGACGTCCAGGTCCCACAGGGCCTGGTTGTCGGTCATGTCGGGCGGAGCCGACGGGCCGGGCCGCGGCGACGGTCGGTAGTGCGCGGAGGGCATCTCGAACGGGTGGAAGCCCGCGTACACGTAGCGGATGCCCAGCTTCTCGGCCACCGAGCGGGCGCCGGCCGGCATCAGACCGCTCGCCACCAGCACGTCACAGTCCTCGGCCGCCTTGCCGACCGTGTCGAAGTGCGCGGCGACCAGCTCGGCCGCGAACGCGGCCGCGTCCGACGGGGGCGCTCCCGTCCGCAGCGCGCGCACGTCCCGCCCGAAGGGCACCAGTTCCGCGCCGACACCGGCCAGCAGTTCGGCGAACTCCTCGTCCGGCGGTGCGCACACGCGTACCTCCGCGCCGAGTTTCCGCAACTGCGCCGCCAGTCCCGCCAGCGGCGCGATGTCGCCGCGCGATCCGTACGCCATCAACAGCACACGCATGTCGTGTTTCTCATTCCTGTGGATGCCGGCCTCGGCCGGCGATGGTGCGGCAGGATCCGGGTCTTCCGGGTCCTGCCTCGGGCCCCTTGGGGCGGGTTCGTGTCGGCCTGTGGTGATCAGCGGGCCCAGGGCAGTTCGCGGGTGCCTTCGGTTCCGGGTACGGAGGCGAGGGCGTCGCAGTGCATCGCGACGTGGGCCTCGGCCCGCTCCGGGGCGTGGATCCGGCGCAGGAGTCCGGCGGGCAGGATGAAGGTCTGGCCGGCCAGGACCTTTTGGGTGTGGCCGTCGCAGGTCACTTCCAGGGCGCCCGCGGTGACCGTCCAGACCTGTTCACGAGTGACGGAGTGCTCGGGGCCGGTTGCCCCGGCGTCCATGCCGACCGTCCAGGTGCTGAGTTCGGTGCTGCCGCGGCTGGGGGCCGCCAGGCCGGTCATGGTGGCGTTCGGGGAGACGGTGACGTTGTCGTTCGACGGGGTGATGACGCGCATACGGGGTGCTCCTCGGTGGCGTTCGGGGACGGGCCGGGACGGGACGGGAGGGAAGGGAAGGGAAGGTAAGGGGCCCGTGGGTGAGGTCAGGTCGCGGGCACGTCGAGCTGGAACTCGCGGGTGCGCCGGTAGGAGCGGAATCCCAGTCGGTGGTTGACGGCCAGCATGTGGACGTTGTCGTCGGCGTTGTCCGTCTCGATCTCGACGACGCCGGGATGCTCGGCGCGCAGACGCCGCACCATGGCGGCCTTGACCCACAGCCCAAGGCCGTGGCCGCGGTGCGCGGGCACGACAGCCGTGTCGTACTGCTGGGCACGCGGCCCGGAGCCCTGGGGGAGCAGGATCTCGGTGTAGCCGGCCATCGTGCCGTCGTCGTGGACTGCCGCGATGGTCAGCAGTGTGTCGCCGCGGTCGGCGATCACCTTGGCCATGGCGCGGACGCGGTCGGCGTCCCACGCCACGCTGCCGTAGTCGAGGTCGCCGACGGGCATGTCGTTCATCGCGTTCTTGGCTGCGGCGAAGGCGTCGGCGAGCTCGTCGGGAACCGTGCCGGTCCAGCGGGCCAGCCGGTAGCCGGGGGACGCGGTATCGGCGATCTGCGGCAGGTCGGCCTCGGGCAGCTCGTCGAGGCGCAGTATGAGGTGATCCAGGGTGAGTGCCCGGCGGAAGCCACACCGTTCACTGAAGGCTTCGCCCGGGCTGTCGGCCGCGGCTGCCGCGATGAGGCTACGCCGGTTCTCGGTGAGGCAGGCCGCCACGACCGCCGACAGCAGGAGGGAGCCGGTTCCCAGACGCCGGTGTGCGGGGTCGACGTGCAGTTCCAGTTCGGACAGGTGCTCCTGGCCCGGGGAGGTGAACACCCGCAGGCCGGCGACTCCGACGGGAACGCCGTCCGCCCCGATGGCCAGCCAGGTCAGCCGGCGGCTGCCCAGAGCGGGCTGGGTGAGCTGGGCGTGGATCTGTCCGGGGTCGGGGGTCGGTACTCCGGGCAGGTCGTGGGCCATCGAGGTCGCGACGACCTGATGCCACGCTGCGGCCTCGGCGACCGAGACGCGCTGGAGCGGAATGACATGTACAGATTCGGACAAGGTGATGGCTTTCGTAGTCGGGTCGGTCGTACTTCGGGATGCCAGGAGGGCGTGCTCGCGTCGGCCGATAGACCGCCAGGGCGGCGGCCAATGAGGCTGCGTCAGGCCGTAGTGCCCGGACTCCAGCGGTCGAGAACGGCGTACGCCGGGATCCACCGGGCGGTGCAGGCGGCGTACGCGGATGCGGGCAGTCGGGCGAGGAGCCTCTCCGCTGTCGGTTCATCGGCGCCGTCCAGCAGCCACGGCAGCAGCAGCGGTGCGTCCTGGTCGATGTGCTGGGCATGGACCCGGCTGAAGTGGCCCCACTGCTCGGCTGTCAGCACCCGTTGGATCAGCGGGAGCGCCGCTTCCTCCTCGTGCGTGAGGTGGCCGGCCAGGCCGCGGGTCAGCGCGTCGGCAAGCTGGCCCAACCGCAGCGAGCCGGCACCGGGGTCGGTCAGCGCGCCGTCGATGGCCTGGATCACCGGGGTGATGGCGGCATGTTCGGCCTCCATCACCTCCAGCAGCGCCAGGTCCTTCGGCCGGCCGGCCAGATTCTGCCGCAGCGACGGCCACAGTGCGTCGTCCTCGGCCGTGTGGTGGGCATGGAGAGCCTTCTTGAACAGCGTCCATCCGGCAGCGGTGGCCAGCACCTGCCGCGGGTCACGGTCCGCGGCGGTGGTGACCCGGTCCAGATGGGCCAGTTCCCGGCGCAGGGCATCATGCATCGCGTACATCACGGTCAGGTCGATGGCGTCGCTCATGGGCAGTTCCAGGACGTTCGGGTGTGCTCACCGACCACAGCGTTGACGTGGCTGAAAGCGAGACACGCCGATAACAGGACGAAGGCGTTGGCGGGGCACCTCATCCCCTCCGACCGTACGAGTGGGGGGTTTTGCACGCGTGACTGCATGCCTCAAACAATCTTGCGGTTCGCGCGTATGATCAAGGAACACTTGTGCGGGGTTCGATAACCGCAGGGTTATCGACGAAGGGCCGGGGGGCCGGTGGAGCTGCGGGACATCGAGATCTTCCTGGTACTGGCCGAGGAGCTGCATTTCGGCCGGACCGCACAGCGGCTGCACGTCTCCCAGGCACGCGTCAGCCAGGCCATCAAGAAACAGGAGCGGCGCATCGGTGCCGAGCTCTTCACCCGCACCAGCCGCAGTGTGCGCCTGACCGAGGTCGGCCGACAGTTCCGCGACGACCTGCAACCGGTCTACGCGGGCCTGCACGAATCCCTGGAGCGGGCCCAGCTGGCGGCCCGCGGCATCACCGCACAGCTCCGCGTCAGCCTGATGCCCTTCAACGTCGCCGATCTGCACCCCTACTGGAAGGCGTTCCGCGCGCGGTACCCGCGCTGGGGACTCCAGATCCGTCAGGCAACCTTCACCGATGTGTTCGGCCAGCTCCGCAGCGGTGCCATGGACGTCCTGGTCGCCTGGCTGCCGGTGGAAGAGCCGGACTTCACCGTCGGGCCGACCCTGTGCACCGACTCCCGGATCCTTGCCGTGGCCGCCGACCACCGGCTCGCGGGACGGGACTCCGTGCCACTGGAGCTGCTCGCTGACTTCCCGCACGGCACTGCCCTCGGCCTGCCGGACTACTGGGAGGACAGCTACCTGCCCTTCCACACCCCACGAGGCCGTACGATCGAGCGCATCATGTCCGCGACCTCGGACACCGCCGATGAGCTGATCAGTCACGTCGGCATGGGCGAGATCATCCACACCTTCCCCGGCCATGTCACCAGGCACTGGGGCATGTCGAACATCCGATGGCTTCCCGTCCCCGACATGGCCACCATGAACTTCGCCCTGGTCTGGCGGACCGAAGCCGAGAATGACCTCATCCGCGCTCTGGCCGACACGGTGCGAGATCTCGGCGTGTTCCGGTTCTGACGAGACGTGCGGCGTGAGGTGGACGTACCTGCACGCCGTGCGCACGCGTGCGCCCGTCGGCTGCTCCCGTCGACCGGAAGCCTGTGAGCCTCGCGGCCGACAAGGCATACAGCAACAGGCCCTGTCGTAACTACCTGCGACAACGGGGCATTCGGCACACGATCCCAGAGAAGACCGACAGTCGGGCCGCCCGCCTGCGCAAGGACTCACGCGGCGGACGGCCACCCGGCTTTGACGAAGAGCGCTACAAGAAACGCAACACCGTCGAACGGGCGATCAACGGCTCAAGCAGCACCGGGCCGTGGCTACCTACCCGATACGACAAACGCGGCTACGTCTTCCTCGGCACCGCGACAGCAGCATCCGTAGTCATCTGGCTCCGAACTTGATTGCCTGGACAAGTCCTAGCCGATGAGGGTCTCCTTCGGGCGGACCACGCAGAACTCGTTCCCCTCCGGATCGGCCAGCACGGTCCACGACTCGTTGCCGCTCTGCCCGACGTCCGCCCGATGGGCGCCGAGTGCGAGGATGCGCTCGATCTCGGCCTCCCGGACCTCCGCGGCGCACGTCAGATCGAGGTGCAGGCGGTTCTTGACGATCTTACGGTCCGTCACCGGCATGAAGCAGATGCCCACCGGCGCGGTCTCGTCCGGCCCGATCACGACCTCCCGCTCCCGCTCGGACAGGATCCGCCAGCCCAACACCTCGGCCCAGAACCGGGCCAGGGCGGGCAGGTCGTGGGCGTCGATGACGATGTGATGCAGCGAGACAGGCATGTCCGCCAGTGTGCCTGGTGATCGCCCGGACAAGTCCCGGTTGGAGTTGGTCGGCGTGAATCTCGATACCGTACGCACCTTCGTAGCCGTTGCGGATGCGGGTCAGCTCCAGCAAGCCGCCACCGACCTGTCGATCACCCAGCAGGCCGTCTCCAAGCGCATCACAGCTCTGGAGGGGGACCTCGGTGTGCGGCTGTTCACCCGCACCGTTCGGGGGGCCCGGCTCACCATCGACGGGCAGGCGTTCCAGGCTGGCGAAGCCGGTGTCCGCCAATGGCGCTCCGGCTGACCATGCCCCTCGTCTACGGCTCGACGGCAACAACGCCGCCCGCGGACGCGCCATCCTCGACGACCGAGCCCACCCCTGGTCCGGCCCCAACTGCCCCGGCCTCCCGGCCTGATCAGCCCGGGCCACTCCAACGCCGGCATCATCCCCGCCGACATCGCCGCCAAGTCCGGCCGCATCGGACTCGTCTCCAAGTCCGGCACGCTCACGTATCAACTCATGTACGAGCTGCGAGAGACAGGCTTCTCGTCCGCGGTCGGCATCGGAGGCGACCCCGTCATCGGCACCAGCCACATCGACTGCCTCGTCGCCTTCGAGCAGGACCCGGACACCGAGCTCACGGTGCTCAGCGGGGAGATCGGAGGTGACGCCGAGAAGCGCGCCGCTGCGTACATCGCCGACCACATCACCAAGCCCGTCGTCGGCTGCATCGCGGGCTTCACCGCCCCGGAGGGCAAGACGATGGGCCATACCGGCGCCATCGTCTCGGGCTCCGGCACCGCACAGGCCAAGAAACTGGCCCTCGAAGCGGCAGGCGTACGGGTCGGCTCGACGCCCACCGAGGCTGCGAGGCTCGTCCACGACCGGCTCGCGACGTCACGCGACATCACGTGACGTCACCCACAATTGACACCGCGTGCGCTGCCATGCCGGCCCACGCTCACTACCGTCCAGTACGAGACATGAGCCATTGCACCTCCCGCCCCGACTGTGCACCGAGAGCGGAGACCTTCTCATGGCACCCACCCTCACCCTCAAGCCCGGCACCGCATGGGCCGACGCCTGGCAGCGCTGCCAGGCCGTCGCCCCCGAGTCCTTCCGTGACGACCGCGTACTGAACCTCTGGGCCGCCCAGTGGCAGGCCGACGGCCGCGCCCTGCCCGCCACCAGCCCGGTCGACGGCAGCCCCATCGCGGGACCGCCGCGCCTGGACGCGGCAACCGCACGGCAGGCGGTACGCGCCTCGCTCGACCAGCACCGGGCCTGGCGCCACGTTCCTCTGAGCGAGCGCAGGGCCCGCGTCGCCGCCGCCCTCGACTCCCTCACCGAACACCGCGAACTGCTCGCCCTGCTCCTGGTCTGGGAGATCGGCAAGCCGTGGCGGCTCGCCCAGGCCGACGTCGACCGTGCGATCGACGGAGTCCGCTGGTACGTCGACGGTGCCGAGTCCATGCTCGAAGGCCGTACGCCTCTGCCCGGCCCGGTCTCCAACATCGCCAGCTGGAACTACCCGATGTCCGTCCTGGTCCACGCGATGCTCGCGCAGGCCCTGGCCGGGAACGCGGTGATCGCGAAGACCCCGACCGACGGCGGTGTCGCCTGCCTCACCCTGGCCTCCGCTCTCGCCGCCCGTGAAGGCATCCCGATCACCCTGGTCAGCGGCAGCGGCGGGGAGCTCTCCGAGGCCCTGGTCCGCTCCCCGGAGATCGGCTGCGTCTCCTTCGTCGGCGGCCGCGACACCGGAGCCCGTATCGCCACCGCCGTGGCCGACCTCGGCAAGCGCCACATCCTGGAACAGGAGGGCCTGAACACCTGGGGCATCTGGAACCACAGCGACTGGGACGCACTCACCGCGATGATCCCCAAGCTCTTCGACTACGGCAAACAGCGGTGCACGGCGTATCCGCGCTTCGTGGTCCAGCGCGAGCTGTTCGCCGACTTCCTGGCTGCCTACCTGCCCGCCGTACGCTCCATCCGTACGGGCCATCCGCTGGCGGTCGAGCACCCGGACGACTCGCTGCCCACCCTGGACTTCGGCCCCCTGATCAACGCGGCGAAGGCCAAGGAACTGGGTGACCAGGTCGCCGAGGCGATCGACCGCGGGGCCGTCCCGCTCCACCGGGGCACCCTGGCGGAAGGCCGTTTCCTGCCCGGCCAGGACACATCCGCCTACCTCCCGCCGGTCACGCTCCTGGGCCCGCCGCCGTCCTCGCCACTGCACCACGCGGAACCGTTCGGCCCGGTCGACACGATCGTCCTGGTCGACACGGAGGCGGAGCTGCTCGCCGCGATGAACGCCTCCAACGGCGCGCTGGTCGCGACGCTGTCGACCGACGACCCGGCGACGTACGAGCGACTGGCCCCGCAGATCCGCGCGTTCAAGGTCGGCCACGGAAAGCCGCGCTCACGCGGTGACCGCGACGAGCTGTTCGGCGGCTTCGGGGCGTCCTGGCGGGGCGCCTTCGTCGGCGGCGCGCTCCTGATCCGGGCCGTGACCGACGGCCCGGCGGGTGAGCGTCTGCCGGGCAACTTCCCCGACTACCACCTGATGGCGTGACCGCCTAGCCGATGCCCTGGCGGTCGGGCTCCAGCGCGAACGCGCGCTCGGCCGCCTCAGGCACCGTGCGCTCCACGGCCTGAGCCAGGAGTGTGCGGTGCCTGAGCAGCGGCTCTCTCCGCTCCTCCGGCGCGAGCAGCAGGAGATCGTCGATCCCGGCCACCAGCCGCCGGGTCACCTGCGGTTGCCCCGGCGCGTACAGCCGCACCTCCGTCAGCCCCAGATCCACCAGATCGGTCCACCCGGGTACGTCCTGCACCAGACGCACCTCGCCCTGCCGGTCCCGGTGCTGCACCACCCCGAGCGGCATCCTCACCACCGCCGCCAGAAACTGCACGATCCGGTCCAGACACTGAACGGCGGTCGTCGGATCGTTCACGGCGGGCGACAGCGCGCGCAGCGCGATGTCCGACAGCTGCCGCAGCCCGAACCCGAGATCCTGGTGAAAGGAGCGTTCCACCCCCACGGACACCGTGTACCTCAAGGCCCGCCGCGACGGCCGACCCTCCCCGTGCACAGCCAGCACCGGCGTCCCGGGCACCACGTAGTCCCCGATCCGCGGAATCAGCCGCAGCACGACACCGTGCCGCCTGGCCGCCCGTACCAACCGCGCGACATTCACATCCAGCAGCACACCGGCCCGCCCGTGATGCGCGACCCACGCCGTCTCGGCAGGGAGCGGCGCCGGCTCCTGGCCACCTGCCGGCTGCCTGCCCAGCATCTGGAAGGACTCCCGGGCGATGTGGTCGACGACCGGCCCGACCTGCATCAGCCGCAGCATGGCGCTCACGTAGACGATGAACAGCAGCAGACTCAGCCCGACCAACACCATGGTCAGCAGACTCTGCACCAGCGGCACCGAGGTGACCTGCTTGGGATCGGTCTCGCTCTCGTACGAGGTCAGCACCAGCAGCGAGAAGAGAAAGGTCGCCAGGAACACCGTCAGCGTCAGCTTGCTGATCCGGCTCCTGACGAAGATCCGCACCACCCGCGGGGTGAGCTGGCCACTCGCCATCTGCACGGCGACCAGCGAGATGCTGAAGACGACACCGATGAAGGTCATCATCGCGGCGCTGACCGTCGTCACGATGGTCTTGGTGTCGTTGGCGATCGCGATGAGATCGCTGATCGCTTTGTATGCCTGCTCCCGCTGCAGATACGCGATGATCTCCGCATCCAGCGCGGAGGCCCCCCACCACAGTGCGAAGGCGCACAGCAGCCCGGCGGTGGGCGCGAACCAGAAGGTGTCCCGCAGATGCTCGCGCAGCAGCGAGAGCGCGCGGGGCGGTCGATAACGGCGATCACTCACGCACGCGAAGGTATGTCCTGCACTGTGCGTATGCGTGCCGCAACAGACCGTGAGCTGGGCGCCGAGTGGTCGTCGAGATCGTCGCGAACGAGTGAGCGGCACCCCACTGACCACCGGATATACAGGTGAGAGGCACCTCGAAGCCCTGGTATTGTTGTCCATGTCGCCGCGGGAAACCGGGGCCGACCACCTAGTCCGGGTGGCGGAATGGCAGACGCGCTAGCTTGAGGTGCTAGTGCCCTTTATCGGGCGTGGGGGTTCAAGTCCCCCCTCGGACACCGACTGGTAGCCCACGGGTTGCCCCAGAGTGCTGGTTGAGATTCATCTCGACCAGCACTTTCTGTTTCCCGGAGTCGTAGTTGAGGGCGAGCCCGAGCTGCCGGTAGATCTCCGCCTTGTCCGCGGCTTCGGCTTGGCGTACGACGGCGGCCAGGTCGCTGATGGAGCGTACGAGCCGGGCGATCTCGTCACGGGGCATCCGTGAGCCGGGGCCATGGGTCGCGGTGCGCAGTTCGGCTACGGCGCGGGCTTTGCGGGCCTGTGTCTCGGCGATCCATTGGGTGACGAGGGCGGGGTCGGCGCCGGCTTCGAGCGCTGCGCGGTGGGTAGCGAGCTTGGCGTCGCAGTCGGCGATCACTGTCCGGGCGGCTTCAGCGGTACTTTTTTCATCGCTGGCGAGGGGCGCGGCACCGGCCATCAGATCGATGGTGTCGTCGAGGCGGTGCGGCAGGAACACTTTGCTCAGCCAGTCGTCGAGCGGTGGGAGGATCCACGTCTCCCGCAGGTAGACGTTGCGGGGGTGCTGGATGTGGTTGGCGAGGGCGTACTCCTCAGGGAAGCGGCATCGGTAGTACGCCTCGTCGTGCGCCCAGTGCCCTTGCATTTTGCGCCCGCACACGGCGTGGGTGAGTGCACCCCGCAGGACGTAGAGGTTCTGGGTTCGTTTGACTCCGTGGGCGGGTCCGGTGCGGGTGCGGGAGGCGAGGATGTCCTGGGCCTGGGCGAAGGTCTCGTCGTCGATGAGGGGGGTGTGCGCGATGCGCTGGGAGACGAGCCATTTGTCTTTGCTGTTCCAGCGCAGTGTGGTGGTGTAGCCGAGGGTGACGTCCTCGATGTCCAGCAGGCTTTCGTGTTTGTGCTGTCGGTTCCAGACCTGTCGACCGGTGTAGCGGGGGTTGGTGAGGATCGCGCGGACGGCGCTCTTGGACCAGGCCCGTGTGTCGCGGTGCGAGTTGCGGGCTGGGTCGTGTGCGGAGGGGCTGGGGATCTGGTCGCGGGTCAGGCCTTCGGCGATGGCGAAGATCCCGAGCCCGCGCAGGTACTCGGTGAAGATCCGTACGACGACGGGAGCGGCCACAGGGTCGGGTTCCAGGCCGTGCAGACGCCTGCCGGTGGCGGCCTTGCCGGGGTTGGGGTGCGGGCCCAGGTCAACGAGCCGGTAGCCGTAAGGAGGGCGTCCGCCGAGGTAGCGGCCCTCGATGAGGGTCTGCGAAGCCATGGCGGAATGCACACGGATCTTGATGCGGTTGCGCTCGCCCTTCGACATGCCGCCGAAGACGGACATGATCAGGTCGTGTGCTTCGTTGTCCGGGTCGATGGCTCCACCGACTTCCGGCACCGACAGCGGGACGCCGTAGTGAGTGAAGAGCGGGAACGTGTTGCCGAACTGCGTTCCGCAGAAGGCACGTTGCGGTTCACCGATCACGACGGCGTCGAAGCCGCGCTGAGGGTCGGCCAGCGCGGCCAGGAGCGCCGAGGCCCCCGGCCGCCGTTTCCAGGGCAGGGCGCGGGTCTCGCCGATGTCGAAGTATTCGGCGGTGATGATGCCCCCGATCGGCTCGATGAGGGTGCGGGCCCGGCCGAGCTGCCACAGACGCGACGCCTCGGGGTCCTGCTGGTCTTCGGTGGACACCCGCCCGTAGAAGGCGAATCTCAGGCCGCGGCCCACGGCTGCAGGTGGAACGGGCGGGGTCTGGTTCCAGGCAAGCAGCCAGGAGGGGAGGTCATCGTGGGGCGTCACCGTGGTGTTCTTCCTGTTGGTGGCCGATGTGGTCGTCCAGGGATAGCTCAGCTCTTGGAAGAGAGCCAGTTCGTGCGAGATGACGCCTCACCATGCGAAGAAGCAATGCGGCAGCCGACGGGGTCAGCTCGGGGCCCTGCACGGGGAGGACGACCTGAAAGCCAGCGGCTGCTTCCTCGCAGTGGTGACGCGGACTCATGGGCTGGCCCCCGGGCAGCGGTCCCGCGCGATCTCCTGGCGGCCGGGAGCGCAATCGCCGGCCCTGGCCAGCAGGGTATTGAGGGCGTGGTCAGCTTGCTGGGGGACGACGCTGTTACCGAGGAGACGGAGCTGGGCAGCGCGGGAGAGTTCCGGGGTGCCGGTGACGTGACCGGTGAGGCCCATCATCCACTCGACGAATGCGGCAGACAGGCGCCGCGTGCCGGGCTGAGTGGGACAGGGTGCGGCCCTTCCGGTCACGCGCTCCCATCTGTGGATGGCGGGCCGGTAGGCGCCCCACCAGTGGGAAGGTGAGTGACGGCTGTTCGCAGGTTCATGCCGCCCTGGCGTTTCGGGGTCGTGCCCGCACCGCCGACTCCGTCGGATGAGGTCGGGGTGGGCAACAGGCGCTCGGTCTCCGTGATCGTGACGTTCGGAGCGGTGAGCGCTGCCGCTGTGGAGGCAAGGGTGAGGCTGCCGTCGCCGTGTCGCTGGTTCGGTGAGCCCTTGGCACCGTCGCTGGCTTTCGGGGTGGGCAACAGGTGCTCTACCTCGTCGGCCAGGGTGGGGCCGTGACCTCCGGCCTTCCGTTTGTCGGGATGCTGAGAGCCGCCGTTGCGGCCCAGATTCGACGTCGGCGTCTTCAACAGCAGCTCGCAGCCGTGGTGTTGTGGGCCAGGCGGTGAGGAAGACGCGCTCGCGACGGTGCGGGGCGCCGACGTCACAGGCGCGTACGCATGTCCAGCTCGCGTCGTACCCGAGGTCGGCCAGGTCCGCGAGTAGCACGCCCAGTGCCCGCATGCAGGGTTGATCGGATAGGTCTCCCAGACACCGCGGGCAGGGTTCCAGGTGGCGAAGGGCGTGGGTTCCGGCTCGGGTGGAGAGCAGGACGCGGACATTCTCGATCACCACCAGGCAGGGGTTGAGGGCTTCGATGGCGTCGACGACATGGCGCCACAGGCCGGATCGGGTGCCGGTGGCCAGTCCGGTGCGGGGTCCGGCGACCGAGAGGTCCTGGCAGGGGAAGCCGGCGGTGAGGACGCACACGGGCTCGGTCTGGTGCCAGTCGATGGCCTGTACATCGCCCAGGTTGGGCACCTGCCAGTGGCGGGCGAGGACTTGGGCGGCGTGTGGGTCGGTCTCGGCGTGCCAGGCGATGTGGCCGCCGAGTGCGGCCTGGACGCCCAGGTCCAGGCCGCCGACTCCGGAGAACAGGCTGCCGATCGGTAGGTCAGTGACCGCCACAGCGGCCCCTTCGGGCACAGGTGCGGGAGTGGACGGCAGCCGGGGTTGCCGGCCTGCAGGCGGCCCTGGCCGTGCACCTCGGCTCGCCCGTCGTCCATCTCGCGTCTCTCGTACCGGTGTGCTGTCCGGGTCGGGTGAAGACGAGTACGTCCTCGTGCTGGACTACCGCGAGGGGGATGCCCTGGCGGCGGGCGTCGCGGACGTTCTTCATCTGGAAGAACGACGGGCGGGCGATGAGCTGACTGTCGCGGATGCCCGCGAGGAGGGCGACGCAGCGTTCGGCGGCGATGAGTCCGGCCACCTGGCCGGCGGCGAGGACCGCGGAGGGCAGGTCGACGAGTTCGCCGCGCTCGCGCCAGGGGCGGGTGGTGACGACCACGGTGCCGCCGGGGCGCAGGACGCGTCGGCACTGGGTGAGGATCTCGGTGAAGGCGTCCAGGAGCCGGTCGGTGGAGACGTGGGCCAGGTTGGAGGGGTCGTGGCTGTAGCGGTAGTCCTTCTTGAGCACGCCGCGCTCGCCGGTCTCGCGAGTGGAGCGGACCTGTCCGTGCACCGAGTTGCCGTACGGCGGTGAGGTGACGACGAGGGCGATCTTGCCGTGGTGGCGTTCGTCGATGAGCTCGGTGAGTCGGCGGGCGTCGCCGCACGCGACGTGTCCGCTGCCGCGTCCGGTTGCCTGCAGGGTGTGGATGACGTTGTCGCGGGCCACGTCGGCCCAGCGCGCCTCGTACTCGGTACCGAGGGCGTGACGGCCAAGGCGGATGGCCTCGACGAGGGTGGTGCCGATGCCGCACATGGGGTCCAGGACCAGGTCCCCGGGGCGGGAGTAGGCGGTGATGGCGTGGGCGGCGATCTGCGGGAGCATCTTGGCGGGGTGGGCGGCGGAGCCAGGCACGTAGCGGTCAGCGCGCTGGGCGGGAGCGGAGGTGGGGGCGGTGTTCCACACCGAGAGGGGGGAGGGCACGACGGTTCTCCTCTGCCTTGGCCTACGCGTGGGTGATCGCGGACAGGGCGATCAGGTCGCAGTGCGCGACGCCGCGGGGCGCGTCCGGGGGAAGGGCGGGTACGAGGCGGTCGCCAACCGGGTGGCCGTAGACGATCACGATGTGCTGGAGGTAGCGGAAGCCGGCGGTGCGGGCGGACGCGATCAGTGAGCCGAGCGGGTCGGTGAGGCGTCCGGAGTCCCGGCGCTGTCGGGTGGCCAGCAGCAGGAAGCCGTCGGTGGGGAGGAGCGGGTCGGGGAACCTCGCCACCGCTCCGATGCGTGTGGACGAGTTCCTGGCCCTGCTGCGCGACCGCTACGGGCTCCACATCGACCGGCTTCCCGAGAGCGACGGATTCACTGGAGCCCACCTCGACGACCAGGCGGCGCTGCGCGCCAACTCCACAGCATTCCTCAACCGGCTGAGGGAGATCGGCTACTACCAGGACATGTCTGACGCCTACCTGACACAGACCATCACCCCCCGGTACACCATCGGCACCGCGGCACGGACAGGAGCCGCCCCCCGATGAGCAGCGGCACCACGGGAATGACCGAGCCCACCGCCAAAGACCTGCGCGACGCCATCGAAAGCGTCCTCGCGCCCCGGCTCGCCGCACTCGTCGCTACGCGAAGCACCGGGCACTGCATGCGGATCACCGAGGTGGAAGCCGAACTGGCGGCGGCACTGGTGCGCCGACTGCGGGGAGCGGTCGGCCCCGACGCCACCGTCTGCCTGCTCCTTCCCGAGGCCGAGCTCGCTCCCGACCGGCCATTCCACGACGTCGGCGTCTCCAGTACCAAGCTGGTCGAACTCCGCAACAGAACGGAGGGCGAGGGCATCCTGCCCGGACCGCTCCTTGCCTTCGTTCCGCCCGGTACGAAGGTGAGCGCCGAGGACTCGTTCGGTATCGCGACCTTCGAAGAAGTACCGCTCGGCGACGCCTATGCCCACCTCGCGGAGCACCTCCTCGACCAGGTGCCCGAGCGGCTGCGCCCCGGAATCGACGCGCTGCTTGCCACCCTCCGCAGCCTCCCGGGGGCCCGGGGCGGCGACCGCGCAGTCGCCCACTACCTCCTCACTCTCCGGGCCAATGACTACCGCGAGCAGGTCGCCGGGGCGGCGGCGTACCACTTTGGGCTCGTACCGGACTTCGACCTGTTCACCGACCTCGAGCTGGTCTCCGAGCGTGTCGGGAAGAA
Source organism: Streptomyces sp. NPDC060064 (assembly GCF_042736455.1). Taxonomy (NCBI): domain Bacteria; kingdom Bacillati; phylum Actinomycetota; class Actinomycetes; order Kitasatosporales; family Streptomycetaceae; genus Streptomyces; species Streptomyces sp. NPDC060064. The sequence continues at coordinate 105,327 of NZ_JBHWWF010000032.1, forward strand.
CCACCGTCTGGTGGAGAAGCTGACCGCCTCACCGCACTCGGAGCGGCAGCGCGTCCTCGAGCTGGGGCTGAGCGACAGCGACTTCGCCTCCCGTCTCGCCGGCTTCGCCTCCCGCTGCGGCCTGGAGGACCCGCAGGTATGGACCCGCCGGATCGTGGTCGACCGGGAGAACTGGTCCCTTTCCTTCGGTAACTGGCGCATCGACGAGAAGAAGCGCGCGGCCGTCTCCATCGAGGTGCGCGAACTGGGCCTGCCCATCGTCGGCGACAGCGCGGAGAGCGCTCATGTTCACCCAGCCCTCTCCGCCATCGTGGGCCAGCCCTACTTGCTCGCCGGGGAGAAAGGCGTACGCGACCTCGCTGTGCCCTTCGCGGTACAGCCCGAGCCCCGCAAGGTGGAGGGGCTGACGAGATTCCGTGTGGAGATTGTCTCGGAGAGCGGCGGCCCGATCGGTCGGATCGGGCACATCGGCAAGGGCACGCGTCCGAAAGCCGAGTACAAGGCCACCCTTGTCCGCCTCAACAAGGTCGACTGGGAAGAAGGGTGGCACTACGTTAGGGTCGTTCCGCTAGACAAGGACGACGAGCCGCTCGACGTCCTCCCCGGAGCGCACGACCTGCCCGGTGGTGAGAGCGAGCACTTCTACGTCGTCCCCGGAGGCGAGATTGAGGAGCCCCCGGAGCGCAGTGTGGGGCGATTCTCCGGAGTTGCCCAGGCACTGAGGTCCCTGCAGCTCGACGCCATGGCTGCCGCCGAGGACCCGGAACAGGTCACCCCCCTCGACGCACGCTGGCGGCCGGTCACCGCACGCAGCCCGCAAAAGATCCTTAACGTGCGGATCCAGACCGTCGGCAGCGCCGAGGTTCGGCTCTCGCCGTTGCTCGTACAAGCTCAGCAGGACCTTTTGGCCCGGCCGGGCGACACCTCGCTGCGCAGGATCCTCCTGCATCCCGACGGCTCCGCCGAGATGTCCACCGACACGGACCAGGACCTGGAGGACGTACTCACGGGGCGGGCGGCAGAGGCTTACCGCGACTTCCTCGCCGCCCGGCGCGCCTACTTCGCCGCCATCGGCGGACAGACCGACCGTACGTCGCAGGACGGTGTGGCAACATCGGACGGACTCCTGGTCAGCGAAGCCGTCGACTTCGAGGGTGTTCGGGACGAACTAGGGTCTGTTGCGAAAGTGGATCTTGATCGGTGATGATCATGCGTTGTGGCGCGTGGAGATCTGACAGATGCACAGCGGTCGCGGCTGGAGCCGCTGCTGCCGATGGGCAAGAAGGCCGGGAGGCCGCCGGTTTGGACCAGGCGGCAGCTTATAGACGGCATACGGTGGCGGACGCGGGCTGGAACGCCGTGGCGGGATGTGCCCGAGCGGTACGGGCCGTGGGACCGGGTCTACGACCTGTTCCG
>NZ_JBHWWF010000033.1:0-105296 GCF_042736455.1 Streptomyces sp. NPDC060064
GGCCCGCACCGCCTGCCGGTGCGGGCCCTTCCGCGAACCGAAGCCGGTCGCGACGGACACCCTGATCGTTCTGCCCGAGGGTTCGCCTCGCACAAATCGCTGCCGCCTCCACCGGGCGCACTGCCTCTGCCCCAACTGCCACGCCTTGACCGACACATGGTGTCGGAACCGTACGAAGGAACGACCTGTCCCACGGGGGCAGGGCACCCTCCGCCGCATCCGGCAGCCCGGTACGATGACTCTCGGCTGGCGGCCGTGTCGGAACTGGCGAGACGAGCTGGGTTTAGGTCCCAGTGGGTTTATACCCGTGTGGGTTCGAGTCCCACCGGCCGCACACCTTTGAACCGAAGGCCCGGACTCGGCGTCCGGGCCTTCGGCGTACCCCGTTGCGAGGTGTCAGCCCAAGAGCTCCCGCACCACCGGGACCAGCGCCCGGAACGCCTTGCCCCGGTGGCTGATCGCGTTCTTCTCCGCCGGGGTCATCTCCGCGCAGGTACGCGACTCGCCCTCCGGCTGGAGGATCGGGTCATAGCCGAAGCCGCCGGTGCCCGTGGGGGTGTGGCGCAGTGTGCCGAGCAGGCGGCCCTCGACGACACGCTCCGTGCCGTCCGGGAGTGCCAGGGCCGCCGCGCAGGCGAAGTGCGCGCCGCGGTGGGCCTCGTCGATGTCGGAGAGCTGGGCCAGGAGCAGGTTGAGGTTGGCGGTGTCGTCGCCGTGGGTGCCCGCCCACCTCGCGGAGAAGATGCCGGGCGCGCCGCCGAGGACGTCGACGCAGAGGCCGGAGTCGTCGGCGACCGCCGGCAGGCCGGTGGCCCGGGCCAGGGCGTGGGCCTTGAGGAGTGCGTTCTCGGCGAAGGTGACGCCGGTTTCCTTGACGTCGGGAATGTCGGGGTAGGCATCCGCGCCGACGAGGTCGTGGGTGAGGCCCGCGTCGGCGAGGATGGCCTTGAGTTCGGTGATTTTCCCGGCGTTGCGGGTGGCGAGGATCAGTCGGGTCATGCCCCCGATTATCCGGGCGTGCAGACCTTGCCGACTTCGCCGGCCGCCTTGGTGATCGGCGTGATGTCCGGGGTGTTGTCGCCGCCCTCGATCGACTTGCGGACGTTGGCGACGCCGGCGTTGAGATCGTCGACGGCCTTGCTGAGGTCGGCGTTGTCGGTCTTGTCGCCGAGGCTCTTCAGTTCCTTGTCGATGTCGTCGAGAGCTTGCCGGGCCTTTGTCGGGTCGTCGGCGGCGCTGGAGACCGCCTGCTGGAGCTTGTCGACGCTGGTGGCGATCGCGTCGGCGGTCTCGACGCAGTCGAGGGCCTTGTCGATGGCGCCGCAGCCGACGGTGATCGGTACGACCAGTGCGGCGGTGGCGAGCGTGAGTGCTGCTATGCGGCGACGCGCAGGCATGGAACGGTCCTCCCCGGATACGGACGGACGCACGGTTCGGCCCGTGCGCCCGTGAGTGTAACGACGCTCTGTGGGTCGTTCTTGGTTGCCTCTTTACTTTTCGAGTGTGTTCTCAAGGGCGAGGGTCTGGAGCGCGACGAGGTCGGCGCAGCCGCCGGTGGCCAGGTCGAGGAGGGCGTTGAGCTCCTTGCGGTCGAAGGGCTCGGCCTCGGCGGTGCCCTGGACCTCGACGAAGCGGCCGTCGCCGGTGCAGACGACGTTCATGTCGGTCTCGGCGCGCACGTCCTCCTCGTAACAGAGGTCGAGGAGCGGGACGCCGTCGACGATGCCGACGCTGACGGCGGCGACGGTGCCGGTGAGCGGCTTGCGGCCGGCCTTGACGAGCTTCTTGCCCTGGGCCCAGGCGACGGCGTCGGCGAGTGCGACGTATGCACCGGTGATCGCGGCGGTGCGGGTGCCGCCGTCGGCCTGCAGTACGTCGCAGTCGAGGACGATGGTGTTCTCGCCGAGGGCCTTGTAGTCGATGACGGCGCGCAGCGAGCGGCCGATGAGCCGGCTGATCTCGTGGGTGCGGCCGCCGATTTTGCCGCGTACGGATTCGCGGTCGCCGCGGGTGTTGGTGGAGCGCGGCAGCATCGAGTACTCGGCGGTGACCCAGCCTTCGCCGCTGCCCTTGCGCCAGCGCGGGACGCCTTCGGTGACGGAGGCGGTGCAGAAGACCTTGGTGTCGCCGAAGGAGATGAGCACGGAGCCCTCGGCGTGCTTGCTCCATCCGCGTTCGATGGTGACCGGGCGGAGCTGTTCGGGGGTGCGGCCGTCGATTCGAGACATGGTGTGGAGCCTATCGGCAGATGCATGAGGGGCCCGTTCCGGTGTGGAACGGGCCCCTCGCGGCCGAGTTCAGCGGCTCGGCGACGCACTGGGCCGAGGGCTCACCGACTCACCGACTCACTGGCTCACATCATGTCTTCGATGTCGGCGGCGATCGGGTCGGCGTCCGTGCCGATGACGACCTGGATCGCGGTGCCCATCTTCACGACGCCGTGGGCGCCGGCGGCCTTGAGAGCAGCCTCGTCGACCTTGCTCGGGTCCACAACTTCGGTACGGAGGCGGGTGATACAGCCCTCGATCTCTTCGATGTTGTCGATTCCGCCGAGCCCGGCGACGATCTTCTCAGCCTTGCTGGCCATGTCTTTCTCCCTGCGTCTCAAGAGCGCTGAGCGCTGCCTCGACCCACCGTCGGTCCGCTTTGTCACGGTAACTCACGGTTGGCCCATCTTCGCGGGCGAGTAACCGCCTCGTACCGAATGATGACGATCACCAGTGCCCTGTCTCGCGACCGGACGCCGGGGCCGTATCACAACTGGTCTACACCAGTCTGCAACGGCTGCCAAACCAGGCCCGTTTCCGGGAGGACGCCGATGAGCTCCGAGAGCGCTGCCGCGCCGCAGCGGAAGTGGTGGAACGGGCTGTTCCAGGGACTGCAGAAGGTCGGGCGCAGCCTCCAGCTCCCGGTCGCGGTGCTGCCGGCGGCCGGTCTGCTCGTCAGCCTCGGCACCCTGTTCTCGGCGTATCCGAGCGGCCCCTTCTGGGACAAGACGGCCAAGGTCCTCACGCTGGGCGGCACGGCGATCCTGGACGGCGCGTTCGGTCTGCCTCTGCTGTTCTGCATCGGTGTCGCGATCGGCTTCGCGAAGAAGGCCGACGGTTCGACCGCCCTCGCGGCGGTCGCCGGCTTCCTGGTCTACAGCAACGTACTGAAGGCGTTCCCCATCGGAGGCACGGTCACCGAGCTGCTCCCGGACGGGAAGCCGCAGAATCCCGGCGTCCTCGGCGGCATCGTGATCGGCCTGCTGACCGCGATGATCTGGCAGCGTTACCACCGAACGAAACTGGTCGACTGGCTCGGCTTCTTCAACGGCCGGCGGCTGGTGCCGATCATCATGGCGTTCCTCTGCACGATCCTCGGTGTGCTCTTCGGGCTGCTGTGGGAGCCGGTGGGCGATGCGCTGACCGCTTTCTCCAAGCAGCTGATCGATCTGGGCGCGTGGGGCTCGGGCATTTTCGGTGTCGCCAACCGGCTGCTGATCCCGATCGGCATGCACCAGTTCCTGAATACGTTCTTCTGGTTCCAGGCGGGCGAGTTCACGACGCCGGGCGGCAAGGTCGTCCAGGGCGACCTGACGCGCTTCTTCGCCGAGGACCCTTCGGCGGGCCAGTTCATGTCGGGCTTCTTCCCGATCATGATGTTCGGCCTCCCGGCCGCAGCCCTCGCCATCGCGCACTGCGCCCGCCCCGAGCACCGCAAGAGGGTCATGGGTCTCATGATTTCCGTCGGGCTCACCTCGTTCGTCACGGGTGTGACCGAGCCGCTGGAGTTCTCCTTCATGTTCGCGGCTCCGCTGCTGTACGGAGTGCACGCGTTGCTGACGGGTGCGTCGATGGCGATCACCTGGGCGCTGGGTGTGCACGCGGGCTTCAGTTTCTCGGCCGGTCTGATCGACTACGTCGTCAACTGGCACCTCGACACCAAGCCATGGCTGATCATTCCGATCGGCCTGTGCTTCGCGGTCGTGTACTACCTGGTCTTCCGCTTCGCGATCACGATGTTCAACATCCGCACTCCCGGCCGCGAACCCGAAGAGATCGAGCAGGAGCTGGAGCAGGAGAGCACCAAGTAGTCACTGGACCGACGCGCCCTGCGGTCGGCTCTCATATCCGCCCATAAGGCCCTCGGGGCCCATAACCCGAGGGCTTTATGTCGGTCATTTCCCACCATTGCTCAGGTCGCAAAAACCGAAGGTTCCTTATCTCACCCCCACCGTGCTAAAACAGGTCTACACCACTCAGTGGTGTAGACCACGCGGCCGTCGCCGCGTTCCCCTTGAGACGCCGCCCTCCCCCGTGTTCTGTCCCCATGGCGGCGCCTTGCCCACTGGAGGAAGTTGATGTCCACGGCTAGCGCCGCCCCCGCGGCGGAGAAGAAGACGAAGGGCGCAGGCGCGATGGCTGTTATGCAGCGCATCGGCCGCAGCCTCATGCTGCCGGTCGCGGTGCTGCCCGCGGCCGCGCTGCTGGTCCGTTTCGGCCAGCCCGACATGCTCGGCAGGGAGTCGTACCCGACCTTCGTCACCAAGGTCGCCGGCTATATGGCGGCCGGTGGCGACGCGATCCTCGCCAACATGGCGCTGCTGTTCGCCGTCGGCATCGCGATCGGCTTCGCCAAGAAGTCGGACGGCTCGACCGCGCTCGCGGCCGTCGCCGGATACCTGGTCTTCAAGAACGTGCTGGCCACGTTCACCGACCCGAACCTGCCGCAGGTCGAGGTCGTCAAGGACCACAAGGTCGCGCTGGTGGACGCCCCGGTGGACGCCAAGGTCCTCGGCGGCGTGGTGATGGGCATCATCGTCGCCCTGCTGTACCAAAAGTTCTACCGGACCAAGCTGCCCGACTGGGCCGGCTTCTTCGGCGGCCGCCGTCTCGTCCCGATCCTCTCCGCCTTCGCGGGTCTGATCGCCGGCATCGTCTTCGGCCTGATCTGGCCGGTCCTCGGCACGGGTCTGCACAACTTCGGTGAGTGGCTGGTCGGCTCCGGCGCAGTCGGCGCGGGCATCTTCGGTATCGCCAACCGTGCGCTGATCCCGATCGGCATGCACCACCTGCTGAACTCCTTCCCGTGGTTCCAGGCCGGTTCCTACGAGGGCAAGAGCGGCGACATCGCCCGCTTCCTCCAGGGCGACCCGAGCGCCGGACAGTTCATGACCGGCTTCTTCCCGATCATGATGTTCGCCCTCCCGGCGGCCTGCCTCGCGATCGTGCACTGCGCCCGTCCCGAGCGCCGCAAGGTCATCGGCGGCATGATGTTCTCCCTCGCGCTCACCTCCTTCGTCACCGGTGTGACCGAGCCGATCGAGTTCACGTTCATGTTCATCGCCCCGGTGCTGTACGCGGTCCACGCGGTGCTGACCGGTGTCTCGATGGCCCTGACCTGGTCGCTGGGCATGAAGGACGGCTTCGGCTTCTCGGCCGGTGCGGTGGACTACTTCCTCAACCTGGGCATCGCGTCCAACCCGTGGGGCCTGGCGCTGGTCGGGCTCTGTTTCGCGGCGCTCTACTACGTGGTCTTCCGCTTCGCGATCACCAAGTTCAACCTTCCGACGCCGGGCCGTGAGTCCGACGAGGAGCTCGCCGAGCTGCAGAAGGCCGAGGCGAAGTAGGCCTCGCGTACTCAAGACCGAAGCCCCTGCCTTTCCGTACGGAAAGGCAGGGGCTTCGGCGTGCCGGACCCTAGATCACATAGACCGCGCCCGGCACGGCGACCTCGGTCGGACCGTCGTACACCGCGCGGGCGTCGGCCAGATTCTGCCGGGGGTCCGTCCACGGCGGGATGTGGGTCAGCACGAGCCGGCCGACGTTCGCGCGCTGCGCGTGCGCGCCGGCCTCGCGGCCGTTGAGGTGGAGGTCCGGGACGTCCTCCTTGCCGTGCGTGAAGGACGCCTCGCACAGGAACAGATCCGCGCCGTGGGCGAGTTCGTGCAGGGCCTCGCTGACACCGGTGTCGCCGGAGTACGTGAGCGTCTTGCCGGCCTGCTCCAGGCGAATGGCGTACGCCTCGACCGGGTGACGCACCTTCTCCGTACGAACGGCGAACGGGCCTATGGGGAAGCTGCCGGACTTGAGCGTGCGGAAGTCGAAGACCTCGCCCATGGCGGAGGGGGAGGGGGTGTCCGCGTACGCGGTGGTCAGACGCTGCTCGGTACCTTCCGGGCCGTAGACCGGGAGGGCGTCGCAGCGGCCGCCGTCGTGGCGGTAGTAGCGAGCGACGAAGTACCCGCACATGTCGATGCAGTGGTCAGCGTGGAGATGACTGAGGAAGATGGCATCGAGGTCATAGAGACCGACATGGCGCTGCAGCTCGCCCAGGGCGCCATTGCCCATGTCGAGGAGCAGCCGGAAGCCGTCGGCCTCTACGAGGTAGCTGGAGCAGGCCGAATCCGCGGACGGAAACGACCCCGAGCAGCCGACGACGGTGAGCTTCATGGAGCTTGAACCTCCGTTGACGGGGAGGGCTGGGGGAAGGTCGTGCGGTTTGTCGAGCGTAAGGCGCAAAAGGGCCGGTCGCTCCTCGGTGGCGGGCTGTTGTGGGGGAACTCACCTGCACTGTCACCGGTTCGGGGGTGGTCCGGTCCCGGGGTGGACGTTGGCCGGGGGCGTTGTCGGTTGATGTCCGGTGGGTGGTCTCCTCCACCGCTTCCGGGGGTGCCCGGTCATGTGGTCGAGGTGGGCCGGGGGCGTGGGTGGTTGCTCTCCGGTGGGTGGTTTCCTCCACCGCTTCCGGGGGTGCCCGGTCCCGGAGTGGACGTGGGCCGGGGGCGCGCGCGGGGGGCGGGGCGCCGGTAACGTCTGGGGGTATGGACACGTCGTGGTGGCTCGCGGTGCTCGCCGTGGTGGTGATCGCGCTGGTCGCTGCGGTGAGGGACGGGCGGGGCCACGGCGCGGGCCGCCGCCCGGGTGGACGCGCCCGCCCGCCGGGCCGGCCGACGGGCCCCCGGCGCGGGCCGAAGCGGCGGCCGCAGCCGGGCGAGATCTGGTGGGCGAATGTGCCGTACGAGGACGGGCCCGGGTCGAAGGACCGGCCGTGTCTGGTGCTGTCGGTACGGGGCGAGACGGTGCAGGTCGCGAAGATCACCAGCAAGTACCACGACGAGCGGCCGGGCGTGATCTCACTGCCACCGGGCACGGTGCGCAACGCGCGCGGGCGGGCGAGCTTTCTGGAGACGGACGAGCTGCGGGAGCTGGGGGTGTGGGACTTCAGGCGACGGGTCGGGATGGTGGACCCGAATATATGGGACCAGGTCCGGCACTTGGCTGCGTGAGCCGGGCCGTGCCCGTGACCCGGGCCGTGGAAGGGACTCCTTGCCCGGGCGGAGGGAGCTTCCCGCCGGGGCTCGGGGAAGAGTGAACGTGAGGGCTGACGCCCCCACGCCCGCGCCCGCCGCACGGCACGAACGTGCCGCTCCCCCGGCGGGGCACCCGCACCCGCCACGCCGCTACGCCCAGAGCTGGCCCTGCAGTGTCTCGATCGCCGCCTCCGTCGTCTCCGCCGTGTAGACCCCCGTCGACAGGTACTTCCAGCCGCCGTCCGCGACCACGAAGACGATGTCCGCCGGCTCGCCCGCCGCCACCGCCTTCTTGCCGACGCCGATCGCCGCGTGCAGCGCCGCTCCCGTCGAGACGCCCGCGAAAATGCCCTCCTGCTGGAGGAGTTCACGGGTGCGGGTGACCGCGTCCGCCGAGCCGACCGAGAAGCGGCTGGTCAGGACCGAGGCGTCGTACAGCTCGGGGACGAAGCCCTCGTCCAGGTTGCGCAGGCCGTAGACCAGGTCGTCGTAGCGCGGCTCCGCCGCCACGATGCGGATGCCCGGGACGTGTTCGCGCAGGTAGCGGCCGACGCCCATCAGCGTGCCCGTCGTGCCCAGGCCCGCCACGAAGTGGGTGATCGACGGGAGGTCGGCGAGGATCTCCGGGCCCGTCGTGGCGTAGTGCGCGCCCGCGTTGTCCGGGTTGCCGTACTGGTAGAGCATCACCCAGTCCGGGTGCTCGGCCGCCATCTCCTTGGCCACGCGTACCGCCGTGTTGGAGCCGCCCGCCGCAGGCGACGGGATGATCTCCGCACCCCACATGGCGAGCAGCTGCCGACGCTCCTCGCTCGTGTTCTCCGGCATCACGCACACCATGCGGTAGCCCTTGAGCTTCGCCGCCATGGCCAGCGAGATGCCGGTGTTGCCGCTGGTGGGCTCCAGGATCGTGCAGCCCGGCGTCAGGCGGCCGTCCTTCTCCGCCTGTTCGATCATGTGGAGCGCCGGGCGGTCCTTGATCGAGCCGGTCGGGTTGCGGTCCTCGAGTTTGGCCCAGATGCGGACGTCCCCGGACGGGGACAACCGCGGGAGGCGGACCAGCGGTGTGTTGCCGACCGCCGCCAGCGGAGAGTCGTAACGCATCAGCGCATGCCACCGGCGACGGCCGGGAGGATCGTGACGCTGTCGCCGTCGGCGAGCTTGGTGGAGATGCCGTCGAGGAAGCGGACGTCCTCGTCGTTGAGGTACACGTTCACAAAGCGGCGCAGCTGGTCGCCGTCGACGATGCGCTCCTGGATGCCGTTGTGGCGGGACTCGAGGTCGGCGAAGAGCTCGGCGAGCGTGTCACCGCTGCCCTCGACGGCCTTGGCTCCGCCGGTGTAGGTGCGGAGGATGGTCGGGATGCGGACCTCGATGGCCATGGCGTGGGCTCCTGTCGGGAGAGTGGCGGGGGTGCGGGTGTGACACAAGGGGCGCGCGGCTCCGCCCCCCGCGCGAGGGGTGGTGCTGTGGGTGCGCTCGGCCCGTAGAGCCGTGTCTGAACGTCAGAACGCGGCGCGGCCCGTACACATCGCGCTGGCGAGACGGCACAGGTCGACGTGCAGCCGCGCCACGAGCAGCACAGTGCTCGGCGTCCTGTCGCTCACGTCATGGGGAACCATGCGGTCATCGTATCGATTCCCCGTCCGGGTCCCGGAATGTGATCTCGCATGATGGACCGAATGCGCTCAGCATATGGGCCGCGGGGGCCATCGGAGGCGTACGAGGGACCGGGCCGGCGCTCAGTACGCCGCTACGACCTGCACCTCTTCCTCCGTCACCACACCGTCCACGATCCGGTACGAGCGGAACTGGAACGGGCCCGCTTCATCGACGTCGGCGGTGGAGACCAGGACATAGTGGGCGCCCGGCTCGTTCGCATAGCTGATGTCCGTACGGGAGGGGTAGGCCTCGGTCGCGGTGTGCGAGTGATAGATGATCACCGGCTCCTCGTCGCGGTCGTCCAGCTCCCGGTAGAGCTTCAGCAGGTCCGCCGAGTCGAACTCGTAGAACGTGGGCGAGCGGGCCGCGTTCAGCATCGGGATGAAGCGCTCGGGGCGGCCGGTGCCCTCCGGGCCCGCGACCATGCCGCAGGCCTCGTCGGGGTGGTCGGCGCGGGCGTGCGCGACGATCTGGTCGTACAGGGCCTCGGTGAGGGTCAGCATGCGGATCAGGATAATCAGAAGGGCCCACCCGTACCGAAGAGTGGTACGGGTGGGCCCGAATGCTGGACGCCAGTCAGAGGCCGCCGGTCAGAGGCTCAGGGGCGTCGAGCGCCGGCTCAGGGGCCTCAGCGCTTGATGAAGGCCGCGCCCTCGGGGTTGCGCTGCTTCAGCACCAGATACGAGACACCGAGGATCAGGGCCCACAGCGGCGCGCAGTACAGCGAGATCCGCGCGTCCTTGTCGACGCCCATCATCACGATGACCATGATGATGAAGAGCAGCGCGAACCAGCTGGTCCACGGGGCGCCGGGCGCCTTGAAGGTGGACTCCGGCAGCTCGCCGCGGTCGGCCTTGGCGCGGTAGCGGATCTGGCAGACCAGGATCATGATCCAGGCCCACATGCCGGAGATCGTGGCGAAGGAGACGACGTAGTTGAACGCGTCGCCGGGCCACTGGTAGTTGATCCAGACGCCGACCAGCATCAGCCCCGCGGAGACGGTGGTGCCGACCAGCGGAGTGCCGCTCTTCGTGAGCTTGGTGAAGAACTTCGGGCCCTGGCCGTTGAGCGCGAGGTCGCGCAGCATCCGGCCGGTGGAGTACATACCGGAGTTGCAGGAGGACAGCGCCGCGGTCAGCACGACGAAGTTGACGACGGCGGCGCCGACGCCGAGACCCATCTTCTGGAAGGCGGCCACGAACGGCGAGACACCCGGCTGGAACTCGTCCCAGGGCACCACCGAAAGGATCATGATCAGCGCGCCGACGTAGAAGACGGCGATACGCCACGGCACGGTGTTGATCGCCTTGGGCAGCGTCTTCTCCGGGTCCTTGGACTCGCCGGCGGTGACGCCGACCAGCTCGACCGCGAGGAAGGCGAACATCACGATCTGCAGGGTCATCAGCGTGCCGCCGATGCCCTTGGGGAAGAAGCCGCCGTCGGCCCACAGGTGCGTGACGGACGCGGTGTCACCGGCGTCGGAGAAGCCGAGCGTGAGGATGCCGGCGCAGATGAGGATCATGCCGATGATGGCCGTGACCTTGACCATCGAGAACCAGAACTCCAGCTCACCGAAGAGCTTCACGGAGATCAGGTTCACCGCGTACAGGATGATCGTGAAGACGAGCGCGGAGATCCATTGCGGGATGTCCCACCAGAACGTCATGTACTGGGCGGCCGCGGTGACCTCGGTGATGCCGGTGACGACCCAGAAGAGCCAGTACGTCCAACCGGTGACGAACCCCGCGAACGGGCCGACGAACTCACGGGCGTACTCGGAGAAGGAACCCGAGACGGGGCGGTACATGAGCAGCTCGCCCAGCGCCCGCATGATGAAGAAGATGACCAGGCCCGCGATGGCATAGGCCAGGATGAGGCTGGGTCCGGCCTTCGAGATGGCCTTGCCCGCGCCGAGGAAGAGGCCGGTGCCGATGGCGCCGCCGATCGCGATCATCTGGATCTGCCGGGCACCCAGTCCGCGCTGGTAGCCCTCGTCCGCGCCTGTCGCGGACCCCGCGGCCTCATTGCCGTCGTGCTTGTCGACCTGCACCGAGGTCATGGTGATGCGCCCTTTCTCCATGCTGATCCGCGCCCGCTGCATCTGCCGCGCGACTGCGGATCAGGTCCTGATCCCCCCGGATGTGAATGGAGTGCCACCGGCGATCAGCCGGCCCAGCGCCCCCCGGGGCATGGGTGGCGCCCCCTGGTGGTCGTGAAGATTTATCACGGCCGCAACACTGATCGGCCGAGGTGGCTGTGGCACACACCACAAGAAGAACCGGACAAAGATCCATCGGCACTACAAACCATGCCGATGTGGTGACGTGATCGTTATCCGGATTTGAGTGTCCGTTGAGCGAACAAAACGGGGCGTCCGAGTGTCGGACATCCCAGGCGTCGGCGTCAGGCCATCAGGGTCTCGACGAGCGTCTCCTGGAGCGCGCCGAGCCAGAGATACGCCATCACCATCGGCTTGCGCGGGTCGGAGTCCGGCAGCCGGTAGAGCTCGCCACTCTCGTCCTCGTCGCTGACCTCCAGACGGGTGCCGATGGTGAGGCGCAGGTCGTTGAGCGCGCCGAGCCAGTGCAGACAGTCGTCGGGGGTGAGCTTGAGTACGGCACCGCCCTCGCCGGTGGCGGTCAGCGAGTCCAGGGTGCGGACGACCGCGACCGCGTCATCGCGCTTGCGGGAGCGCAGATCGGTCTCGGTGAAACGCCTGAACTCGGCCGAGGCGGCACGCAGTTCCTCGTCCTCGACATTGGCGTCAGGACCGCCGTACGCCTCGGGGAAGAGGCGGGCGAGCGCCGGGTCGGTGGGCGGCTCACTCGGCCCCTCGGTGAACAGCGCGGCCAGCGGGTCCTCGCCGTCGACCGGCTCGTCGCCGGGCCCGATGAGCTCCAGCAGCTGTACGGCGAGCGAGCGCAGGATGGAGATCTCGACCTCGTCGAGCGGGACGGCCGCGCCGCCCCCCGGAACGGGCTCGAAGTGCCCGGCCATCAGGTGCGGTCCTGGGAGAGCGTCGCCCACAGTCCGTAGCCGTGCATCGCCTGCACGTCACGCTCCATCTCCTCGCGGCTGCCGCTGGAGACGACGGCCCGGCCCTTGTGGTGGACGTCGAGCATCAGCTTGTGCGCCTTGTCCTTGGAGTAGCCGAAGTAGGCCTGGAAGACATAGGTGACGTAGCTCATCAGATTGACCGGGTCGTTGTGGACGAGCGTCACCCACGGCACGTCGGGCTCGGGCACGGCGAAGGTCTCCTGCGCCGACTCGGGGCGTTCGATCTCTGTGGGAGCAACACTCACCCGGTCCATGCTGCCACCCGAGGGGGCTCATCGCACAAACGGGGCCTACATCTCGTCACTCTGACGAGATGTGCGGTAGCATCCTCGTCTAGGCATCTCGCGGGGGCGCTGCATCCGACAGCGGTTCCGCCGCGGGCCGGACCGCGGACCGACCCGGTCGGCGGCCCACGACGAAAGAGCGAGGTTGACCGTTGTGAACGCTGCGGACCTTGGGCTGCCGGTGGATGTACCGTCGACGGCGCTCTTCACCGACCAGTACGAGCTCACGATGCTCCAGGCGGCGCTGAGGTCCGGCACCGCCGACCGCCGCTCCGTCTTCGAGGTCTTCACCCGCCGGCTGCCCGACGGACGGCGCTACGGCGTAGTGGCGGGCACCGGCCGGGTGCTGGACGCCGTCGAGAACTTCCGCTTCGACGCGGGCGTGATCGGCTTCCTGCGCGATCAGGGGATCGTCGACGAGCCGACGCTCCAGTGGCTCGCCTCGTACCGCTTCGGCGGCGACATCTGGGGCTACCCGGAGGGCGAGGTGTACTTCCCGGGCTCGCCCATCCTGCGGGTCGAGGGCTCCTTCGCCGAGTGCGTGCTGCTGGAGACCGTGATCCTGTCCATCCTCAACCACGACTCGGCGATCGCCGCGGCGGCCTCGCGGATGTCGACGGCCGCGGCCGGGCGCCGGCTGATCGAGATGGGCGCACGGCGTACGCACGAGCTCGCCGCGGTCGCCTCGGCGCGCGCCGCGTACGTCGGCGGCTTCAGCTCCACCTCGGACCTGGCGGCGGGCTTCCGTTACGCCATCCCGACGGTCGGCACCAGCGCGCACGCCTTCACACTGCTGCACGACAACGAGCGCGACGCCTTCCGGGCGCAGGTCGATTCGCTCGGACGGGGTACGACGCTGCTGGTCGACACGTACGACGTGGCCGAGGCCGTCCGTACCGCCGTGGAGATCGCGGGCCCCGAGCTCGGGGCCGTACGCATCGACTCCGGGGACCTGCTGCTGGTCGCGCACCGGGTGCGGCAGCAGCTGGACGAGCTGGGCGCGACCAACACCAAGATCGTGGTGACCTCGGACCTGGACGAGTACGCCATCGCCTCACTCGCCGCGGCGCCGGTCGACGCCTACGGCGTGGGCACGCAGCTGGTCACCGGCAGCGGGCACCCCACCTGCTCGATGGTCTACAAGCTGGTCGCCCGCGCGCGGTCCGCCGATCCCAAGGCGCCGCTGGAGCCGGTGGCGAAGAAGTCCCTGGGCGCGAAGTCCTCGATCGGCGGCCGCAAGTGGGCCGCGCGCCGGGTGGACGCGCACGGCGTCGCCGAGGCCGAGGTGATCGGCCTCCACGCGGTCCCGCCCGAGCTCGTGGACCGGCAGTTGCTGGTGGAGCTGGTCAAGGGTGGCGAGGTCGTCGCCCGCGAGCCGCTGGACACGGCGCGCGAGAGGCACACCGCGGCGCTCGCGGGGCTGCCGATGTCGGCGCTCCAGCTGTCGAAGGGTGAGCCCGTCCTCCCGACGGAGTACGTGTGAACGCAGCCTTGGGCCCCCTCCCGCAAGGCGGTTGAAGTCTCTACGCTCAGTACATTCGCTCGCCGCCCACCGATCTCCCCCCATCGAAGGACACCCCGCATGCACCGCGCATTGATCGTCGTGGACGTTCAGAACGACTTCTGCGAAGGCGGCAGCCTCGCGGTGGCGGGAGGTGCGGATGTCGCTGCGGCCATCACCGACCTGATAGGCCAGGCCCAGGCGGGCTACCGCTATGTGGTCGCCTCCCGCGACCACCACATCGAGCCGGGCGACCACTTCGCCGAGCAGCCGGACTATGTCGACAGCTGGCCGGCGCACTGCGTCGCCGGCACGGAGGGCGTGGGCTTCCACCCGAACTTCGCGCCGGCGGTGGCGTCGGGCGCGGTCGACGCGGTCTTCGACAAGGGCGCGTACGCGGCGGCGTACAGCGGCTTCGAGGGCTCGGACGAGAACGGCTCGACGCTGGCGCAGTGGCTGCGGGCGCGGGAGGTGACGGAGGTCGACGTGGTGGGCATCGCGACGGACCACTGCGTACGGGCGACGGCGCTGGACGCGGTCCGGGAGGGCTTCACGACGACTGTGCTGCTGGACCTGACGGCGGGGGTCGCGGAGGCGACGACGGAGCGGGCGCTGGAGGAGCTGCGGGGGGCGGGCGTGGAACTCACGGGCAAGCCCATGCTCTAAGTTGCCCGGTCATGTGGCCGAGGTGGGCCGGTGGCGTTAGTCGCCCGGTCATGTGGTGAGCGTGGGCCGGGGGCGTTGTCGGTTGCTGTCCGGTGGGTGGTTTCCACCGGCGAACCGCTGTACCCCCGCGGTGGGCCGCACCCGTGTCGTTCGGGTGGGGAGGCGCCGTGCAGGGTCGTCCCCACAGGGGATTGGCGGCAAAACCGGGGTCACGCACCAAGACCCTGTACGCCGCCGACCCCGAGGAGTCGAGCCCGGAGGGGCACCGGATCCCGCACCCGACAAGAACCCGCACCCCAAGCCCGGGCAACAAGCACCCGCACCCCGTCGGAGGCGTCAGCCGGCGCCGCCCGGCACGGACAGGCGGGCCGGACCTGAGCCCCTCAGGCGATTGAGGAGCGGGGTTCGGGGCGGACCCCCGGGTCGGGTGGGGACAATGTCAGCCTCGTCGGCGCCTGAGGCGCCGGGGCCGGGGCCGCGGCGGAGCCCCACCGGCGCGGGGTGAGGAGCGCCCGTATCGGGTGCCAGAGCTCTTTGTGGTCCTCCGGGCTGGCCCGCCACAGCAGGCCGTCCGGGTGGTGCAGCACCGCCGTGATTTCGTCCGGTGTCGGCGGCTCCGCATTGCCCCGCAGATACACCGCCCGCAGCCCCAGATTCCGCAGCCGTGTCAACGCCCTCGCACGGTTCGCGGCGTGGACCAGGAAGCGGACCGTACCGCCGTCGCCCGACGGGCTGGGCAGGCTGAGCGCTACCACCACACTGCCGTTGGGCAACTTGCTGAAACCTCCGCCGGGCATGCTGAACCACTCCCCCGTGAGATGGCGTGTCAATAAGGACCTGGTAGACGCACCTAAACACGATCGGCCGCCGCCCGCTAGAGGGCGACGGCCGATCATGGTCTGACCTGCAGTGATGCCAATTACTTGGCCGACGGACCAACCTTGACCGTGATCGTCTGGCCGTTCAGCGGCTCGCTCACGATCGAGATCTTGGTGTTGGTGTCAGTTACCTTCACACCCGCCGTCGGGTTCTCGGCGAACCAGTACACACCCTTGCGGTCGTCGAAGACCGGGTTGCCCGCCTGCGGCTTGATCCGCAGCGCCACGTCCGCCTTGTGCAGCGTGAAGCCGTCGGTCGGCCGCAGGCTGAACGCCGAGTCGAACGACTGGATCTTGTTCCGCAGCAGCGTGCCGTCCGCCCACTTCAGCGGCTTCGCGTGCGCATCCACGGGAAGGACAAGACCCTGGCCCGGGTGGGCGCTGGTGTTGTTGTCCTTCTGGGAGGTGTCCCAGAGCCAGACCACCAGGCCGTTCTGGTACGGGTAGTGCTCGACCCACGCGTCCTTCGGCGCCTTGAAGCCGAAGTTGTACGGGCCGACCTTGAGGGTCTTGTCGTACGACACGTACTGACGGTTCTCGGCCAGGTAGTACTGCTCGTACTCCTTGGTGAAGGACTCACCGATGCGCGAGAAGCCCTTCGAGGTCCAGCCCGCGTCGTCACCCTCGGCGTTGTCGGTGAACAGCGGCGTACCGTCCGCCACCACGCTCAGCGCGTCCGCCGCGAAGCCCTTGCCGCCCGCGCCGCCGTCCGTCTGGTAGCGGAAGCGGACGTCGACCTTCTTGCCCGCGTACGCGTCCAGCGAGTACGCCAGCTTCTTGTACGCGCCCGAGACACCGGTCAGCGCCGGCTTGTCGCCCGCGTCACGGGTGATCGGCTTGCCGTCGGCCGTACCGTCCAGCGGCGTCCAGTTGGCGCCGCCGTCCGTCGACACCTCGGCGTAGAGGTAGTCGTAGTTGGCCTCGATGTCCCACCAGCCCGAGAGCTCCAGGGACGCCTTGGACTTGCCGGTCAGGTCGACCGGGCGGGACAGGGTGTTCTTGAGGTCGTCACCCATGTCGCTCCACCACTGCTTGGAGCCCTCGGCGGGCTTCACGACAGTCGTGGTGACCGGCTTCTTCGGCAGCTCGACGACGAGGGCCTGCGGCAGCTTGGTGTTGTACTCCGCCACACCCAGCTTGTGGGTGGACTTCGTCGCCGCCTTGCCCTTGGTGTAGTTGAGCCAGCCCAGCTGCAGCTTGTCCCAGGCGCTCATGTCGCCCGGCAGGTCGCCGATGGAGTCCTTGCCGGTGCCGAGCCAGGAGCCGGCCGACATCAGGGTCCAGAAGCCGGTCGAGTTCTCGCCCTTGCCCGTGGTGTCGTAGTGGTCGGGCAGACCGAGGTCGTGGCCGTACTCGTGGGCGAAGACACCGAGGCCGCCGTTCTCGGGCTGCATGGTGTAGTCGCCGACCCAGATGCCGGTGGAACCGATCTGGGTGCCGCCGGCCTTGTTGTTCGCCGGGCCGGTCCTGCCGGCGTCCTGGCCGTACGCGTACCAGCGGTGCGCCCACAGGGCGTTGGTGCCTTCGGCGCCGCCGCCCGCCGACTCGTCCTCACCGGCGTGGACGATCTGGAAGTGGTCGATGTAGCCGTCGGACTCGTTGAAGTTGCCGTCGTTGTCGAAGTCGTAGCGGTCCCATTGGTCGTACTTCGACAGGTCCGCCTTGATCTGCTCGTCCGTGCGGCCCTTCGCCTTCTGGTCCGCGGCCCAGGCGGTGACGCCGTCCTTGACCGTGTCCCAGACGTTGGGGCAGTTGGTATCGCCGCAGTAGTTCGAGCCGTAGCGGCCCTCGTTGTAGTCGACCTTGACCCAGTCGGCGACCTCGCCGTCGACCGAGTAGCGGCCCGAGGAGGTCTTCTCGTAGTAGGTCTTCAGCGAGTCCTTCGGCCGGCCCTTCGCGTCCTTGCCGGTACCGAAGTACAGGTCCTGGAAGTGCTGCCGGTTGTAGTCCGCCTGCCAGGCCGTGGAGTTGTCGTTCTTACGGTCGGGCTGGGCGATCTTGTTGTGCAGCGGGCCGGGCGTGCCGCCGTACTTCTTGACGGGCGGCTCGGGGCCGTCCGGACCGTCCGGGTCGAACATCGTGGTGTCGTCGACCTTGTCGCCGAACTCCACCAGGATCGTGAAGATCTTGTCCGTCTTCTCCCGGCCGAGCTCGACGTACTTCTTGTCGCCGAGCTTCACGACCTTGGACGCGCCGCGCTTCTGCACGGTCGCGTCGCCGGATATGACCTGCTCCAGCGCGGCTTGGCGCTGCTGGTCCTGCTGCTTGCTGAACGGGCCGTCGAGGTCGTGCTCGGGCTGCCCCTTCTGCGGCGCCGGGTCGTGGCGCTCGATGGCGGCCGGATCCGTGGTCCTCGGAGTGTCGGCCTGAGCGCTGGTGAACGCCGAGGCCGACGCGGTGGTCGCGGCCAGGGCCGCAATCACCGCGGACGCTCTGATCGTCCGTCGCTTGATGGTCACTTGATGGTGTCCTCCCCCGCGCTCCGTCGCAGCGGACCGGAATGTGGGGTCGTCCGCGCGCGGTGTCGCGTCACAAGTGACGACATTCGACCGGAGTTACCGAAGAAAAGACAGTCCTTGACTTGAACAGACCAACTGCACTATGCAGGAGTACAGTTCCGCTATCCGGACGATCCCCAAACCGGACAACAGGCGCATTGAATCGGCCGGTCGAGCGCCCAAATGACTCCGTGCGCCCCCCGTGCAACGGCACCGTGGGTTAGGTCACGCTTACTACCGGTTCCTCCAGGGCATCCACCGTCGTAGAGTCAGTTGACAGTGCGACCTCGCTGAGAGACACCCCCTGACCAATGTCCCGAGGACGGATACCGTCATGCCGCGTCCGACTGCCGCACAACTCGCCTACGGTTCAGCCACCGTCGTCTTCTCGACCCTCGCCCTGCTGCTGCTGACCCGTACCACCAATGGCATCGCCGTCGGCGTGATCGGCGTCGCCTCGATGGCCCTCGGTCTGGTCGTCGCGGTCGCCCTGCCCATGAGCAGGACCCTGCGCGGAACGACGAAGGCGACGTACACGGTCCGTACGAACCGTGCCGCCGCCTCCGGAAACCCCGCCTCGGCCACCTCCGCCGCCTCCGCCGACGGTCTCACCACGCGCGTGCCCACACTCCGCACGCATGCGGGGGCCGAGGCCAGGGTCGGCGAGCACTCACTGCGCCGCTGACACCACCACCGTCTTGCCCGCCTTGTCGTGCAGACCCTGTTTGTACGGCTTGTCCAGCAGGATCGTCAGGATGATGACGAGCCACCAGATGCAGAAGCAGCAGACGAGCGCGGGCACCCAGAGCACCACGGCGCGCAACAGCGAGGAGCTGGTGTCCGGCACGGTGCCGTCGTTGAGCATCGCGACGCGGATCTTCATCAGGCGCTTGCCGACGGTCTGACCGTTCCTCTTGGCGATCATGATCGTGTCGTAGCCGACGTACGCGATCAGGGAGACCAGCGACCAGATCCACTGCCTGCCGGTGTTCACCTGGTTGGTGAAGTCGTCCCAGTCGTCGCCGCCGTTCGTCATGTCGCCCCAGCCGCCGAAGGCCAGCGAGATCAGGAACAGCGGCACGAGGATGATGAGCACGTCGATGACACGGGCCAGGAACCGCCTGCCGAAGTCCGCGAGCGGCGGCATCCCGGCGAGCGGGTCCGCTCCTCCGTACTGGCCGCCGTAGGCGTTCGGACCCTGCGGAGGGGGCTGGCCGCCGCCGTACGGAGAGCCGCCGCCCGGTGGACCGTCGTACGGAGAGCCGCCACCCTGCCCGGAGCCGTACGGAGAGTCCGACGGCGGGCCTTGCGGGGGTTCCTGACCACCGCCCGACGGAGGCGTGGGTTCCTGCGGCCTCTTGCGGAAGGGGTCGTTCTCTGGCGGCTCGCCGGGCGTCGGCTGGTCGTTGCTCATGGGGGCAGTGCACCCCGCCCCGAGGGCCCCCGCAACGGCTCGCGTGCCGTTCGGGGGAACCCTCCCGGGAATTCTTCGGGTGGCGGGTCAGCCGGTCACAAAGGTGTGTGCGGCCTTGTCGTGCCAGCACTGCCGCCACGGCCGGTCGAACAGGCACCAGAGCACATTGAACACCCCGACGACGAGGACGCCGAGCACTCCGTAGACCAGCCAGCGGCGCAGCGCGGCCCCGAAGGACGGCGGCTCGTGGGACTCGATGTCCCAGACCGTCAGGCCGCAGAGCTTCTTGCCGAGAGTGCGGCCCCATTTGGCGGTCGGCAGTGCCTCGTACAGCACACCGAGGACCAGCAGGGCGCCGAGGATGATGCCGAGGTGAACGGCGGTGGTGCCGTCGACGAGCCAGACGGTGACCGTCTCGCCCGACTGCTTCGCCGCCTCGATCTTCTCGTCGATATGGGCGCGCGCCTGGGAGACGACCGGTACGGCGACGGCGCCGACGAGCGCGCCGAGCAGCACAAAGTCGATCAGCCGCGCCGCGAACCGCTTGCCCAGCGACGCGGGACGGGCCGCGGCCTGAGCCTGCGCGGCCTGCAGGAACGGGTCGCTGACCGGGGGCTTCCAGGGCACGACGGGCGGCTCGCCGTCGTCGGCGGTGGCGGCGAGCCGGTGGACCTGCTGGGCCCAGGAGGCGGAGCCGCCGCCGGGGCCGTTGGTGACGGGAGCCTGGGCCTGCGCGGGCACCTGCGGCTGGAGCTGCTGCTGGGGCTCCGAGGTCTGCGGCTGGCGCTGGGCCGGGGCCTGCGGCTGCGCGGGTGCGGTGGGGGTGGGCGCGCTGCCGCCGAGGCGCTGTGCGGCGATCCCGCCCGTACCGTCCTGAGGCGGGCGCTGGGGCAGGCCGGCCGGTGTCTCGCCCGCCGGAGCGGCTGATGCGGGATTCGCGGCGGGGGCACCCGGGCCTGCCGACGCTCGCTTGGCCGCGCCGGGGCGCAGTGCGCGGATCGCGACCGTACCGTCCACCGGGGGCTCACCGGTGTTCGACGGCCCGAGCGAGCGCACGCCGGGCAGGGCGCCGCCCGTCGGATCGGCGGGCCGGCGTGGGTCGGGGGGCGAACCGGACGCACCGGACGCGCCGCCCTGGGACGGCATGCGGGGGTCCTGGCCGCCGCCCCACGAGACGCGGCTGTCGCGCTCGCCGCCGAAGCCGCCCTGGCGCGAGGTGTCCGCGTGCCAGGCGGTGGCCGGCTCCGGGCGGGACGGCTCGTCGACCGGCCCCTCGTCGAGGAAGACCGGGCCGGTCTCCTCCATCGGGGCAGGGGTGTATGCGGACGCGGCCGGACCGGCCGACGCGAACTCGGGCGCCGTCGAGCCGGGTGCCGAGGGCATCGCCTCGCCCGTCTCCGGCGCGGGCCGACTCGTACCGGGCACCCAGGAAGCACCGTTCCAGTACCGGACATATCCAGGAATGGATGGATCCGGGTAATAGCCGGGCGTGGGGCTGCCGTCTCCGGTGGCCGGGGTTGGGGCGCTCATCACCGTGGTCCCGTATCTCCTCGAGGCCTCAATTCAAGGCTCCACATCTATCAGACCCTCGAGTGCCCCTGGGGCGGTCCTGCCGTAACGACTACTTTCCGGTCACGGATGCACCACAGAAAGTTGTTTCCGAAAGTCGCGTCATAGCAGCGGTGCGACGCGCTCTCTCCTTGCACGGCCCACTCACAAGGCCTCGCAGAAGGAAGGAGAGCACTCTCATGCACACCGTGGTGGAACGCGAGCTGGAGCTCAGACTGGTGCTGTCGCCCGAACTCAGCATCCCCGTCCCGGCCCGGCTGACCTACCGCACTGACGACCCGTACGCCGTGCACATAGCCTTTCACATCGGCTCCGACAGCCCCGTGAAGTGGAACTTCGCCCGCGAGCTGCTGGTCGAAGGGGTGTTCCGCCCGTGTGGGCAGGGAGATGTCCGGATCCGGCCGACCGAGGTCGAGGGCCGCAGCGTGGTCCTGATGGCGCTCAGCTCCCCCGACGGCGACGCGCTCGTCGAGGCGTCCGCCGCGGCGGTGTCCGGGTGGCTGGAGCGGACGCTGCGGGTGGTTCCTCCCGGCTCCGAGTCGGAACAGCTCGGCATCGACGACGGCCTCGCCGAGCTGCTCGCGCCCACCCCGGCCGACGATCTGCGGCTGGGGGACCTGCGGCCCTCGGACGAGTCCCTGGACGGCGATGCCCAGGAGGCCTAGGAGGTGACGTACGTATGCGTGAGGAACTCGAGGGAGTGGCCATCGGGGTCGTCGATGTAGACCCCGCGGCCCCCGTAGTGGTGATTGATCTGTTGCGGCTCGTTGTGCATCGGGTCGGCCCAGTACGGGAGTTCGCGCTCGGTTATCCGGCCGAAGATCTCGTCGAACTCCTCCTCCGAGACCAGGAAGGCGAGGTGCTGGGAGACGATGCGCTCCCGTACGTCGAGATAGTCCAGAGTGACGCCGCCCGCCAGCGGCAGGCTCGCGAAGGGGCCGAAGGGCTTGGGATCGGGCTCACCGATCAGTTCGGCGAGAAAACGGGCGCCGGCGAAGCGGTCGCGGCTGTGGACGATGGTGTGGTCAAGACGTGCCGGCACGGCTCCTCCTTCATCGGCCTGCATCGGCCTTCGTCGACTTTCATCGATGTCTCCACGCTATGCGGGGAGCCGGTGCCCGGGCCATCGGGCATTGGCCTTAGGCCTCTGGTCTCACATCGGCCCCACAGCGGTGGCGCATCGGTGCCGCATCGGTGCCGCATCGGTGCCGCATCGACCTCAGAAGATCTTGCCGGGGTTGAGCAGGCCGAGCGGGTCGAAGGTCTGCTTGATGCCGCGCTGCATCTCCACGCCCACCGGGCCCAGTTCGCGCGCCAGCCACTCCTTTTTCAGTACGCCGACGCCGTGCTCTCCGGTGATCGTGCCGTCGAGTTCCAGACCGAGGGCCATGATCTCGTCGAAGGACTCGCGGGCGCGCCGGGACTCGTCCGGGTCGGCGTGGTCGAAGCAGACGACGGGGTGGGTGTTGCCGTCGCCCGCGTGCGCGCAGACGCCGATGGTGAGGCCGTACTTCTCGGCGATGGCCGCAGTGCCCTCGATCATCGCGCCGAGCTTCGAGCGCGGCACACAGACGTCGTCGATCATCGTGGCCGATTTGACGGTCTCCAGGGCGGTGAGTGACAACCTCCTTGCCTGGAGGAGCAGTTCGGACTCGGCGACGGTGTCCGCGGGGACGACCTCGGTGGCGCCCGCCGCTCTGCACAGCTCGCCGACGGCGGCCAGATCGGCTGCCGGGTCCGGGGTGTCGAAGGCGGCGAGGAGCAGTGCCTCGGTGGTGTCCGGCAGACCCATGTTCGCCATGGCGTTGACGGCCCGGACGGTCGTACGGTCCATGAGCTCGAGGAGCGAGGGCGTGTGGCCGCGCTCCATGATCGCGCAGACGGCCTCGCAGGCGGCCGCCGCGGAGTCGAACTCGGCGGCCAGGACCAGCTGCGCCGGCGGCTGCGGCCGGAGTGCGAGCACGGCTTTGACAACGATGCCGAGGCTGCCCTCGGAGCCGACGAAGAGCCGGGTGAGGTCGTAGCCGGCGACACCCTTCGCGGTGCGGCGGCCGGTGGTGAGCAGACGTCCGTCGGCGAGGACGACGTCCAGGCCGAGCACGTACTCCGCGGTCACTCCGTACTTGACGCAGCACAGGCCGCCGGACGCGGTGCCGATGTTCCCGCCGATGGTGCACATCTCCCAGCTGGAGGGGTCGGGCGGGTAGTAGAGCCCGTGTTCGTTGACGGCACGGGAGAGGACGGCGTTGACGACGCCCGGCTCGACGACCGCGATCCGGTCGACCGGGCTGATCTCCAGGATCCGGTCCATCTTGGTCAGGGACAGCACGATGCAGCCGTCCGAGGCATTGGCGGCGCCGGACAGCCCGGTACGGGCGCCCTGCGGGACGACGGGGACCCGCAGCGCGGTCGCGGTGCGCATGACGTGCTGGACCTGCTCCACGGTGCGCGGCAGGACGACGACGGCGGGGGTGCCCGCCTCGCAGAAGCTCGCCATGTCGTTCGCGTACGAGGCCGTGATGTCCGGGTCGGTGATCAGGGCCTCGGCGGGCAGACCGGCGCGCAGCCGGTCGAGAAGATCGTCCATGCTGCAAGCCTCGCACCAGGGGCCATCGGTGTGAACCCGTCTGCATTCCGCTTCGCACTACCGAGTGTGTTCTTCGTATCGACTGCTTACTGACGCACAGTGAGCGCCATGAAGAGCGAAACCATGAAGAACGCCGCGGTCGGCACGCTCGTCGGCGCGACGCTGGTCATCGGGGTGGTCATGCTCGCGCCGGGCTGGGGGGAGGACGGCCCGCCGCCGGCGCCGGGACCGGCCGCGCGGGCGATGGCCGCGGTGGGCGCGGGCGCTCCGGCCTCCCTCCCCGATCTGACCGCGCTCATCCGCGACCGCGAAAAATGGCTGGGGGCCCACCCCCTTGATGGGGAGTCGTGGGCGATGCTGGGGTCGGCGTATGTGGAGCGGGGCACGCAGCTGGCGGACCCGACGTACTACTCGCGGGCGGAGAGCGCGCTGCAGCGCTCGCTGGAGGTGCTCCCGGACCACGAGGGGAACGTCGACGCGCTGGTGGGTCTCGCGGCGCTGGCCAACGCCCGGCGCGACTTCGGCGCGGCGCGTACCTGGGGCGAGCGCGCGAGGAAGCAGAAGCCGGAGCGGTGGACGGTGTATCCGGTGCTGATCGACGCCTACAACGGCCTCGGCGACTACAAGGCCGCCGGCAAGGCGTTGGACAAGCTCCAGAAGCTGTACTCGGGTGGGCAGACGCTGGAGCTCGCCTCGCAGGTCATGCGGGAGCGGGGCTGGCGCGAGGACGCGGCGTCGGTGGCGTACAGCGCGGCCAAGTCCGCCGACGCACCCGCGGAGAAGGCGGCCGCGCTGCAGCGGCTCGGCGAACTGGCCTGGGAACGCGGCGAACCGCAGGAGGCGCTGGAGCAGTACGACGCTGCGCTGCGGTTCGTGAGCGATCACCATCCGTCGCTGGCGGGGCGGGCGCGGACGCTGGCGGCGCTGGGGCGTACGGAGGAGGCATTCCGCGACTACCAGGCGGCCCTCGAGCTGGCGCCACTGCCCGAATACGCGCTGGAGGCGGGCGAGTTGTACGAGTCGCTGGGGCTGGACGGGGATGCCAGCACGGAGTACGGGCGACTGCGCGCCCGCGCGGCGGAGGCGGAGAAGGACGGGGTGAACGAGGAGCTGGTGCTCGGCCGCTTCGAGGCGGACCACGGGGACCCGGAGTCGGCCGTACGGCGGCTGTCGGGCGAGTGGGCGCGGCAGCACCGGAGCGTGTACGTCGCGGACGCGCTGGGGTGGGCGCTGTACCGGGCGGGCAGGGCGAAGGAGGCGTTGCCGTACGCCAGGAGGGCGACCGGACCGGGGCTGCGGAGCGCGCTGTTCGCGTACCACCGGGGCGAGATCGAGCGGGCGCTGGAGCAGTCCGGCGCGGCCCGGCGGCACCTGGGGGAGGCGCTGCGGATCAACCCGTACTTCTCACCGCTGCTGGCCCCGGTTGCGCAGGACGCGCTGAACGCGCTCGGGGAGCCGCCGCCGGGCGGGCCGAATGACGTGACCGGGGTGGACGAATCGGCAGCTGCGGGCGAGGCGGAGCAGCCTTCGCCGGAGCGGCCGTCGCCACCGGAGCAGTCGCCGCCGGGGCAACAGCCTTCGCCGGGGCAGTCGGCGCCGCCGGAGCAGCCTTCGCCGGAGCAGTCGCTGCCGAAGCTGCAGCCGTCGGCGAATCCGGCTCCGAGCAAGCCGTCGGAGGAGGCCGGGACGGTGTCGCCGACGAGCCCGGGGGCGTCAAAGCCGGTGCGGGACTGACGCGGCGGGCGCGGTTTGGGGGTACGGGTCGGGGCGCGGGCGCAGGTGCCATGCGGGCGGGTCGCCCGCGGCGGGCCGTTCCCTCACCCCGCCCGTCGGCGGACGAGTCCGGCACCTGCCTGGCTGGGGCAGTCGCCTGTGCGCCCCGGCCCTAGGGGCGTGTTTTAGAAGTAGCGCCGTTCGCCCGCAGGGCGGGCCCTGCGGCGTCTGGTGCGTGCAATCGCAAGGCGGAGGATCGCCCTCGTACTGGACGTACTTGGGTGACTCCGACAACATCGCGAGTGTGCGTGCCAGGGGTCGCGGGGCAGGCGGGACTTCTAAAACACGCCCTAGACCGCCGCCGTGCCGATCAGGGCGTTGCGGGTCACCAGAGCCGCCAGTTCCGGTTCCGTCAGGGACTCCGTGCCGGCCGGGCGGCGGGGCAGGACCATGTAGCGGGTTTCCGCGGTGGAGTCCCAGACGGTGATCTCCGTGTCGGGCGGCAGACGCAGGCCGAACTCCTCCAGTACGGCGCGGGGTTCGCGGACCACCCGGGAGCGGTAGGCCTCGCTCTTGTACCAGCTCGGGGACGGGCCCAGCAGCCGGATCGGGTAGCAGGAGCAGAGCGTGCAGACGATGACGTTGTGCGTGCGCTCGGTGTTCTCGACGACGTGCAGCCGCTGTGGCTGGACTCCTCCGGAGGACAGACCGAGTTCGGCGACGGCCGCGGTCCCGTCGGCAAGCAGCCGGGCGCGGAAGTCCGCGTCGACCCAGGCCCGGGCCGTCACCCGCGCCCCGTTGGCCGGGGAGGCGCCGCTCAGGAAGGCGTCGAGGGCTTCGTCGAGCGCGGCGCCCGCGACGAGGCCGCGCTCCTCCAGGAGCGTCTCGAGGCGGCGTACGCGGCGGGAGATCAGGGCGTCGGAGTGGGTCCCGGTCACGGCTGGTCGTCCTCCAAGTAGCTCTCGAACAGGTCCAGTACGACGTGGTGGTCACCGTCGCCCCACAGCTCCCGGGCCGCGAACCGTACGGCGTAGACCTGCTGGACGGGGGCGTCCTCGCGCCCCTGGGAGCGCACGTCGGCGAGCGGCGAGCGGCCCTCGGGCTCGACGACCGTGCCGTGCTTGCCGCGGGCGTAGCGGGGCAACCGGGTGTGGTGCGGCGGATCGTGGTGCACGGTCCGCACCCGCGCGCCCGGCGCGAAGCGGTCGGTGGTCACGTCAGTCATCGAGCTCACCCGCCGCGATGACGCCCTTGCGCTCCAGGAGGCTGACGATGGCGTGGAACCAGCGCTCGTAGTACGAGGCCGCGAGGTATTCGGCGGGCGGCATGGACTCGATCGCGTCGCGGAACTCGTCGAGGTTGAAGACCTTTCCGACGATGAGGGCGCGGTTCAGGGCGAAGACCCTGGCTTCCCAGTCGGCGTGGAAGGGCTCGGCGTCGTCGGTGGTGTCGATGGGCCCGAAGCCTTGCATGCCGCCGACGTCATTCATCCTGGCCATGCGTCCAGCGTAGGGGTGCCCGGCGGATCGTGGCGCGCTGCGGCGGGCTGTCGACCTTCGGCCGCACGACGTCAAACGCCGGACAGGCGGAAATCCAGCCTGGCCGGCGTTTGAGGCGCGGGGTTCGGGGCGGAGCCCCGGTTACAGGTTTCCGCGCTTCTCCTGCTCGCGCTCGATCGCCTCGAAGAGCGCCTTGAAGTTGCCCTTGCCGAAGCCCATCGAGCCGTGCCGCTCGATCATCTCGAAGAAGACCGTCGGCCGGTCCTGGACCGGCTTGGTGAAGATCTGCAGCAGATAGCCGTCCTCGTCGCGGTCGACGAGGATCTTCAGCTCGCGCAGCGTCTCGACGGGCACCCGGGTCTCGCCCGCCCACTCGCCGAGCGTGTCGTAGTACGAGTCGGGGGTGTCCAGGAACGCGACTCCCGCCGCCCGCATGGAACGTACGGTCGCGACGATGTCGTTCGTGGCGAGCGCGATGTGCTGGACGCCGGCCCCGCCGTAGAACTCCAGATACTCGTCGATCTGCGACTTCTTCTTCGCGATCGCCGGCTCGTTGATCGGGAACTTCACCTTCAGCGTGCCGTCGGCGACGACCTTCGACATGAGCGCGGAGTACTCGGTGGCGATGTCGTCGCCCACGAACTCCTTCATGTTGGTGAAGCCCATGACCTTGTTGTAGAAGGCCACCCACTCGTTCATCCTGCCGAGCTCGACATTGCCGACGCAGTGGTCGATGGCCTGGAAGGTGCGCTTGGCCGGCGGCTCGACGATCGGGTCGGCGGCGACGAAGCCGGGCAGGTACGGGCCGTTGTAGCCGGAGCGGTCGACGAGGGTGTGCCGGGTCTTGCCGTACGTGGCGATCGCGGCCAGCACCACCGTGCCGTGCTCGTCCTTGATCTCGTACGGCTCGGTGATGCCGTGGGCGCCGTGCTCGGTGGCGTACGCGTACGCGGCGCGCGCGTCCGGCACCTCGATGGCCAGGTCGACGACGCCGTCGCCGTGCTCGGCGACATGGTCGGCGAGGAAGCGGCCCCAGTCGGTGGCGGGCTTGATCACGGAGGTCAGCACAAAGCGGGCGGCGCCGTTGGTGAGGACGTAACTCGCGGTCTCGCGGCTGCCGTTCTCCGGTCCGGAGTAGGCGACGAGCTTCATGCCGAAGGCCGTGGAGTAGTAGTGCGCGGCCTGCTTGGCATTGCCGACGGCGAAGACGACCGCGTCCATTCCCTTCACCGGGAAGGGGTCGGCCTTACGCGCGGTGGTCGGGGTGTGATCGATGGTCTCAGTCATACGGGCAGGCTCCCCCCGATCCACAAGGTGCGCAATAGTTTGTGTTTCTGCTGGGCAATATGCACAGCAATCAGGGACCATGACGGGGCCATCTGTACATGATGACCATTCGGGAGACGTCATGGCGATCGATCATCTGGACGGCCGGCTCATCGTGCTGCTCGCGCGTGAGCCGAGGATCGGCGTGCTCGAGGCGTCCCGCCGTCTCGGTGTGGCCCGTGGGACCGTGCAGGCGCGGCTGGACCGCCTTCAGTCCAATGGAGTCATCCGCGGTTTCGGCCCGAACGTCGATCCGGCGGCTCTCGGCTACCCGGTGACCGCCTTCGCCACGCTGGAGATCAAGCAGGGGCAAGGGGCCGATGTACGCGCCCATTTGGCGGGCGTCCCCGAGGTGCTCGAGCTGCACACCACCACCGGCCACGGCGACATGCTCTGCCGGCTCGTCGCCCGCTCCAACGCCGATCTCCAACGTGTGATCGACCGTGTTGTCGGTTTTGATGGCATCGTGCGGGCCTCGACAGCGATCGTCATGGAGAATCCCGTGCCCTTGCGGATCATTCCGCTGGTGGAGCAGGCCGCGGAGGACAAAAGCGTCTGAGGTGACGGTGTGAGCTTCTGGGATTACTTGGTCACCAACCACCAGCAGCTGCTCACCGACGCCTACCAGCACGCCAGCGTCGTCTTCCAGTGCATGGTGATCGCCACGCTTCTCGGTGTGCTGATCGGCCTCGTCACCTATCACAGCGGCTGGGGCGGCAACCTCGCCATGACGTCGACAGCGATGTTCCTCACCATCCCCTCGCTCGCCCTGATCGGTCTGCTGATCCCGATCGTGGGCCTCGGGGTGCCGCCGACCGTGATCACCCTGACGCTGTACGGGCTGCTGCCGATCGTCCGTAACTCCGTCGTCGGGCTGCGCGGCGTGGACCCCTCGCTCGTGGACGCCGCCAAGGGGATCGGGATGGCCCGGGTCTCCCGGCTCCTCAGAGTGGAGCTGGCGCTCGCCTGGCCGCCGATCCTGACCGGCATCCGGGTCTCCACGCAGATGCTGATGGGCATCGCCGCGATCGCCGCGTACGCCTCCGGGCCCGGCCTCGGCAATGAGATCTTCCGCGGCATCGCTTCGCTGGGCAGCGCCAACGCGCTCAACCAGGTGCTCGCGGGGACGATCGGGATCGTGATCCTCGCCCTGCTCTTCGACTCCGCGTACGTGGGGATCGGCCGTCTCACCATCTCGAGGGGGATCCGTGCCTGAATCTGCCACTTCCGGGGCCTCCATCGAGCTGGAGAGCCTGACCAAGCGCTATCCGGGGAGCCCCGACCCGGCGGTGGACAACGTGTCGATGGAGATCAAGGCGGGCGAGACGGTGATCCTGGTGGGTCCCTCCGGCTGCGGTAAGTCGACCACGCTGAAGATGATCAACCGGCTGATCGAGCCGACGTCCGGCCGGATCAGGATCGGCGACGAGGACGTCACCGACATCGACCCGGTGAAGCTGCGGCGG
Organism: Streptomyces sp. NPDC060064; assembly: GCF_042736455.1. NCBI lineage: Bacteria > Bacillati > Actinomycetota > Actinomycetes > Kitasatosporales > Streptomycetaceae > Streptomyces > Streptomyces sp. NPDC060064. The sequence continues at coordinate 29,415 of NZ_JBHWWF010000033.1, forward strand.
AAGGTCGGATACGCGATCCAGTCCTCCGGTCTCTTCCCGCATATGACGGTCGCGGAGAACATCGCCCTCGTACCGAAGATGGTCGGCTGGTCGAAGTCGAAGGTGAAGGACCGGGTCGAGGAGATGCTCGATCTGGTGGGGCTGGATCCGCGGGAGTTCCACGGGCGCTATCCGCGGCAGCTGTCGGGCGGCCAGCAGCAGCGGGTGGGCGTCGCGCGGGCGCTCGCCGCGGATCCTCCCGTACTGCTGATGGACGAGCCGTTCGGGGCCGTCGACCCGATCACCCGTGATCATCTGCAGGACGAACTGATCAGGCTGCAGCACGAGTTGCACAAGACGATCGTCTTCGTCACACACGACTTCGACGAGGCGATCAAGCTCGGGGACCGGATCGCGGTGCTGCGGGAGCGTTCGCACATCGCGCAGTTCGACACTCCGGAGGCGATCCTCACCAATCCGGCGGACGACTTCGTCTCCGGTTTCGTCGGCGCGGGTGCGGCACTCAAGCGGCTCAATCTCACCCGGGTGCGAGATGTCGAGATAGCGGAGTTCCCGACGGTGACCGTGGACGATCCCCTCCAGATTGTCTTCAACAAGCTGCGCAAGGGCCCGCACAACGAGGTGCTGATGCTGGACCGGCGGAACCGTCCGTACAAATGGCTGCGGCGCGGCGATCTGATGCGCGCCAAGGGGTCGCTGGCCAGGGCGGGGCAGCTGGTGCACGACACGGTGACCCGGGACGCGACACTGCACGACGCGCTGGAGGCGGTGCTCCTGGACTCCAGCGGGCGGGTCGCGGTGACCGGGCGGCGCGGCGAGTACATCGGCGTCGTCGACATGGAGACGCTGATGAACTCCGTACACGAGATGCTCGAGGCCGACCGGCTCACCGCCATCGAGCACCAGCACGATCTGGAGGAGCTGCGCCACCACCAGACAGAGGTGGAGCTGGAGGGCGGTGCGGGCGGATGAGTACAGCTCCCGCCGGCCCGCCCGGCGACCACGACATCCTGGGCCATGCCTTCCCGGACGAGGAGGAACCCCCGACACCGGCTCCGGCGCCGAAGCGGCGGATCACCTGGCAGAAGCTGGTGGTGCTGCCGGCCGTGCTCGTCGTCGTCCTGCTGGTGACCTTCCTGTGGATCACCAACATCCACCTCGACGCGATCGCCGAGAACTCCCTGTCGGGCGGCAATGTGCAGCTGCGGCTGTGGCAGCAGATCCAGCTCACCGCCATCTCCACCTTCTGGGTGCTGATCATCGCGATCCCACTGGGCATCGCGCTGACCCGGCGGGGCCTGAGCAGGGCCGCGCCGCTCGTCACCGCGATCGCCAACATCGGACAGGCGACCCCTGCCATCGGCCTGCTGGCACTGCTGGTGATCTGGCTGGGCATCGGCCCGTCGACGGCGATCGTCGGCATGGTGATCTACGCGGTGCTGCCGGTGCTCTCCAACACGGTGGCGGGCCTGAAGGCGATCGATCCGCAGCTGGTGGAGGCCTCGCGCGGGATCGGCATGTCGTCGATGGGCACCCTGAGCAAGGTCGAACTGCCGCTCGCCGTACCGCTGATCCTCGCCGGCGTACGTACGGCCCTGGTCCTCAATGTCGGCACGGCCACGCTGGCCACCTTCGGCGGTGGCGGCGGCCTGGGCGACCTCATCACCTCGGGCATCCAGACCCAGCGGATGCCGGTGCTGATCCTCGGCTCGGTGCTGACCGTGGCGCTTGCGCTGCTGGTGGACTGGCTGGCCTCGCTGGCCGAGCTGCTGCTCACGCCGCACGGGCTGGAGGGGTGATGCGCTGCGTACGCGCGGCGCTGAGCGGGGCGGCGGCACTGGCGCTGACCCTGACCGGCCTGACGGGTCTGACCGGCTGCGGCCTCAAGAGCGGTTCGCCGCTGGTGGACGATGTGGCACCGGGTTCGGTCGGCAAAGGCGCACCGCTCAAGGGCGCCTCGCTGACCGTCACTTCCAAGAACTTCAGCGAGAACATCATCCTCGGCCAGATGATCGGCCTGATCTTCAAGGCGGCGGGCGCGGAGGTTCTGGACCGTACGAATCTGCCCGGCTCGATCAGTGCGCGCGAGGCGATCGTCGGCGGCGACGCGGACGCGATGTACGACTACACCGGCACGGCCTGGATCACGTATCTGGGGCACCAGAAGCCGATCGTCAGCCCGCAGGCGCAGTGGCAGGCGGTGCACAACGAGGATCTGAAGAACGGCGTCACCTGGCTGCCGCAGTCCACGCTCAACAACACCTACACGCTGGCGATCAGCAAGAAGAACAACGCGAAGTACCACCTCAGGACGATGTCGGACCTGGCGGAGCTGTCGAAGAAGGACCCGTCGGCGGTAACGCTCTGCGTGGAGAACGAGTTCGCCTCGCGCGAGGACGGGCTGACGGGCATGGAGAAGGCGTACGGGATGGAGATCCCGGCCGGGAACATCATGAAGATGGACGCCGGGATCATCTACACGCAGGTGTCGAAGTCCAACTCGTGTCTGCTCGGCGAGGCGTACACCACGGACGGCCGGATCAAGGCGATGGATCTGGACACCCTCGCGGACGACAAGCACTTCTTCCCCAACTACAACGCGGCGCCGGAGATCCACAGCAAGACGATCGAGAAGTGGCCGGTGATCGCGAGCCTGCTCAACCCGCTGAGCGCGAGGCTGACGACGCAGATCGCGCAGGAGCTCAACGGGAAGGTGGATGTGGAGGGCGAGGACCCGCACAAGGTGGCGAAGGACTGGCTGATCCAGGAGGGCTTCATCAAGAACGGCTAGCCGCCCGGCCTCAAGGTCGCCGGCTCCAGGGCCACCGGGCCCAGCGCTGCCGGGCCCCGGGCCGCAAAGGTCTGATTGCAAAGAAGTGGTTGCAAAGAAACCCTTGCAACCACTTCTTTGCAAGACTAGCTTTGCAACATGCCCGAGTCCGTACCGCGCAACTACCGCCCGCTCGACCCGCGCTCCCTGCGCGGCCTCGCCCACCCGCTACGGATGCGCCTGCTGTCCGCCCTGCGGCACGACGGGCCCGCCACCGCCTCCCAACTGGCCGGCAGACTGGGCGAGTCCAGCGGTGCCACCAGCTACCACCTGCGCCAGCTCGCCGCACACGGCTTCGTCGAGGACGACCCCGAGCGGGGCAAGGGCCGGGAGCGCTGGTGGAAGGCCTCGGTGGACGGGACAAGCCTCGACGACTCCCTGTTCACCCACCCCGACCCGACGGTGCGCGGCGCCGCGGACCTCTATTTGCACGAGGTCGCGACCATGCACACCCAGGAGGTCGGCACCTGGCTCGGCACCGCACGCGAGTGGCCCGACGAGTGGCGCAGAAGCTCGGACCTGAGCAACTGGACCCTGCGGCTGACTCCCGCACAGGCCCTCGAGCTCAACGAGAAGGTCCACGCACTCATCGAGAGCTACCGGGACCTGGCGCCGAGTGCTGAATCCGAGGACGCCGCCCAGGTCCGTATGCACCTGCACGCCTTCCCGCGCTCCATCGACTGAGGGGAACCACCGGCCATGCATTCCGACATACATCTGCGGTTGCACGACCTGCGCGCCGCGGGGCTGCGGGACACGGCCCGCGCGCATCGCCCGCCGCGCGAGGACCTTCGTACGCAACTGGGCTGGACACTCGTCGAGTTGGGGCTGCGCCTGGTGCAGCAGCAGCCCGCGCCGGCCGCGCGTATCGCATGACGGCCAAGGGGGGACGCGGGCCGCTCGCCACCGTGCTGGCGGCCAACGCCGTGTCGATCACCGGCAATTCACTCACTCTCATCGGCGTCCCGTGGTACGCGCTGCAGACGACGGGCAGCCCCGGCAAGGCGGGCCTGGTCGCCTTCTGTGCGACCCTGCCGGTCATCGTCTCGGCGATCACCGGCGGTCCGGTCATCGACCGGATCGGCCGTCGCCGGGTCAGCATCACCTCGGACCTCCTCTGCGCGCTCGCGCTCGCCGCGATCCCCTTGCTGCACTACGCGGGCGCACTCGAATTCTGGATGCTCTGCGCGCTGATGGCCGTCACTGGGCTCTTCCACGCACCCGGCGAAACCTCCCGATATGTCCTTATACCCGACCTCGCGAAGGCGGCGCGCACGCCCCTCACCCGGGCCGCGAGCCTCTTCGACGCGGTCTCGCGCGGAGCCAGGATGGCCGGGGCGGCACTGGCCGGCCTCCTCATCGCACTGACCGGCGCGGAGGCGGTGCTGCTGCTGGACGCCGCGACCTTCTGCGGATCCGCGCTGCTGATCTTCCTGGGCGTACGGGGGCTGAGCGCGGCCGAGCCCCGGCGGCGGGCGGCACCCGTCTCGCTCGCCGCGTACCGGGGCGAGCTGCGCGAAGGGTACGCCTTCCTGCTGCGCACCCGGCTGCTGCTGGGCGTCATGGTGATGGTGATGCTCACCAACGGCCTTGACCAGGGCTGGAGTTCAGTACTGCTGCCGGTGCATGCCAAGCAAGACCTCGGCGGCGCCCGGGACCTGGGCCTGCTGGTCGCGGCCTTCGGCGGCTGCGCCCTGCTCGGCGCGCTGCTCTACGGCGCGATCGGGCACCGCTTCCCGCGGCGGGCGCTGTTCACCGTCGCGTTCATACTCTGCGGGCTGCCGAGGTTCGTGGTGGCGGCGCTGGCGGACGGCACGGCGCCGCTCGCCGTGACCATGGCGGTGGGCGGGCTGGGTGCCGGGATGCTCAACCCGATCCTGACCACGATCATGTACGAGCGCGTCCCCGAGGAACTGCGCAGCCGGGTCGCGGGCGTAACCACCGCCGGAGTGCTACTGACCGCGCCGCTCGGCGGTCTGGCGGCGGGCTACCTCATCGAGCAGGCAGGACTTGCGACCGCGCTACTCGTCTTCGGCGGGGCGTACTTCCTGGCGACGCTGGCTCCGGCGGTGTTCCCGAGCTGGCGGGAGATGGACACGGGTCGGCAGGCCGGGACGCACACGGGACGGACTCCTTCGGCTGCGGACCTCAGCAGCTCGGAACCTTCCCGCCCTTCTCCAGCGCCCGAAGGGAGTCCACCGCGCCCTGCAGCGTCGTGACGGGGATCAGCCGCAGCCCGCCGGGCAGTTCGGCCTTCGCGTCGGCGCACTCGTCCTTGGGAACCAGGAAGACGCTCGCCCCGTCGCGCCTGGCGGCCTGAGTCTTCAGCGACACCCCGCCGACCGCGCCGACCTTGCCGTCGGCGGTGATCGTGCCCGTACCGGCGATATTGCGGCCACCGGTGAGATCGCCGCCCGCACCGTCGCCGGCGAGCTTGTCGACGATGCCGAGCGAGAAGAGCAGCCCGGCACTGGGCCCGCCGACATCGGCGAGATGGAGCTTGACCTTCACCGTCGACGGGTCCTTGTGGAGATAGGAGAGCGCCGCCTGGGTGGCGACGTCCTGCGACTTCTCCATGTCCTCGACATTGTGCCGGGCGATCTCCTCGTCGGACTTGCCGGACGGATAGACGGAGTCGTGCGGCAGGATCGCGCGGTTCGTGCTGAACCATGCGTCGACGACATCGCCGAGGCCGACCTCGGCGGACGGCCCGGTCGCCACGATCGTCGTCATCCGCAGCGCACCTTCGGTCTTACGTGTGGGCGCACCGGAGACGGTGATGATCGGCTTGCCCTGGTCCTTGCCGAGCACGTTCGCGGTCATCCCGGGCTCCGCGACGGCATACGGCAGCGGCGCGAGCCCGGCGACGGCGAAGAGCGCGACGACGGGGAGGGCGCAGAGGGCGATGGCGCGGGGGCGTGTGAGACTGGAGAGCACGGTGTCAATCTATCTGCCGCAGCTGAGGCACCGGCCCGGCTGACCATCACCCACGGCCGGGACGCCGCTCCTGCGGGTGGTGAAAACGTTCACTGGTTCAGGGGACGCGCAGGGGTCGTGTCCGGGACGTAAGGCGTCGCAGCTCGCGCGAAGCGCGGTGAGGATAGCAGTCCCGGATACGAGCCCCGGAGCGGACCCGGGCGGCCACCGCGCAAGACCGGGCACGCCCAAGCCCCCAGGACCCGCGTCCCGGCCGGGGCGCCGGCCGCTCCCGCCGGGTGCGTGGAAACGTTCACCGGGTCAGGGGACACGCAGGGGGCGTGTCCGAGACGTAACGCGTCGCAGCTCGCGCGAAGCGCGGTGACCACACGGCGGAGCCGTATATCGGATGCAGCGCAGTCCCGGATACGAGCCCCGGAGCGGACCCGGGCGGCCACCGCGCAAGACCGGGCACGCCCAAGCCCCCAGGACCCGCGTCCCGCAAGGGACCCGCGCCCCGGGCAAACCCGCGCACCACAGGGAGACCCGCCCCCGGGGCAACCCAGACCGCACCCCGCAAGGGGCCCCGCGTCAGCGCAACGCGTCCGCCACCTCGCGCGCCGCGTCCACCACCCTCGGCCCCACCCTCTCCGGCACCGAGTCCGCCAGCATCACCACGCCCACGCTGCCCTCTATCCCCGTCACCCCTACCAGCGCCGCGGCCGCACCACTCGCGCCCGCCTCCAGTTCGCCGTGGGTGAGCGTGTACCCGGGTTCGTTCGACTTGCTCTGCCGGGCCGCGAGGATCGCCTTGCCCGCCGCGCCCCGGTCCAGCGGATGACGGAAGCCCGCCCGGTAGGCGACGTGGTAGTCCGTCCAGGTCGGCTCGACGACGGCGACCGCAAGGGCCTCCGCGCCGTCGACGAGGGTGAGATGAGCCGTGGCCCCTATGTCCTCCGCGAGCGAGCGCAGGGCCGGCATCGCGGCCTCCCGCACCAGCGGGTGCACCTGGCGGCCCAGGCGCAGCACGCCGAGGCCCACTCTGGCGCGGCCGCCCAAGTCACGGCGGACGAGGGCGTGCTGCTCCAGGGTGGCGAGCAGACGGTAGACGACGGTGCGGTTGACGCCGAGTTTGGTGGACAACTCGGTGACGGTCAGCCCGTGGTCGGTGTCGGCGAGCAGCTTGAGGACACGTAGTCCTCTGTCGAGCGTCTGGGAGGTTTCCGCGGTCACGACGCCCTCTCCTTCGGAGTGAGTGACGGCGGTCCTCGACGGAAAGTGCGACACCGGTCCCACGGCGACGCACCCCAGAGGCCGCCGGCAGGACAGGCACACCGGCTGCGCTCCGCGGCGGCGCTGCCACGGGGCGTATGCAATGCGGGGACAGTAGCGACCAGGTTCGCTCAGCGGAAGACCTCGTCCAGAATCCGGGCGCCGCTCCCTTGTCCCGCGGGATGAGCGGGGCCGGGGCGTACTCGTGCACCCGGGCCCTGTTCGACATCCGTACACGCGACACCGCGTACCGACCCACCGGCCCATCGACCCGCCGGCTCACCGACGCTCCGGCCCATCGACCCGCGAGGTCACCAACCCGCGAGCCCACCGACCCATCGACCCGCCGGCTCACCGACCCACGAGCCCACCGGCCCACCGGCTCACCGCATACGCGTGGCCCACTCCTGTACCTTCTTGATCCGCTCCCGGATCTGCCCTGCCGTCGCCTCCGCGCTCGGCGGCCCGCCGCACACCCGCCGCAGCTCCGTATGAATGACGCCATGCGGCTTTCCGCTCTGGTGGACGTACGCGCCCACCATCGCGTTCAGCTGCTTGCGCAGTTCGAGGAGCTCCTTGTGGGAGACCACGGGCCGCCGCTCGGCGGGCAGTTCCAGCAGATCGGCCTCGTCGTCGGGCTTCTTGCGGCTGTGCGCGATCTGCCGTGCCTGGCGCTTCTGGAGGAGCAGCTGCACCTGGTCGGGTTCGAGGAGCCCGGGGATGCCGAGGTAGTCCTGCTCCTCCTCGCTCCCCGGGTGCGCCTGCATACCGAACTCGGCGCCGTCGTACAGCACCCGGTCGAAGACCGCGTCGGACTCGAGGGCCTCGAAGGGGAGCATGTCCTGCTCCCCGGTGTCCTCGTCCTGCTGCTTCTCGGCCTCCGCCATCTCCTTCTCGGACTCGGCGTACGGGTCCTCGTCGCCGTCCTTCTTCGGCTTGTCGAGCACGTGGTCGCGCTCGACCTCCATCTCGCCTGCGAAGCCGAGGAGGTTCGGGATGGTCGGCAGGAAGACGGACGCGGTCTCGCCGCGCCGCCGGGACCGTACAAAACGCCCCACGGCCTGCGCGAAGAAGAGCGGCGTCGAGATGGTGGTGGCGTACACCCCCACCGCGAGGCGCGGCACGTCGACGCCCTCGGACACCATGCGGACCGCGACCATCCAGCGGTCCTCGTTCTCGCTGAACTCCTCGATCCGCTGGGAGGAGGCGGCTTCGTCGGAGAGGACGATGGTCGCCTTGGTGCCGGTGATCTCGCGGATCAGCTTGGCGTACGCACGGGCCGAGTCCTGGTCGGAGGCGATGACGAGACCGCCGGCGTCCGGGATGCCCTTCCTGACTTCCGTCAGCCGCTTGTCGGCGGCCCGGAGCACATTCGGCATCCAGTCGCCGCGCGGGTCGAGCGCGGTGCGCCAGGCCTGGGAGATGGCGTCCTTGGTCATTGGCTCGCCGAGGCGGGCGGCGATCTCGTCACCGGCCTTGGTGCGCCAGCGCATATTGCCGCTGTAGCTCAGAAAGATCACGGGCCGGACGACGCCGTCGCCCAGCGCATTGCCATAGCCGTACGTGTAGTCCGCGGCGGACCGCCGAATCCCGTCGTTCCCCTCCTCGTACTGCACAAAGGGAATGGGATTGGTGTCGGACCTGAAGGGCGTACCGGTCAGCGCGAGCCGCCGGGTCGCGGGATCGAACGCCTCCAGGCACGCCTCGCCCCAGGACTTGGAGTCACCGGCGTGGTGGATCTCGTCGAGGATGACGAGGGTCTTGCGCTGCTCGCAGCGGTTGCGGTGCAGCATGGGCCGTACGCCGACACCGGCGTACGTCACCGCCACCCCCTGGTACTCCTTGCTCAGCGGCCCGGCGCTGTACTCCGGGTCCAGCTTGATCCCTACCCGCGCCGCCGCGGCCGCCCACTGCTTCTTGAGGTGCTCGGTGGGGGCGACGACGGTCACTTGCTGCACGACATGGTGGTGCAGCAGCCAGGAGGCGAGGGTGAGCGCGAAGGTGGTCTTGCCGGCGCCGGGGGTGGCGACGGCGAGGAAGTCCCGTGGCTGCTCCTGGAGATAGCGCTCCATGGCGCCCTGCTGCCAGGCACGCAGCTTGTTGGCGGTACCCCAGGGCGCACGCCCGGGGAAGGCGGGTGAGAGGTGGTGGGAGGCGGTAGTAGTCACGGTCTCCGGTTCAAGGCTCTCGGCAGCACGGGATCAGATACGACAACCGGGCCACCCTACCGGGGAGCGACGGGCGGGCCCGGCCAAACGACGCCGGGTCCGCCCAGGGTGCGACTCAGCTCACATCGCACCTCGTCCCGACCCACGCCCCCACCAGCGCCACCGCCGCCATCGGCAGGAACACCGCCGCGAACGCCCCCGGGTGCGAGCCCGAAGCCCCCACCGCAGCGTGCGCCGTCCCCACCGCTCCCCCGCCGAGCGCCGCGAACGCCGCGCCGCCCGCCGCCAGCAGCAGGACGTTCGACAGCCCGTCCGAGATCTGCAGCGCCGCCGAATTCGCGCCCGCCTCCTCCGGCGCCGACAGCTTCAGCAGCAGCACGCTCGTAGAAGCGAGCACCATGCCCATGCCGAAGCAGCCGACGCCCCACGCGACCCCGACGATCCACACCGGAACCGAGGCGATCAGCACGCTCGGCGCGGTCGCGATCGCCGCAGCGACCAGCACCATGCCCAGCACCATCAGCCGCTCCCGGTGCGGCTCGAGGCGCGGCCGGGCCTGTACGTACGAGCCCAGCGCCCAGGTCGCCCCGCCGACCGCCAGCGACAACCCGGCCATCGTCGGCGACAGCCCGCGCTCAGTGACCAGCATCAGCGGTACGAAGGATTCCGCCGCGATGAAGGACCCGGCCGCGACACCCCGCAGCAGCACGACGGACGGCAGCCCGCGCACCGCCCGGTACGTCCCGCGCGGCAGCAGCCCGAGCACCGCCGGCACCAGCAGCGCCGCGCCTGCCGCAGCCGGGAGCAGCGAGAGCCACCTCACATCCTGGCCTGCGTACTGCAGCAGTCCGGCACCCACCGAGATGCCCAGCGCCAGCCGGATCCGCCGCCCGTCGAAGGGCTGCGGCGGCGCGGAGGGATCGGCGGGCCCGGACGCCATCCGCCGGATCGCGGGCAGCGCGAGCGCCAGCGGGAAGACGACGAGTACCGGGATACCGATGAACACCCAGCGCCAGCCGAGGTGTTCGGTGACGGTCCCGGAGGCGAGCGGGCCCACGACCGAGGGGACCACCCAGCTCGCGGCGAACGCGGCCATGATCGACGGCCGCAGCCGTTCCGAGTAGGCGCGGCTGACGACCACGTACAGCGCGACGATCACCAGCCCGCCGCCGAGCCCCTGGACCGCCCGCCCGACGATGAACAGCCACATCGCACTCGCGGTCCCGGACAGCAGCAGTCCCGCGCCGAAGGCCGCTATCCCGGAGGCGAGCGGCCGCAGCGGCCCGTCGCGGTCGGCCCACTGCCCCGAGAGCACCATCGCGAAGAGGCTGGTGGTGAAGTACGCGGAGAAGGCGAAGGCGTACAGGGGGATGCCGTGCAGTTCTCGCGCCGCGACGGGCATCGCGGTGCCGACGGCGGTCGCCTCGAAGGCGATCAGCACGACGACGGAGACGATGCCGACGCTGAGCGCGCGATGCGATCTGCCGAGAACGCCGCCCCGGTCGTCGTCCGGGGCGGCGGGGGCTTCGGCTCTGTCCGCGGGCGGCGGCGTGACCTCGGCGTCACTGGGTTCGAGGGCGGTCATGGGCTTCAGAGTAAGGGGCGTGGAGCGGTATGGACCCTGTCGCTGGACGGGACTCCGCTCGTCCCTTGGTCGTACGACCATGAACGCGGTATGGCAGTCGCGTTGCAGCCCGCGCGGGGCCCTTGAGCCGTGCCACCGCCCCGCCTACGGTCGAGGCATTGGAGTCACACGGCCGTGTGCCCGAGTGGTTGAGGGACTCGCCTGCAAAGCGAGTTACGCCGGTTCGATTCCGGTCACGGCCTCCGGCAGCCAATGGCGCTGAGCTGCCAAATGACAAAGGGCGGTCCCAAGTGGGACCGCCCTTTGTGGTCTTTCGTCTCGGTTTATCCCCCCACGTAGCCCTCGGCGGCTTACGCGTCGACCGTCATCGCCGACAGCCGGTACCTCAAACGCAGTTGCGCGACGGCCTCCGCCGCGCACCGGACACCATCTCCGCACGGCCGGAAACCATCATGCGGCGGAAGGCACCCCGGACATGCGCGGCCCGGGGCAGTCGCTCGGCGAGAGCCTGGGCGCCCTCGCGCCCGTTCACTGCCCGTACGCGTCCTTCAGCCCCTGTACGTCGATCTTCTGCATCCCGAGCATGGCCTTCATGACCTGCTGGGACTTGACCGGATCAGGGTCGCTCAGCAGCTCGGTCAGCGCCTTCGGGATGATCTGCCACGACAGCCCGAACTTGTCCTTGAGCCAGCCGCACGGCCCTTCCTCCCCACCGGCGCTGAGCTTCGCCCACAGCTCGTCCACCTCTTCCTGCGACGCGCAGTCCACGTAGAGCGAGATGGCTTCGTTGAAGGTGAACTGCGGGCCGCCGTTGAGCGCGATGAACTTCTGTCCCGCGAGCTCGAAGGTGACGATCATGGCTGTTCCCGGCTCGCCCGGTCCGGCTTCTCCGTACCGCTGTACGTCGGTCACGCGGGAGTCGTCAAAGATCGACGTGTAGTGCTGCGCGGCTTCCTCAGCCTGGTTGTCGAACCACAGGAAGGTCGTGATCTTCTGCATGAGGGTTCTCCTTTGCCGGTCGGGGCGACTGCCTCAACGAGGTAGACCGCCGGGTCCGGCGAAACTCATCGCTCGGACCGGACCGGACCGGACCGAACCGGACCCCCACTCAACCTTCCGGGCGCGGATGCTCTTGCGTATGCCATCCACCCGCCGCCCATGCGATCTCAGCTCTTGGGCCAGTCGCCGTAACGCGTGAACGTCTCCGTACCGCTCTTGCCCTTGAACCAGCTGACGCTGACCGAGTCCCCGCCGCCGTACGTGAGGTCCCCGGCACGGTCCTCGTTCTTGACGGGCTTGCCGTCCCGCTCGCAGAGCAAGGCGACCTGGTACTTCTTCCCGGGCTCCTCGACCTTCCGGATACCCCGGCACTGCAGTCCGCCGGAGACCAGGATGACCGAGACCTTGTCCGGCTTCTCGGTGTCCACGCTCTCCTTCAGCCCGAGGACCCCGCCGCCGGAGTCGGACCTCCACATGCCCTCCATGCCGGTCCCGGTCGGCTTGGCACCGATGTCGGACTCTTCCTCACTCGGGGTCACGCTGGGCTCGGTCGCCGGGTCCTCGCTCTCCGGCACGCTGACGGACGGGCTCGCGCCGGCCTGTGAACTCCCGTTGGCCGAAGGCTTGTCGTCGTCACCTCCGCCCGACGTGGCAAACCAGACGACACCACCGATGACGGCGACAGCCACGACTGCCGCAGCGACGATCAAAGGGGTCTTACGGCCACCGGACGGGGCGGGCGGAGGCGGCGGATAAGTCCCGTACGGCGAAGGCTGCTGACCGTACGGACCGTAGGACGCGCCGTACTGCGCAGGCTGGTTCGGCGGATACTGCGGCGGCTGCACCGGCGGCGGAGGCGGAACCGGCGGCACCCCCGGCCGCGCATCCTGCGGTCCCGGCTGCCCATACTGCCCGGGCCAGTCCTGAGGACCCTGATACGGCGGCTGAGTCATCGGTGCGCACCTCATTCCGCGGGCATGCCACCCGCACGTGGGGGATCTCGTACCAACCCTGCCGCTCACGACACGGGCCCGAATGAGTATGGATCACCAGCTTCCCTGAGCACCCGCACTTATTCGGGTGCTCAGCAGCACCACTCGGGCCGACGCCCTTGATTACGTACGCAATTGAGTACGTCCACCCTCGCTGCCGAGCCCGCCCGGGCAGCAAAGTGATCCACAACTCCTTCCGAGCGGAAGGCAACCCGACCGAACGTCTGTCGGGCCGCTGAGCAAGCTCCTGATGCTGTTGGGGACACGGAGGGGGATTCACACATGGGACGACCGCGCACAGCCCTGCCGCAATGTGCTGCTGCGCATGACCGGCTTCCCGGGATCTGCCCAGTGCTCTCCCCATTGAGGCACATGGTCCCTTCGCGATCGCCGCGTACCGCCTGATCGCCCGCCTGGGCAGCGGCGGCAACATCAAGAACACCGACGCCTATTGGCTCGTGGCCGACGCCAATCGCGTTTTCCTTCTGGACGGCAACTCGCTCTCCGCGCTCCCGGTCTTCTGAAGCGGCCGGCCGGGGACCTCGCCGCCGAAGAATCCTCGCACCCGTTCCTCAACCTCGATCTTGCATGAGCCCTCGTCGGACGCCGGCGGGGGCTTTCTGCGTGCCGCGTCTTGGTTTGTTCTGGGGATGGGCAGGCCGAGGGCCTGAACGCGTAGGTGATCACGCCGGTCCAGTGCCAGTGGCGGGGCAGGGCAGGGCAGGGCAGGGCGAAGGTAGCGGCGGCGGCCGGTGGTGACGAGCTGGGCGGCGGCGGAGAAGAGCCGCAGCCGTTGGGGTTCCCAGCGGCGGATACGACGTGTCCGTGCGGGCGTCGGCCGAAGGAGTGGTCATGGTGGCACGGTGTATCGGCCGTGACCTGCGGGGAATGCCCGCGGAAGAACTTCCTTCCTCTCTCCGTGCGCAGGCGGGTTGGGCGAGATTGTGACTGTCTGTAGGAGACAGCTGTACACCTCACCCGGGAGGCAGTCGAGCCATGTTCGAGCCCCGCCCGTCCGGCGACGACCGCCCGAAGACGGCTCGAGCTGCGTGCTCCGGCCGACGCAGTGCCAGTCCTCGGTCCCTCCCCGCAATCATCGCCCTCGTCACCGGAGGGCTGTTCGTCTGGTCCATCCCCACGACGGCGGCCACACCGGGATCACCGAGGAAATCGACCACGGCCGCCGCGCTGGGAACACCGATGGCAGCCACGCACGGGACCACCTCGAACTGCGAGGACGCCAAGCCCACCATCGTGGGCACCGAGAGGAACGACATCATCGTCGGGACCCCCGGCAACGACGTGATCTTCGCACTCGGAGGCAACGACACGGTCTACGCACTCGGGGGGAACGACCGCATCTGCGGTGGCCGGGGCAACGACATCCTCCACGGTAACGAGGACAACGACCAGATCTCCGGCGACTCGGGCGACGACCAACTCATCGGGGGCCTGGGCAACGACGACCTCCGCGGTCGCTCGGGCAACGACGACCTCCGCGGGGAACCGGGCAACGACGAGCTTTCCGGCGACTCGGGCAACGACCAGCTCATCGGGGGCCTGGGCAACGACCGGCTCGACGGTGACGAGGACAACGACGATCTCCACGGTGGCAGAGGCAACGACCGGCTCGACGGTGGCGAGGACAACGACGATCTCCACGGTGACGAGGAGAACGACACCCTCTACGGTGACACCGGCGACGACACCCTCTCCGGCGGCAGGGACAACGACGAGCTCCGCGGTGGCAGGGGCAACGACCGGCTCGACGGTGACGAGGACAACGACCGGCTCTTCGGGGAAGCCGGGGATGACGCTCTGGACGGCGGACGCGGCACGAACACCAACAATGGCGGCCCCGGAACCAACAGCTGCATCAACCCGCGCAACGGCCCCGGCTGCAACGACTGAAACGGGCCGCGCCCCGGTTCTCCGTGCGCAGGCGGCGGTTCTCTGCCGCCGCGTCGGTGGTCACCCCAGGGCGCCGGCCGGCGTTGGTCCGGGCCTGACGCACCCACGTCCGCAGGCGGGTCGGAACGTCCTCGGCAAGCCCGGCGCCCCTGGCACCGTCACGGACCTCTCCGTCCGGCTCGACAGCCGGCGTCCAGTCCCAAGTCGGCACCCTCAGCACGCCTGGGTGAATCGCGTCGGTGCGGATCATCCCCACTGAATACGACAGCCACTGGCGGCGCGCGGCGAGCCAGCCGAGGTACCCGTGGGTGCCACCGCCGGAGTCAGTGCGGACCAGGGTGCGGCGAGCCTAAACCCCAACCCCAAACCCTGGCACCCGCTGAGCGCCCAACGCCCGGAGGGGTCCCTGTCATTGCCAGCGCCTTGCGTCCGACCATTCCTGCTCGAACGACGTGCTCCACTCCCCGCTCCGAGCAGCAATGACCTCAACACGAGCCCTCGACGGCGGTGGCCGACAGTTCGTACTCGGGCACCACCGTGCTTGACCCGTCCGCACCCGGAACGGCGAACCCGCCCTCCCCCGACTCGCTCTGCGAGACGTGCATGCAGAAGACGAAGTCCTCACCGCGTGCGGTGACTTCGTAGTCATCGCTCTCACCGACCGCTTTGGCCTCGACCGCGTACGACGGCCCCTTGCCCTCACCCGCGTCACCGACCTTCGACTCGATCAGCGAGGCATAGCCACCGGCCGACGAGTCGACGTGCGACTCGTCTCCCAACGAGACGGCCGCGCTCTGGACAGCCTCTTCGAACTCGCTTTTGCTCCAGGAGGTTTCATCGGCGAAGTCCATGGCCGAGCACCCCTGAAACACCATGATCCCCGCAGCGGCGAAGACGACGACGCGCCCGATGGCGTACGCGGTGTCCGAGGGCTCATTGGCCTCGGGATTGCGGTAACGCCAGGACGACAGCTTCCAGTAGAGCTTGCGCTGATCGGCAAGCCCGAGGGCGACGAAGAGGGCGGCCGCGAGGAAGAAGAAGACGACGACGCCGGTCACTACTTCAGGCCCTTCTGCCGCTCCGGCGGATCCGGGAACGTCAGCTGGTTCCCACACTTCAAGCCCTCCGCCACCTTTCTGGCCGAGGCGATGAGGAGCTTGGCGCTTGCGTTGCTGCTCAGGCCGATGCGGTCGACGATGGTGCCGCGAAGCACGGCCGGCTTCTTCCCCGGCTTGACCAGGTCCGGGCGACGGC
Source organism: Streptomyces sp. NPDC060064 (assembly GCF_042736455.1). NCBI lineage: Bacteria > Bacillati > Actinomycetota > Actinomycetes > Kitasatosporales > Streptomycetaceae > Streptomyces > Streptomyces sp. NPDC060064. The sequence continues at coordinate 45,342 of NZ_JBHWWF010000033.1, forward strand.
AGTCAACGAACAGAAACGGCATGTTTTCGTCGGCCTCGAAGACAGCCGACTTGCCCGGCTGGGGTCCGTTCCTCGAGAACGGCCCGGGCCACCACGAGAAATAGATCTGGATCTCTGCGGCACCGCCGGATTCGCCGTCGACAAAGCAAGTGGTTTTGGTGGGCCCGGTCGAATCCATTTCCTCGCCGAGAAATCGCCCCACCTCAGCTGTCCTGTCAACAGCGCCTTCGACCTGGGCACCTTGCTTCAGGCCCTTACCGCGGAGGGTTCCCAGCACTTCGGCAACGGTCTCCTTGTCGAAGATCCCCCCGCAGGCCCGGCTCAAGGGTGTCAGCGCGACCTTGGGTTTCTCCGGCCCCTTGTCGCTCCCGCCGCACGCAGTGCTCGCCAGGAGCAGGCACACCAGCAGGACGACCGCAGGAGACCGGCGGGAAAACAACTGCTCCATCACTCAGTCCGCATCTATCTGGTCGGCTTCGTTATCACCGTTGTTGTAGCCGCTTTCGATATTCCGCTTCGTCTCCCTGGACCACTCGGTTCCGTCAAGCTCGGGATGGACCGCGAGGTACGCGTCGAGCGGATCGGCTGCACGGCGCTGGCCCAAGTCGACGAACTTCGGCTTGTCCATTTCTTCCTTGCGGTCGAAATCGGCTTCGTGGCCTCGCTCTTGTGCTGGGCCCATTCCTCTTCGAACGACATGTCTTCCTCAGGACTGCGGTCGGATCATTGCCAAGACTGGTTCGCTGTGACTCACAGGAATCACGGAGACCTGATCGATGAGGGATGGCGGAACCTGCGGCGGACCACCGTACGGCGGACCGCAGCGGGGGGCAGGCACTCCGTCCGCAGCCGCCGCACCGCTTCGTCGCACGTCCTCCGAGCCGGCCTCGCACCATCGCGTCCTGGGCAGCCCCGAGCAGGCCGGCAGGGGGACACGACGTGTGTCCCCGACCTACCGTTGCTCGGCAGCAACGTACCCTCCCCCGTTACCCATTGCTTCAGAGCCACTGTAGCGAGCGTTTAAGACAGGGAACAGCCCTGAATTGCGGCTGCAATTAGCTACAAATAGTCACGAGTGGGGGCGGTTACTCGCGCTTGGGGCCAATCGCTTGCCCTGCGGTTTCGCCATGCGAATGACTCAGACGTCACAGGAGGCCGACGAGCAAACGCGTAGCGCAGCCATCCACCTCCCGGCGAACCCGCGCTCGGGCACTCGGTAGGCTCTGCTGATGTTGTCTTGTCGACGGGGGATTCGCACATGGAACGAGCACAGACGGATCGACCGCGCGTGGACACTCCGCGCCGGATCGGCTCGTACTACCTGATCACCCGCCTCGTTCCGACCGGCCGCCGCTCCCCCGCGGCCGTACGCCTGGCCGGAGACGGCCCGCGCCCGACGGGCTTCGGCGCGGTACGGAACTGACACGATGCCGTCCCCTCTCACCCACGACGACCCAGCCCAACTCGGCGCATACCGCCTGATCGCCCGCCTGGGCAGCGGCGGTATGGGAACCGTCTATCTGGCCCGTTCCGCCGGCGGCCGTACCGTCGCGCTCAAGACCATGCACGCGGGCATCGCATCGGATCCGGCCTCGCGTACCCGCTTTCGTCTCGAGACCGACGCCGCCCGGATCATCGGCGGGCACCACGGCGCGACCGTCGTTGACGCGGACCCGTTCGCCGAAACCCCTTGGCTGGCAACGGAGTACGTCCTCGGCCCGCCCCTCGAGACGCCGTCTCCATCGCCGGACCACTCCCTGAAGCTTCGGTCCGCGCCCTGGGCGCAGCCCTGGCCGGAGCACTCGCCCAACTGCATTCCTCCGACGTCGTGCACCGAGACCTCAAGCCCTCCAATGTGATGGTCACGGCGTACGGCCCCAAAATCATCGACTTCGGCATCGCCCGCGCAGCAGGCGACGACCGCCTCACCCGCACCGGAGCAGCCGCGGGCACCCCCGCCTTCATGTCCCCGGAACAGGCAACAGGCCAGGAACACACACCGCCGGGCGATGTCTTCGCCCTCGCGGGCGTCCTCACCTACGCGGCAACGGGCCACGGGCCCTTCGGCTCGGGCCGGCCCGCCGACCTCCTCTACCGCGTCCGCTACGCCGACCCCGACCTCACCGGCCTACCCGACGCCCTCACCCCGATCCTGACCCGCTGCCTCTCCAAGGACCCGGCCCAACGCCCCACGACCACGGAACTGGCAGCCCAACTCCACGACGGAGAGGGCCAGTTCGCCGACCACCTCCCCGACACCGTCCTCTTCGAGATCGCTCGCCGTGCGTCGATGGTCTGGTACTACCAACCGCACCGCCTTCCGGCCCCGCAGGAGTTCGAGCCCCCCGCCCCGAGCGGCATGTCCCGCCGCAAGCTGCTCACGATCGGCGGAGGGTCAGCCCTCGGCATGGCTGCCGCAGGCATCGGAGCGTGGGCGTGGTCCGACAAGCAGCACGCCGACGACGACGCTTCGGACGGCGAACAAGCCGACAACGGGCCGTCGGCCGTGTGGAGCGTCGATGTCGCCGACAAATGGCAGCGCCTGCTCCCCATGCCCGTCGGCAACACGGTCGTCACCCTGTCCGACGTTGGGCTGCTGGGGCTGGACCCGAAGACCGGCAAGCAGCGCTGGTCCTACCCTCTGCTTGACGTGGGGCAGCAGATCGCGTCGGACGGCACGGCGATCTACGGCTTCATACCCGAGGAGGCCGAAGGGGAGGGGCTGACACTCAGCGCGTTCTCGGCAGCCAATGGGACTCTCGAACGTCGCATCGGGCACTTCGCCGAATTCAGCGGCTCCGTGCACGACGTGGAACTGCTCACCGCCGCTGACGGCGTCCTCTATCTGATCGCCTGGACCGGGCCCAAGGCCACGGACTTCGCCGACCAGGCCAAGGGCTGGCGCCTGCTCGCCGTCGACATCCGTACCGGGAAGAAGCTCTGGCAGCAGCCCCACGGGATGATCTATCCCGACAACGGCTCGTCTGCGGTCAGCGCGAAGGCCGTCGGAAAGGTCCTGGTCACCGCAAGCAACGGGATACCCTCTCCGGACTTCAGCGTGAGCGGCACCGACATCCGCACCGGAAAGCGGCTCTGGACGACGCAGATGCCCAGAGTGCGGGGCGACAACTCCTTCCTGATTCCCGGCCAACTCGCTGTGGACCAGCAGCACGTCTACATCGGCAGCGGACGGGTTCACGCGGTCCGGCACTCCGACGGCAAGGTCGCCTGGTCGTTCGGTGAGGGGCGCAACCGGGGCGATGTCGAGGAGAACTCACGGCTCTACGGGCCTCCGGCCGTGAAGAACGGCGTCGTGTACGCGGCCGAGGGCAGCCGCGGCCTCGTCGCCCTGAACGCGACCACGGGGAAGCTGTTGTGGGAGGAGGTGGAGGACCTGACGAAGGACGAGGACCCGAGGCTCGATGTGCCACCGGTCGTCGGTACGAAGTTCGTGTACGCGCCTGTGACCAGCGGCATCAGCGCCGTGGATCTCCGCACCCACAAGTCCGTCCGGTCGTCGCCGAGTTCCGCCATCCGTTTCGCGGTGCACGAGGGAACCAAGACGCTCATCGGCGCCGACAGCGCCACCGTGACCGCCCTGCCCTTCGAGTGAGAGAGCTTCACCATGATCCCCCTCAGCACCGGCGACCCCTTGCGCCTCGGCCCGTACCGACTCATCGGCACACTGGGCGAAGGCGGCATGGGGAAGGTCTACTTCGGGCGGGACAACAGCGGGCGCAAGGCGGCGGTGAAGGTCCTTCGGCCCGAGCTCGCGCATGATCAGCACCTGGCCCAGCGCTTCGTCCGCGAGGCCCGGACCGCGCAGGCCGTGACCAGCGCCGGCGTGGCTCGGGTACTGGGCGCACAGACCGAGGGCGGACGGCCCTGGATCGCCACCGAGTTCCTGGCAGGACCCACGCTGGAGGAAGCGGTCGACGCGTACGGGCCGCTGGGCGAGCCCGGTCTGCGTGCGCTCGCCGCGTCCCTCGCCCGTACGCTCCAGGACATTCATGCCGCGGGCCTGGTCCACCGTGACCTCAAACCGTCCAATATCGTGCTGACTTCGCGCGGCCCCCGCGTCATCGACTTCGGCATCGCCCGCCCCGAGCACGGACTCACGCTCACCACCACGGGCCAGATCCCGGTCACCCCCGGCTACGGCGCTCCCGAGCAGGTCCTCGGGCAGCGGGTCGGTCCGCAGGCCGACGTCTTCTCCCTCGGGGCAGTGCTCGCGTACGCGGCCGGTGGGCAGCGGGCCTTCAACGGCCCGCATGTGGCTGCGGTGCAGTACGAAGTCGTCCATGGTGAAGCGGACGTGAGCCGGGTGCCGGACCAGCTCCGCCCCCTGATACTCCCCTGCCTCGCCAAGGACCCGGCGCAGCGGCCCGTACCCGCGCAGATCGCCCAGGCGCTCGCGCCTCCCAAGAGCGCCGGCAAGGTCTGGCGGCAGGGGCCCTGGGCGGAGGAGATCGCCCGGCGGGAGGCCACGGCCGAGCACCTGGTCTCGTCGTACTCGACAGCGGTTCCCGCCCAGCCGTCCCGGCGCCGCATGCTCACCGCCCTGGCCGGGGGCGGCACGGTCCTCGCGGCAGGTGCGGGTACGACCGCCTGGTGGCTCAAGGGCGGCGGTCGGGACGGTTCGGGGCAGCCGCCGGTCGCCGTTCCGCCGGCCGTCGAGACGCCGTCAGCCGCGGTACTGGCTGCCGGCGACGACTTCGCGCCACTGTGGGGCCCCGTGCGCGGGGCGGGTCCGAAGACCCCGGCTCCCCTTCCCGTACGCGATGTGGTGATCCTCGAGACCGACAAGGGTGGCCTGGCCGCCCATCGCGTGACCGATGGGAAGCAGAAGTGGCGTGCCACCGGGGCGAGTGGCTCGGCCGGCTTCGTGACAGTCGCCGACAGACTCGTCGTGGGAGCGGACGCGGAAGGCGCACTGCAGGCGTTCATCGCATCCACCGGGGAGCAGGCCTGGACGGCTTCCGGCATCACCGTCGAGAAGCTGCTGGCGGCGGACGCCCACACGGTCTACGTGATGACCAAGGAGCGGCATCTGAGCGCGGTCGCTGTCGCCACGCGGAAGGTGCTGTGGTCGATCCCCACGCCCGTACGCACCTCGTACACCGCCCCACCGGCGACGGCCGTCGGCGCGGGCCGCCTGGTGCTCTTCGCGTCGGACGGCGTGGTGGTCGTCCTGGACACGGCCACCGGCCGCAAGGTGTGGGGCCTGCCCAACCAGGGAACGGCGGCCCTGGCGCCGACCATCGTGAAGGACAGGGTCTACTTCGGCGGGCGGACTCTGGCCGCTCACGCGCTCGCCGACGGCAGGAAGATCTGGTCGGTGGAGCCGGAGACGAAGGTCGATGAGTCAGGCGGCGGCTGGGGTCCTCCGGCAGTGCGCGGGAACGAGCTGTACGCCGTCGACGACGGGCTGTACCGCCGGCGCGCGAGCGACGGGAGGAAGGAGTGGAAGTTCTACCTGCGCGGATACGGCGACGACCCCCGGAAGCGGCCGGTTGTGCAGGGCGGCACCGTCTGGATCGTCGAGTCGGGCTACTACGGACTGACGGCAGTCAGCGCGGTCACCGGCGACGAGCTCTTCCCGTACACCTTCGGCGACAAGGACGACGGGGCGGCGTACGAGGTGTCGGGCGACGGCAACCGGCTCTTCGCCGCGCACGGCGGCTCGGTCGTCGCCATGCCGGTACGCGCCTGACCCGGATTGCACGTGCAAGGAGCCCTCGGAGCCGACCAACGGTCGGCAGTCCGTGACCGCCCCCGGACGGACCACCCTCCGGGCCCGCACCGGCACTTGAGTAGGCTCCTGTCGTTCATGACCACCACGGGGGCTTAGCAGATGGAACGAGCACACACGGAACGGCCGCAGGGGCACAGTCCGCGCCAGATCGGGCCGTACTACCTCATCACGCGTCTCGATCCGGCCGGTCCGGGCTTTCCCCCGGCCCCCGAGCGCCGCTTCATCGCGCGCAGCGCGGACGGCGATCGTACGGTGCTGGTCAGGACACCGGGGGAAGGCGTGGATCCCGAACGTTTCCTCGTCGAGGCGGACGCCGCTCGCCGGCTGCTCGGCCCCTGGGTCTCCCCCGTCGCCGAACTGTCGCCACCGTCCGACTCCCCCTGGTACGCGTCCCCGTACCTCCCCTCGCTGCCGCTTCCCGTGGCCCTCGCCGTCCACGGCGGGCCCCTGCCGGAGCGCACGGTGCGGGCCATCGGAGCTGCCCTCGCCGAGACGCTGGCGGGCGCGCACGCGACGGGCATCACGCACGCCGGCCTGTCACCGGCGGCCGTACTGCTGGCGGGCGACGGTCCGCGTCTGACCTGCTTCGGCGCCGTACGCGCCGCCGCCCCGGACGGCGAACAGCGCTCCGGCCTGCCCGGCCTGGAGCCCGGCAGCCTCGCCCCGGAGCAGGCATCGGGCGGCCGCCCGCGCCCGCCGGGGGACGTCTACGCCCTGGGCGCGGTCCTCGCGTACGCCGCCACCGGCCACACGGTCCCGGACAGTGCTGAACTCCCCGAATCCCTGCGCTCCTTGATCTCCCGCTGCCTCACCCGCGACCCGGCGGCCCGCCCGACCGCGGCCGAGGTCCTGCACGCGCTGCCGCCCGCGTCCACAGCACCGGCGTCAACGGTTCTTGACTCGAGCACCTCGCTGTTGTCGCCCGGCTGGCTGCCGGGCCGTGTGGTGGCGGCGGTGGCCCGCCAGTCCGCCGAGGTACTCGCCGCGGAGCTTCGCGTCCCGCAGACCCACGGTGCCTGACCTGTGCTCTCCCCTCTGACGCATGACGATCCCGCCGGTTTCGGTGCGTACCGTCTGATCGCCCGCCTCGGCAGCGGCGGCATGGGCACCGTCTATCTGGCACGCTCGGCCGGCGGCCGGACCGTCGCGCTCAAGACCATGCACGCGGGCATCGCCACCGACCCGGGATTCCGGACCCGCTTCCGGCTGGAGACGGACGCGGCACGCATCATCGGCGGCCATCACGGCGCGATCGTGGTCGACGCCGACCCGCAGGCCGAAACGCCTTGGCTGGCCACCGAGTACGTCCTCGGCCCGCCGCTGGACGACGCGGTCGCACTGGCCGGGCCGCTGCCGGAGACGTCGATCCGTGCGCTGGGGGCGGCGCTCGCCGGGGCGCTGGCTCAGCTCCACGCGTCGGATGTCGTCCACCGCGACTTGAAGCCGTCGAATGTCATGATCACGGCGTACGGCCCCAAAATCATCGACTTCGGCATCGCACGGGCGGCAGGCGACGACCGCCTCACCCGTACGGGGGCGGCGGCGGGAACCCCGGCGTTCATGTCCCCTGAGCAGGCGACGGGCCAGGAACACACCCCGGCGGGCGACGTGTTCGCGCTGGCCGGCGTCCTGGTTCACGCCGCTACGGGCCACGGCCCCTTCGGCGCCGGCCAGGCCGCCGACCTCCTCTATCGCGTCCGGTACGCGGACGCGGATCTGACGGGCGTACCTGATGCGTTGGTCCCGATCCTGACGCGCTGTCTGTCGAAGGACCCGTCGCAGCGCCCCACCACCTGGGAGCTGGGCAGCCACCTCCACGACGGTCAGGGCCAGTTCGCGGACCACCTCCCCGATACCGTCCTGGCCGAAATCGCCCGCCGCGCGACGGAGGTCTGGCAGCACCAGCCGTACCGCCTCCCGGCGCCGGCTGAAGATGCGCCCGCTCCGACGTCACCAGGCACGTCTGCTGTGTCCCGGCGCAAAGTACTGGCACTCGGCGGAGGTTCGGTCGCGGCGATCGCAGCCGCCGGCTTGGGCGCCTGGTCGTGGTTCGGCCCGGGCAGGAACACGCCGAAGGACTTGGGCATCTCCGCTCCGTCCCGCCCAAAGAATCCCGATGAGAATTACCTCTGGCAGGTCCAGGTCAGCAACCCTCCGGGCGGTCGGCGGCCCGCGGCGGCGTCTGTCCCCTTCGCTGTCGGTGATCTGCTCGCCCTGATCGTCAGTAGCGGGCTGGCGGCGGTCAACCCTCGGACCGGGCAGACCGCATGGGCGAGCGGCCAAGTCGAGTACAGCTGGCAGGTCACAACCGACGGCGAGCAGATTTACCGCATCGGCAGGTCGAAGGAGTCCTCCGAAAAGAGGGACCGGGCATGGCCACTCGCCATCGAGACGGTCGATCTCACCAACGGCAAGCTCAAGAAGCGCTTTCCACCACTAAAGGATTTCAACGGGGCCATTCTCGAGAACCAGTTGGTGTGTGCCTCGGCCGGGGTCGTCTACCTGGCTGCGGGCCAGGGCGCCGACAACAAGGGCGGAATCCAGCACGATCAGCCCTGGTTTCTGGCTGCTGTAGACACAAGCACGGGCAAGGAGCTGTGGAGACAACGTCTGCTGGCTCGAAGGGAAGGATCCGAGCGGCTGCACTTCCTCGCCGGCCGGGTCGTGGGCGACCGGCTCGTTCTACTCCAGGAGACCGCCGAGGGCACCGTGCTGGTCGCGGTGCGCAACGCGGTTACTGGAAAGGCCATCTGGGACAAGCCGATGACCGGTGCAAAACCGGACGAGGCTCGCGGGCTCCTGACGACCGACGACAAGCACGTTTATCTCGGGTTGGGAGCGCTGCGCGCCCTGCGGCTGAGTGACGGCGGCGAGGTATGGAGTGAGGACAGCACTGGTGTCGTCTATTACGGACCACCAGCTGTCGCGAACGGTGTCGTGTACGCGATCGAGAAGGACATCAGCCTCATAGGCTTCGGTGCGGAGAGCGGAGACATCGAGTGGATGGACAGCGAGGGGGTGACGGGACTTGAGACAGATGTCACCGATCGTCCCGTCATCGGCACGGAGCACATCTACACCAAAGGGCCCTATAGCCTACGTGCCTTCTCTCTCGAATCACGTAAGGCCTCCGACGAGTACAAGACAACTGGCAGGCGCTTCATCGCCCACGAGCGCGCCCAAGTCGTGATTGCCCTGGGTGGCAACTTCCTCAGCGCAACCCCGCTTCAGTGACCTCCACAGAAAGCCTCCCTATGAACCCGCTCGGCACCGGTGACCCGCTCCGCCTCGGCCCGTACCGTCTTCTGGGCGTGCTCGGCGAAGGCGGCATGGGCAAGGTCTACTTCGGCCAGGACAGCGCGGGCCGAACCGCCGCCGTCAAGGTGCTGCGTCCCGAACTGGCCCACGATCAGCATCTTGCCCAGCGCTTTGTGCGTGAGGCACAGATGGCCCAGGCCGTGACCAGCAAGGGCGTCGCCCGGGTGCTGGGGTCTCAGATGGAGGGCGGACGGCCGTGGATCGCGACCGAGTTCCTGGCGGGACCGACGCTCGACGAGGCGATTCGCGCGTACGGACCGATGGACGACCCGGCCGTACGCGCTCTCGCCACAGCGCTTGCCCGCACGCTCCACGACATCCATGTGGCCGGTCTCGTGCACCGCGACCTCAAACCGCCCAACATCGTGCTGACGTCGGCCGGCCCGCGCGTCATCGACTTCGGCATCGCGCGCCCCGAGCACGGGCTCACCCTCACCACCACGGGCCAGGTTCCGGTCACTCCCGGATACGGCGCCCCGGAACAGATCCTCGGGCAGCGCGTCGGACCGCCCGCCGATGTCTTCTCCCTCGGAGCCGTACTCGCTTTCGCCTCGAGCGGCCGCCGCGCGTTCGACGCCGGCCATGTCGCTGCGGTGCAGTACGAAGTGGTCCACGGCGAGGCGGACATGGCGCAGGTCTCACCCTCACTCCGGCCACTGATCGACCCCTGTCTCGCCAAGGACCCCAGTCACCGGCCTGCACCCGGTCAGATCGCCACGGCCTTCGCTCCGCCGCGTGGCGCGGAACGCGCTTGGCGGAAGGGCAGGTTGGCAGACGACATCAAGGCGCGCGAGACGGGAGTCCACCAGCTCACCACCCAGCCCGGCTCGAACACCTCAGGCACCGTCTCCCGCCGTCGGCTTCTGACCACGTTCGCGGCAGGAGGGACCACACTGGCAGCCGGCGGGGGCGGAGTCGTCTGGTGGCTGCGGCGCGGCGAGGACAGTTCGGACTCCGGTACGCAGAGCAAAGCAGCACCTGGTCCGTTCGACATCCCCCCTGCGGTGAAGACGCCAAAAGCCCGCACCTTGAGCCCCAGTGAGCTCCAGCCCGTCATCGGGGCGAAGCTCAAACCACTGTGGGGCCCGCTGCCCGTGAACGCCAAAGACTCACCGCCGGCCAAGCCTGTGCGCGACGTCATCGTCTTCGGCGCGCGCAACGGCGGCCTGGCAGCCCACAGCGTCGTCGACGGAAAGCTGCGCTGGAGCGCCCCGGAGGTTGTCACCGCCGGCGGGTACATTTCCCTGTCCGACCAGCTGATTGCGGCGGTCGGCCCCGGAAGCAAGCTGGTGACCTTCGTCGCCTCTACCGGAGAGCGCAAGTGGACAGCCCCTGCCCAGGCCCGATTCCTCCTCGCCGCCGATAAGGACTCGGTCTATGTGGTCACGACGGACGGCCGACTGCGCGCCATTGGCCGCTCCGACGCCAAGATTCGCTGGACGGTTGACAGCCCGGTTGACGCCCTCGCGGGAGGAGGCCCGCGAGGAGTCGTCGCGCAGGATCGTCTCCTCTTCTGTGCCAGCGGCGGAGACGTCGAGGCGATCGACACGAGAAGCGGCAGAAAGGTGTGGGGATTCCCCTCCAAGGCAGAGGTCGCCTACGCCCCCACCGTCGACGGGGACACGGTCTACTTCGGCGGCAAGAACCTGACCGCACGTCGTATCTCCGATGGCAAGGAGATCTGGACGACCAAGCCTTACAAGGACTACAACGACGATGTCCAGACCTGGTCGACGCCAACGGTCGACGGCGGCTGGGTGTACGTCATGTGCGGCCGTTGGGCCAAACGTCTCAAGGTGACGGACGGCAGCATCGCCTGGGAACTTTCGACGGTGGGGGACGCCAGGAGCCCTGTCCTGAGGCAGGGCGTCTCCGCCTGGATCATGGATGACAGGACGGTGGAGGCGTTGGAACTGAGCGGCGGAAAGTCTTTCGCGTCCTTCCGGCCAGAAGATCACGCCCCGGTCCGGGGGTTCCGGGCCGACGGCAACCGCGTCTTCCTGATGACCGAGGAATCACTGACAGCACTGCCCGTGATCTGAGCCCACATCCTGGTCTCTCGTATCTGGTCAGCCTCAGACCGAACACCCGTAGCCCGAGGCGGAGTCTGAGCGCGGGCTGCTGCCGGTGGAGGCGCTCGCCGACCGGTGGGTGACTTGCCCGGATCCTTCACCGCAAAACACGGTCTTGGTGGGAATCAACGCAATCACCACGATCTATCCGGATCGAGGTTCACGCGCTCCGGCGAGCCCGCGCCCGGTGCGGCGCGACGTCCAAGGAATAAAGAACCCTGGGAGAGAACCCTTCCAACCCACCCCCAGCCCCCATCACTCCTACGAGTGATCTGCCCCAACCTGGCTGGCACATATGCCGGTTGGCAGTGCAGGCTCAGCCTTGACAACCACAGACACGCGACGGCCCCCGGCCGGGACGGCAATCCCGATCGAGGGCCTGACCACCGAGGAAGTAGACGCTTCCCAGATGGCTGATCCGCAGCTTAACGCGCCCCCGTGCGCGTCGCCTTCCGTTCCCACGTCCGGCATCCGGCACATCAACCGCCGCCACCCGGACCGCTTCACCGTGGTCGGAAACCACCTCACCCAGCACCGCGAACTCTCGCTTACGGCCATCGGCCTGGCCGCCCACATCCAGTCGCTGCCCGCAGGTGCGAAGGTCTCCATCAAGGCCCTTGCCGAGCGCTTCCCGGAGGGCGAGGTCCGCATCGCGGCCGCCCTGCGGGAGCTGGAGGCCCATGGCTACCTCGCTCGTACACGTGAGCGGCTGCCATCGGGCCGAGTGATCACCCGTACGGTCTCCTACAACAATCCCGGCGCTGCGGAGCCCAGTTCAACCCCGTCACCACCAAAACGCCCGCAGCACGCGCGCCCCGCACCAGTCCTGCCGCTACCCGCGTCGGCGACTACGGCCGCCTTCGATCTCGTCGCGGCCCTACGGTGCGACGACCCACGCTTGCTCCTCGCCGAAAGAGACGTACGCCGCCTCGCCCCGGCGGTCGACGCCTGGCTCGAGCGCGGCGTCACCCCGGAGGCGGTACGGCGCACTCTCACCGCAGCGCTTCCCGGGGGTGCGATCCACCACCCGGCAGCGTTACTCGCCCACCGCCTCACGGCGATGCTGCCGCCACCGCTCCCGGCCGCCCAAAAACGGGCCCGCTGCCCGGACCCGCTCCAAAACTGCGATCGCTGCGACCGCGCCTTCCGGGCTCCACAGCCGGGTCTGTGCAGGGACTGCAGCCCACCGGCACCGCCGGTGCCCTGAGCCGGCTCAGGCCGCGGGCTTGGGCACCCCGCTCACCAGCTTGGTGTCGTTCTGACAGCCCAGCTCGGCGGCAACCTTGCGGGCCGCTGCGTTGAGTACCGTGATCTGGAGCCCGGGGAGATCCTTCTCCGAGGCCTCGCTCTTGTTCGATCGCTCGAGCTCCGCCGCGACGATGATCTTCTTCGCGGGCTCCTTCATGCGGCACTCAAAAAGGATCTTCGCGAAACGGTTCGCGGAGAGCGCATCCTCGCCAGTGATGAAGTAGGAGAAGGTCGGCCTGTCCCGGCCCTTCGGAACCACCAAGGCCTCACGGAAGTCAATGTCGAGGGCCGACTCACCGTCCTTTGCCGCCTGCAGTCGGCAAAGGGGGGTGCCGCTCGCCAGCTCCTTCGTCGTGAGCTCGCCGTCCGCTTCTCGCAAGGCCTTGAGCGTCTCATCCGGCAGAGAACGGTCATCGGCGAAATCACCGTCCCCGACGATCGCCCTGAGGGCATTGAGAGCCGGGGCATCCTTCGCGAAGCCGTCGCAGACATCGGCGACAGGCTTGCCCTTCATCGCGTCCTTGCCTCCGTTGTCGGAGGAGCACCCCGCTGCCGCCCCCAGGACGACGACGGCCACGGGCACCATGAACATTCTCAGCGTGGTTCGCATGTCAATTCTTCTTCGGCTTGTACGGGTCGGGCAGTGAGTCGTCCTTGGCATGCAGGCGGCTGTCCTTGACGTACTTGGTCAGCTCTTCCCGAACGTAGTTGCTGTCCTCCTTCTTCCAGCCGGGGGCGTCGGCGTACGCGTTGGCCGGCATGAGGGCGTTCTGCTTGCCCGTATCCAGCGCCTCGTCCTTCAGGTCGTCCGACTTCTTCTTGAGGAGCTCGTCCTCCTCGTACTTCTCCGCAATGTCATCGGCCTCCATACCGAGGAACGTCACCACGGCACCGCCCACGGTTTCCGTGGCCAGCGGAACAAGCACTCCGCCCATGCCGCCGGTCAGCGCCGCGACACCGCCCGCAGCCGCCGCGCCCACGCCGAACTTGACCCACTCCGTGGTCCTTCCGACGGCCTTCTTGTGCTCCTCAGAGTCCTTGTCGTAGTCCTGGTCGATCTGCGCCATGCGCGACTCGTCGAGGATGCCGTGTGTCTCCGCACCGATCCGCAGCGCGGTCTTGGCGTCGGTGAAGTCCAGATCCTGGGCATGCCCGGAGCCGGGCTTGGGACCGACCTCGTCCATCACACTCGTCGTGTAGACCGTCTGGGCAGCCGACAGCTGGGCGTGGCCGGACTCACTCTGCCCCACGATGCCCATGAAGTTGATCGCGTCGCCCCGGTTGAACAGCAACTCCGTGTCGAACTTGTCGCCGAAGCGGGAGTGACCGTTCTTGCCGTTGGCTCCGAAGGGCGAGTCCGTCACCTCCTGCATGGAGGAGCCGTTCTCCTGCTCCAGCGACCGGTCCAGCTCGTCGATGTACGCCGCACCCATCTTGCCGAGGCTGTCATCGATGCCCGGCTGCTCGTGCATGTGCTTCGGTTCGCCGCTGTAGTACTCGACGACCTTCTGCATGACCTCGGCGTTCTCAGCCGTACGGACGTCCTTCAGACCCTCGGCCGGAGCGTCGTACGGATGGCCCGTCGTGGCGGACTCCAGCGCATGGCCCAGCGCGTCGTAGCCGGGCTCCTTGCTCATCCTGCCCTTGTCGTTCAGCTCCTCCGGCCAGTCCCGGTCCTTGGAGAAGTAGTCGAACGCGTTGAGCTTCTTGTCGTCCTTACTGTTCTCCGGCGTGAGGTCGATGTCGCTGTTGAAGAACTCGGTCGACGCCTTCGGGTTGTGGCCGAGCGCCTCCATGAAGCCGGACATCGGGTCCTGGCCCGCGCCCCCGCCGATCCAGTTGAGGTGGGCCTGTTGCGGCTGGAACCAGGCCCGGCCGGGCGGATGAGAGCCGCCGTGTGTGATCTTGTCCTCGGCCACGACGAGCGCGTTGCCGTAATTGCGCAGGAACTTGTCGTCGTAGTCCCCGACGCGCATCAGGTTGCTCATGACCTGGAAGCCGTACGGATGCGCACCACGCGACTGGATGGGCTCGCTGCCGGCCTTGATCACATCCGCCTTCCACTGCTCCATCTCGGGGCTGGTGGAGTGCGTGGCAGCGGCCAGAGTCATGCTCCAGTTTTTCTGAAGCTCCGCCAGCTTGTCGCGATGGTCAATGCCGAGGCGGCTCGGGCCGTCTCCCGGCACACCCATGTCGGCCCAGTACTCCAAGCTCCCCTTCGGACCCACTTCGAGGGCGAATCGCTCGGCGAAGTACGGGTCGCCCTTGTTGTCCTTGAAGTACTTGTTGAGCTTGTCGATCTCCTCCGGAGTGGCGTCGTCACCCTTCTTGACGATCTTCGCCGCCTCCTTGGCATCCTCTGCGTCTTGAGCTTTGGAGGCGTCCTTGAGGGAGTTGTAGTCAGTACCGGAGAAGTTGTTCTCGTCCGTGCCAACGACCGTGCGCAGAGCTCGAGATGCCACATCGTCGGCATCGTTCGCCTTGTCAATGGCAGCCTTGATGGCAGACCTCATCGCATCGAAGTCGGCCTGTTCGGGCTTGGGCCCGTCGTAGTTCTTACTCCTGCGATCGGGATGGATCAGGTAGCTGACGACACCGTCGGGATCAATACGGATTCCCTTACCCGGCGCCTCTTCAACCAGCTTCTCGAGCGATTCCTTCGCCGATTTGAATTCGGCCAGCGCGTCCCGAAGGATGTTCCGGATACTGTCCGCCACCTTGGCGGCGTCTCCGAACTCCTTGGCGGTCTTCTTCACGAAGGGGCGAGTTACGCCCGCGTTCTCGCCCTCCCAGTCGGCCTTGTCGGCCTTCGTGCGGAGACCGTTTTCCGCCTTCTCCTCCAGCTTCACGAGCTTGTCGTACGTCGCACCCCAGTCCGTGACAGATTCCTTGAGGCTCCCGAGGCGAACATGGAGAACCTGGTCAAACGTCGGCATCTGCGCGCCCCTCAGCTGAAGTGCTCGGAAATCTTGGACATGGTGAAGTTGGTGACGAGCACTTCTTCGTGATTGGTGTGGCTGAGGACCGTGTCTTCAAGGTGATTGTGGATATGCGCGCAGGCACTCAAGAGCGTTTCGGACTGGGTGCGCCACTTGTCCCAGGCGGTCCACATGCCCGAACCCGTCTTGAAGCCGTCCTGATCAAGGCTCGTGGAGGCGGTGTCGGTCTGAGCTCCGGCGTGGAACGCGGCGGTTTCGAGGCCGTGGTAGAGCTCCTGAGCCTCATTGCCGATGGCCTGCAGGTCCTTGGACGTGACCTTGTAGTCCGAGGCTCCGCCGCCGCCACCGCCCCCACCCTCGGCAGGCAACTGGTTGAGTCGCATGCTGGTCGCACTGGACCGTGCGCTGGCCCATTCCTCGTCGAACGACATCGTTCTTCCCCGTTGCTGAGTGTCCGTGGCTACTAGGCTGAAGACTGGCGGTGATGCGAGCGCTGAGCGCGATGTTCAAAGCTGTCCGGGTCCGGGAGGGCGGGCGTTGAGCAAGCGCATACACGGCTCGGCCTGAAGCCGACCTCTGGCCGCCGGAGAGGGCGCAGCAGCTTTCCGAGCCACGCTCGGCTCACCCTCGCTTCGCAGCAAGACTTCCTCCCCGCTTACCACAGCTTCAACAGCTTCAACAGCTTCAGAGCCACTGTAGTGAGCAGGGGGGGCGCTGCGCACCTCAGGATTGCATACGCAATGAGTGGCAGATCGTGAGGAGTTGGGCATCTCGCCCCGTCTGAGACCCGATTGTGAGGCAGTTACCATGCCCTGCTCCGGGTTGTTCAGTCGACGTCACCACTGAGCACTCGAAAGGTTGCACGATGCGAATGTGCGATGCAGGCAAGGAGGTTGGGGCAGCAAGTCTGCAAGCGGAACGACGCACGAGGACTGAGGCTGCCTTCAGGGGGTGCGCGTTCAGCGCGCACCCCCTGAAGGCGACCCGGACGTGTCAGGCGTTGCGACGACGGGAGCGGATGACAGGGACGGCGACGGCGGTGCCGATGAGGGCAGCGGCGCCGATACCGAGTGCGATGAAGAGGCCGGTGTTGCTGTCGTCCTTGGCGAAGGCCCCGCAGATCTCGTCGGCCGGCTTGCCCTGTGCTCTGTCCCCGCCACCGCCGTCGGAGGAACAACCCGCCGTCACGGCCATCACGACGACAGCAGGCACTATCAGCACTCTCAGCGTGGTCCGCATGCCACCGCCTCGACTCGAAAGGGTAGGGCAGCAAGTCGCCTCCCGACGATCCGCTGCACGCGGTACTCCCCCAAGAGCGCAAACGCCAGCAGGACCACCGCAGCAGACCTGTGGTGAAGAAGCAGCCGCTCCATCAGCTAGTCCGCATCCGTCTGGCAAAACTCGTTGTCACCGACGTTGTAGCGACCGCTCAACTCCGCGGAGAAACTCGCTCCCGTGCAGGCCAGCCTCGACGCCGACTGGAACGCCCGATGCTCAACGCTCGGGGATCCCCGCATCTCCCTCACACCGCAACTGGACAACCAGTTTGTGCGTAACATCCTGCAGAAGCTTTACATTATCCTTATACGCGTCGGCGTTGGAGGTTGCAGAATACTGAATCCTACCGCGCACAATGGGTGTTTTCTCAGGATTGGAAGTTTCGCCGGATCGAGTGCACCGAAAATAGATATCGGCTCCTTCGGAAGTCCCAACTGCCTGCAGTCCGACTGGGAGCGACAAGCTTCCCTTTGCCTCACCTCCGGCGGGCGGAAGTTTCGCAACCCGCTCGAACACAAAATACATCTCACTGTCGGGCACAACTGCTTCAGCAGACTCGCTCGTCACCCCGAGAGGCTTAATTCCGCAGAAGTCGGCAGGACTCGTCGGACCACCCTTCAGCCAGCCTGACACCTCGCTGGCCAAGGACTCCATGTCCGACGAGTGTGTCTGACTGTATTGCTTGACCCCGGTGACTCGTTCGAGCGCCTGACTACCCAACGGCGAGAGCCCTCCACAGGCATCCTTGGACTGTATCCCAGTCGCAGTCGCCGTCGCCTTAACCTTGGCGGGTGATTCATCGCTGCCGGAACATCCCGCCAAGAGGACCACCAAGCCCAGGGTGACGGCAGTCATGCCGTAAAGGGACCTCACTTGTTTCCGTCCGTTCGGTCCGCCGAGTTCGCGCCGCGGTCGTAAGCGTTCAAAGCCTCCTGAAAATACGTCGTTCGCAGCCCGTCAGGAACATCATGAAATGCCATATAATTCTCCAATGGGCTTTTGGCGCGAACCTTTCCGTAGTTCTCAAAGTCCTCCGCATTCAAGCTTGCCTTGCTAGAAAAGTCGGCTTCGTTTTTGAGCGCCTCCTCGCTGTAGCCATTCCCCCAGTACGTTTCCAGAGCGGCTGACCCAGTGTCGACGAGCATGGGGATGGCCGTAGCGGCAGCCACTCCGGCCGCAGGACCGAGGAACGGAGTAACGGCAATACCTGTACCAATTCCCAGTGCACTACTCATGCCGAACTGCTTCCAAGCGGCACTCTTCTCGAATTCCAGGTTGGCCTTGTCCTCCTCGCCCTCCAGATGCTGCAGGCTTTGCGGCTGCGTCTCGCTCGCCACGCCTCTCCCCCGTCTTGTCACGTTCATCCGACACCGCATGTCGCGCGTGAAAACGCTATCGGAGACGACACCACCATGCGCAAGTGCAATGGGGATTCCGGGAGGGATCACCGCCGGCGGCCATACCACCCGACGTCCCTGGCCACAAGGGCACAGAGACTCAATGAAGACAGCTACGTCACCCAGGCTGACCGGGTCCGGGCGGACCCGGGTGCGGGTGGTTCTGGCCGACCGGCGGCGGGCCGTAGGCCGGGTACTGCGGCTGCTGTTGATAAGCGTTGGGCGGGAAGGGCGGAGCCGACGGGACAGCTGCGTTGCGTCGGCGGGAGCGAATGACGGGGATGGCGACTGCCGCGCCAATGAGGGCAGCCGCGCCGATGCCGAGTGCGATGAAGAGGCCGGTGTTGCTGTCGTCCTTGGACGCGGCTGGAGCGGTGGCGGCAGGCTGGTCCTTTTCCGTCTCGGATCCGCCAGCGGGCTTGGAGGCTTCCGGCGAGGGGGCCTTGGGAGCGGCTGCCGCGAGGTCCGGGAGGGGGTACTCGTCTGCCGGTCCCGGGTCGCCGGGGGTCTTCAGCGCGATGCGCGGACGGACGGCTCCATACCCAATGAAGTCTGACCGGACTGCACCGCTCTTTGGCTTCCCAGCCGTATTGATCATGACGCGAAGGACTTGGTAATTGGTCCATTTCGGGTACTTGGACCAGATCAGCGCGGCGGAAGCCGAAGCGAGGGCGGTCGCGTCACTGGTGCCGTGGCTCCGGCAAACCTGTGTACTCCCGGGGCAGGCGTGAATAATCTCGTCACCCGGTGCAACGAGATCTACTTGCGGCCCTCGCTCCGATTCCTTCGTCGCCTTGATATTCCTGTCGAAGGCCGCCATGCCGATGACACCCGGGACTGCGGCCGGGTACAGCACCGGGTTCGCCTCGTCTCCGCTGTTGCCAACACCAGCAAAGATCAAAGAACCCTTGCTCAGGGCGTACTTCACCGATTCCGCGACTTCGTCCGTCGTCTCCGGTACGGCCAACGCGATGTTGACCACCTTCGCACCTGAATCCGCAGCATGGCGAATCGCCTTACTGAGGGACTTGTTAAACAGCTCCGGATTCCAAGCCAGCTTGGTGCCCTCAGTCTCCGTGGGCATCCGGATAGGAAGGATCTTGGCGCCTGGAGCGAGCCCGATCGCCCCCTTGCTGCCTGACCCACTCCCCCTGCCTGCGATCATCGCAGCAATACCACTCCCGTGCCCGTCGTAGTCAGAGTATTCGTCACCGGGCTTGTTGGAGAGGTCGAGGCCGGGGAGCACTTGTCCTCGGAGATCGGGAAGGTTCTTGTCCACGCCACTGTCGATTACGGCAACAGTGACGCCTTTCCCGGTGCTGACCTTCCACATCTCGTCAGCCTTCATCGTGTCCAGGTGCCACTGCTGATCTCGCGCGCCCTCTGCGTGCGCGGGAGTCGCTGCGATGCCCACCAGCAACAATCCCAATGCAGCCGACGCAACGGCAGTGGGCCGGACAAATCGCTTGCTGCTGGTGGTTCGCATCTCTTCCTTCTGACAGTTTCAGCTCTGGATCAGTCGATGACCGGCGGGACTACGCGGCGGCCGCCCTGCTGCCACGTCTCTTCGTCCTCCGACAGGTAGTCCGGGCGCTCGCCGTTCCGCTCGTCACGGCGGGAGTTGGAACCGTGCGATCCCGGGGGGACTGCGCCCGCTCGGCCCGCCTGCCCAGGGTGTACGCCACCTTCAGAGTTCGCCCCTCGGACCAGGCCCGAGCCGCCGGGTGTGAAGGGACGAGCGCTGTTCTGCCCGGGCTTCTGCTGTCGTCCTCCGACAACGCCGCCTGTCTCGGACGCCAGGCGACGCCCACCGGAGATGCCGCTCTGGCCGGCGCCTCCCATGGGACCTCCGCCATGCATGCCGCCCGTGCCACCGCGACCCATCGGCCCGCGGGCTGTGGTGTTTTCATTGCCGATTACCGTGCCTCGGGGAATCCCACCGGCGGGACGACCCGTGTTCGGCGCGACAGGACGGCCACCGACGATGCCTTCACGCGGCATTCGTGAGTTGATGCCCGCCTGTCCGGGCACCCCGAGACCCCGAGCACTGGGAAGCGCCCTCCCGGGCGCAGTGGTGCTGGGCATGGCTGTCTTGCTCCCACCGAACGCGGGCAGGATCAACCCGGGTAGCACGGTGCCCGAGCCCTCGGGCTTGGGCACCCCCCGCTCACCAACCGTTCGCAGAAATGGATCCCGCTAGCTGACTCCCTGCTGCCTGACGCCCTTCTAGGTCGATCAGATGCTGCAGACTTTGCGGCTGCGTCTCGCTCGCCACGCCTCTCCCCCGTCTTGTCACGTTCATCCCACACCGCATGTCGCGCGTGAAAACGCTATCGGAGACGACACCACCATGCGCAAGTGCAATGGGGATTCCGGGAGGGATCACCGCCGGCGGCCCGACCACCCGACGTTCCTGGCCACAAGGGCGCAGAGACTCAATGAAGACAGCTACGTCACCCTGGCTGACCAGGTCCGGGCGGACCCGGGTGCGGGTGGTTCTGGCCGACCGGCGGCGGGCCGTAGGCCGGGTACTGCGGCTGCTGTTGATCAGCGTGGGGCGGGAAGGGCGGAGCCGACGGGACACCCTCGTTGCGCCGGCGGGAGCGAATGACGGGGATGGCGACTGCCGCGCCAATGAGGGCAGCCGCGCCGATGCCGAGTGCGATGAAGAGGCCGGTGTTGCTGTCGTCCTTGGACGCGGACGCCGGGGCACCGGGCTGGCTCTTGTCGGTCCCGGTGCCGCCCGTGGCCTTCGAGGCGTCCGGGGAGGGCGACTTGGGGGCAGCGGCCGCGAAGTCCGGGAGGGGGTACTCGTCGGCGGGGCCCGGGTCGCCGGGGGTCTTCAGGGCAATGCGGGGGCGTACGGCTCCATACCCTCCGGCGTCGGTACGGGCTTTGCCGCTCTTTGCTTTTCCAGCCGTGTTGATCACAACGCGGAGGACCTGGTTATTGGTCCATTGCGGATACTTGGACCAGATCAGCGCGGCAGAGGCGGATGCGAGAGCGGTGGCATCGCTGGTTCCGTGACTCTTGCAGATCTGCGTCCCTCCACCGCACGCGGCGAAGATGTCTTCACCGGGTGCCACAAGGTCTACCTGCGGCCCTCGCTCCGATTCCTTCGTTGTCCGGCCGTTCTTATCAAACGCAGCTACTCCGACGACGCCCGGGGTTGCCGCCGGGTACATGACCGGGTTTCCCTTTTCACCATCATTGCCGACAGCCGCAAAAATCAGAGAGCCCTTACCGAGGGCATACTTCACCGCCTCGGCGACTTCGTCCGATGATTCTTTATCGCCCTGCGAAATATTGATGACTCGTGCGCCGGAATCCGCTGCGTAACGAATCCCTTTACTGAGCGATGCATTCCACAGCTCAGGGTTGAACGCCAACTTAGTGCCTTCATTGGGCTTGGGTAGCCTGATCGGAAGGATCTTGGCCTCGGGAGCAAGACCGAATGAGCCCTTCCCTCCTGGCCGCTTGCCTGTTCCTGCGATCATGGCGGCCATTCCCGAGCCATGCCCCTCGTAGTCCGAGTTCTCGTCACCCGGCTGCTCCGAAAGGTCGAGCCCTGGGAGGACCTGTCCATGTAGGTCCAACAGGCGATCGTCGACACCAGTATCAATCACGGCGACAGTGACGCCCTTGCCCTTACTGGTTCGCCACATCTCGTCGGCATGCATCACGTCCAGATGCCACTGCTGATCGCGGATGCTCTCCGCGTGGGCAGGAGCTGCGGCGATGCCCACCAGCAGCATGCCCAAGGCGGCGGACACTGCGCGGCCATGCTTCGCTACTGGACGGCTACTGGTGTGCATCAGTTCCCTCTCCCCGTGTTAGTACGGGTTAGTCGATGACCGGCGGCACAATGCGGCGACCGCCCTGTTGCCAGGTTTCTTCGTCTTCCAACAAGTAGTCCGGGCGCTCGCCGCTCTGCTCATCACGGCGAGAGTTGGCACCGTGCGTCCCAGGAGGGATCGCTCCGCCCCGGCCTGCCTGTCCGGGATGCGCACCCTCGGCGGAGTTCGGGTTAGCACCTCGGACCAGGCCCGAGCCCCCTGGCGTGAAGGGCCGGGCGCTGTTCTTTCCGGGCTGCTGAGGCCGACCTCCGACAACGCCGCCCGCCTCGGATGCCAGGCGACGCCCACCCGAGATGCCGCTCTGGCCCCCACCTCCCATAGGACCTCCGCCATGCATGCCGCCCATGCCACCGCGACCCATCGGCCCGCGGCCTGTGGTGTTTTCATTGCCGATCACCGTGCCTCGGGGAATCCCACCGGTGGGACGACCCGTGTTCGGCGCGACAGGACGGCCACCGACGATGCCTTCACGCGGCATTCGTGAGTTGATACCCGCCTGTCCGGGCACCCCGAGACCTCGGGCACTGGGAAGCGCCCTCCCGGGCGCAGTGGTGCTGGGCATGGCTGTCTTGCTCCCACCGAACGCCGGGGGGATCGTCCCTGGCGGCAGGATGCCCGGGCCCTCATGCCCACTGGGCGGCGGAGCGAGGCCCGGTGTAACCGGCGGCGGCGTCGACACCGGCGGAGGCAAAGTCGCAATTCCGTCGATCTCCATGCCGACAGGACGATCAGGCACGGCGGCATGAGGCGAGACGGTAGCCGGAGGGACGTTCGCCCTTGCTGACGTCTCATTGGTGGGAGAGACGGATCGCTCTGACTGCGAGTACAAATCAGCAGACGATCGACGGCTTCCAGCGGCGGTACCAGAGTCACCAACGGACTCCGAGCTGTTCAGGCTCTTCGCCGCCGGCACGAACCGTCCCGGCGGCGGCGGGAACTCCGGCGGGTGCATGCTCATGATCTGCTGCCCGGAGTGCGTGTAGGTCTGCCCCAACTTCCTCAGTTGGTCGGCCGCCTCGAGGCGTCGCCTCTCCATCTCGGCCTGGGCAGTGTGAAGCTGCTTGCTGGTCTTGGACATATCGCCGGCGCCGCCATCCTTCTGCGCCGCCCTCAAGAGCTCTTGGGCTTCCTTCGCCTGCGTTTCGAGCGACCCGTCCTTCTTCGGTACCGCGGTGTTCGCCTGGGCGATGGCGGTGGCAACTTGCTCAAGCGCCATCGAGGCGCCTTCGCTGTACTTGCCGAGCTCCAGCGTGGCCATGGCCGCCTTGTGGCCCCAGTCCTTGAATGCTTGGCCGCCTTCGCCCTCCCATACGACCCGAGTCATATGGGCCTTCATGCCCTCACCGACTCGCGTGATCATGGACGCCGCCTTGGACAGCTTCTTGGCAAGTTCCGCTGCCGACTCGGCCTTTGTTCCCTCGATCATGGCCAGCAGCTCATCGTGCGTCTTGGAGTGGAAGTCCGTCTCCACAAGTTCCGGCGTCTTACGTCCGGTCTGTGCATCGTCAGCCATGGCGAACCACCATTCCTGCCTTCCCCGTCCCCGTGTTCATCAGACCTCGTACTCTTCGGTGCCAGACTGCGAACCGCCGCCACCCGCGTGGTTGACACCGCTCTGCTGCGCCTGGTCCTGGCGCTGCGGCGCCGTCTCGCTGGCGAGCCGCCGCATACGCTGCCGGATGTCGTAGTCGATGTTCTCGTAGCCCTCCTGAGAAGCCTGCACGGCGATACTCAGGCCGTCGATCTGCAACGCCAGAATCTTGGAGAGCTTCTCAAGCTCGTCGTGGACGATCGAGTAGGCGCCGTAGAGGTACGCGCTCTCCCTGAACTCGGGCTTGCCCAGGTGGCTCCGCTCCAGCCGCTCAGCCGAGACCTTGTCCGGTGCGGCATCGGAGCCTTCAAGGTCAACAAGGATCTTGTCGACCTCCTTCTTGAAGGTCGACATCGACTCCATGTCGGCGACCATCTTCGCCGCCGCCATAGCGCTGCCCGCAAAGGGGATCAACCCCATCGCCCCCAGCGCCCCCGCCGCCGCTACCGCCCCTGTGCCGTTGTCCTCCGCCACGAACGCCTCCCCGTTTACACACGTCTACAGGGATCACTGTACCGAGCCTCAGTGACAGTGCGCACCCTTGGATTGCACGTGCAATGAGCGTCACACGGTCACGAGTTGGGAACAGCCACCGCCGCCTGCGGCCTTATCGGCAGCCTGTTGATCGGGCGCCCCGTTGCCGCGCGTACCGCCGACGCCACCGCCGCCGGGGAGGTCACCACCGGGGCCGCGCTTGCCGGCTTGGCTCCGAAGGGGGCCACCACGTCCCGTTCCTCGACCAGTTTCACGATGCGAATGTCCGGAGCGTCAAGAGATGTCGGGAGTGCGTAGCCCGTCAGGTCCGGGTGGCGGACCAGGCCGCGGGCCGTGCGGAGGTTTTCTGTCAGGGCCGTGCCGACGCCCTGGGTGACGCCGGCTTCGATGCGGGCGTTCAGTTGGGCCGGGTTCAGGACGCGGCCCACGTCCTGGGCCACCGCCATTTCGACCACGCGGACCGAGCCCAGTTCGATGTCGACGTCCACCACCGCGCGGATCGCGCAGAAGGCGAGGCCCACGAAAGCGTCTCCCTGGCCCGAGTCGTCGAGAGGTTCGGTCGGATGGGGGCGGCACTGGGCCGTTGCCCATAGCTCCTTGCCGTCCATCGCCTCCGTGACGGTGGTCGAGAGGACACCGTCGTACGACGTGATCTTGCCGTCGGTGATCTGGAGCAGCTCCGTGGACATGCCGAACTTGTGGGCCAGGGGCTGCAGTAGCTGGGTGCGGACCATCTTCGCGGCCCTCTCGACCGCGCCGCCCGAGACCCACGTGTGGCGGCCGTGGGCCGCCGGGCCCGCCGGGGGCTGGTCCGTGTCGACCGAGGCCACGCGGACCTCTTCGATGCCCAGCGTCTCCTGGACGATCTGGCGGGCGAGCGTGGCGAAGCCCTGGCCCGTTTCCACTGCCGCGCAGATGACGGTCGCGATTCCGTCGTGGACCTTGACCGTGGCTGTGGAGACTTCGTCGGTGCCTTCCGCGCCGAGCATGTGGACCATGCCCAGTGCGTAGCCGACGCCGCGGCGGATCGCTCCCGGTTCGCCCGCGCCCTCCGGGCCGCCCGGGAGCAGCCAGTCGTTCTCCGGTGAGTCCTTGGGGAGGTCGGGGAGCGGGAAGTCCCGTACGGCGTGCAGGAGTTCCGCGACAGGCGCGGGGCAGGTGACCGTCTGGCCGGTGGGGAGGATGTCGCCGGTGGCAAGGGCGTTGCGGAGGCGGAGTTCGGTGGGGTCGAGGCCGAGCTTCGCGGACAGTTTGTCCATCTGGGCCTCGTAGGCCGCGCACACCTGCATCGCTCCCTCGCCGCGCACATGGCCCGAGGGAGGGTTGTTCGTACGGACCGCCCAGCCCTCGATGAAGGCGTGCGGGACGACGTACGGGCCGCAGGCGAAGGCGACCGCCGCCGCGAGCGATTCGGAGGAGGCGTCGGCGTACGCGCCCGCGTCCAGCAGCAGTTGGGCCTCGACCTTGATCAGGTGGCCCTCCGCGTCCGCGTGGTGGCGGTAGCGCAGCAGCGTGGGGTGGCGGTGGGCGTGGCCGAGGAAGGACTCCTCGCGGGTGGCCGTGAGCTTGACCGGGCAGCCCGTCTTCAACGCCAGCAGGCCGAGCGGGAGTTGGAAGCCGGGGTCCTCGCGGTCGCCCGTCGCGCCCGGGACGCCCGTGACGACGACCTTCACCCGGTCCGGCTCCAGGCCGAAGCACGCCGCCGCCAGATCGCGGTCCGTGTGGGGGTCGGTCGAGGCGACGTACAGCTCCACGCCGCCGTCCGGGCGCGGGACGGCCAGGCCGGCCTCGGCTCCGATCGGGGCCGGGTCCTGGCGGCCGATGCGGTAGAGGCCCTCGACGATCACCTCGCCCGCCACATCGGGGTCGCCGTAGCGGAGCGGGATGTGACGGATCAGATTGCCGTCGGGGTGCAGTGGGTCGGCGGCGAAGGCCTTCTCGGGGTCGGTGACCGGTTCGAGGAGTTCGTACTCGACCGCGATCGCCGCCGCCGCGAGGCGGGCCGTGTCGGGGTGGTCGGCCGCGACCGCCGCGATCGCCTCGCCGTGGTGGCGGACCAGATCGGAGGCGAAGACGGGACGGTCGGCGATACGCCTGCCGTACGACGAATCACCCGGAATGTCCTCGTGAGTGACCACTGCCCGCACTCCCGGCATGTCCAGCGCCGCCGAGGTGTCGATCGAGCCGATACGGGCGTGCGGGTGCGGGGAGCGCAGGATCGCCGCCCACAGCAGGCCCTCGGCCCACAGGTCGGCGGCGTACGGAAACGTGCCCTCGGTCTTGGCGCGGGCATCGGCCGGTGGGAGGGAAGCGCCGAGGCCGTGGGCGGGCGGCTGCGGCTGAGGGCCGTCGACCGCCTGGGGCGTCGCAGTGGTGGCCGCGTCGTTGCTCACGCCATGCCTCCGTCGTGCGGGTGGAGCTGCACACTACCTGCACCGGGGGGCGCCTGGTGCGGGATGCGGGCTTCCTCACTCGCCTCCGCCGCGGCCACGGCGCTCGCTCCGCGCTCGGCGACCACTTCGCGTACGGCATCGAGGACGCCCCGGTAGCCGGAGCAGCGGCAGAGATTGCCGCACAGGGCCTGCCGCGTCTCGAGCTCGGTGGGGGCGTGGTTGCCCTCGAGGAGGTCGTGGAGGGTCATGGCCATGCCGGGGATGCAGAAACCGCACTGGACCGCGCCACAGGCCGCCAGAGCGCGCTGGACGTCGGAGGGTTCGCCGTCGGTGGCGAGGCCTTCGACCGTACGCACCTCGGAGCCCGCCGCGGTCGCCGCGGGGACCAGGCAGGAGGCGACGAGACGGCCGTCGACCTGGACGTTGCACGCGCCGCACTCGCCCTGCGAGCAGCCGTCCTTGGCGCCCGCGAGACCGAGTCGTTCGCGCAGTACGTAGAGCAGGGATTCGCCGATCCAGGCGTCGGTGACGGGGCGGTCGGTGCCGTTGACCCGCAGGACGTAGGAGGTGGGCGGGTGCTCGTCGCTGCCGGTGGAGGAGGTGGGGAGGGGCTCCTCCTCGGGGCTCTCCGCGGGAGCTTCCGCAGCGGCCTCCTCAGGGACTGCGGCGGTCTCCTCGGGGGCTCCTTCGGACTCGGCCGGCCCCTGCACCGCCGAAGGCTCCTCCCCCGGCGAAGACTCCTCGACCGCCGCGGGCTCCTGTGCCGTCGCCCACGGCGCGGGCGCTCCGCCCGGAAGCGTCGCCGGGGCGTCGGGCGAGGGCGCCCACGGGGCTGTCGCACCGCCCGGCAGCGTCGCGGGGGCCGTATCGGCCCACTGGGACTGCAGCGCCGTCGTGGTGAACTCGCCCGACTCCTCCGGCAGGTCGCCGCCCGCCACCGGAATCGTCCACTGGCCGGTCAGCTCCGAGGCGGCCTGGACCGGCTCGGTCTCGTTGAAGGTCCACTGGCCCGTGGCGTGCGGGTCGGCGGGCCCCGTGTACCCGGACGCCGGTTCCGGCCACCGCACCGCGGCCGGCTCCCCGTCCGCCTGGTGCGCGGCCCATGTGCCCGTCGCCGCCGGATCCGTCGCGTCGGCCGGCGTCAGTGGCGTGATCATCGGCGGTACGTAGCCGTGGCCCGGCGCCTCGAGCGGCGCAGCGTCCAGCGCGCCCTCGGGCGGCAGCTGCAGGAAAGCCGTGGCCTCGGCGTCGTACTCGCCGCCGTGCGGAATCGGCTGCCAGCCGCCCTGCTCCGGCGGGAGCTCGTGCGGCAGTTCGTGCGGATTGTCCTCATTGCTCACGACAGCGCCCTCCCCAGTGCACGTCGGGCCAGCGCGGCGACGGTGCGCCGCAGATGCAGTACGGCGGGTGGCAGCGCGGGCGGTTCCTCGCCCTGCGCGGCCGGGGCCGGATCCGGGATGCACGCCGCCGCGACGTACTCGCCGAAGGCCGCCAGCGCCTCCGTCGCCAGGCCCCGCTCGCCGTCCCAGTCGATCAGCGACGCGATCCAGCGCTCCGCCTCCAGCGGCCGCAGCGGCATCGGCGCGATCGCACCCACCGCGCAGCGCACCCCGCGCCGCGCCGGGTCGAGGACGACGGCGACGGATGCGGTGGCGCGGCCGGGTCCGGTCCGGCCGGTCGCCTTCAGGAAGACCTGCGGGGCGTGCAGCAGGGGTACGCGGACGAATCCGATGAGTTCGGCGGGGGCGAGCATCTCGCGGCCGGCCAGCAGATGGGAGACGGGGATCTCGCGGCGTGCGCCGCCGGGTCCCGCGATCACCAGGTCCGCCTCGAGGGCGGCCAGTACGGGCAGGGCGTCGCCGGTGGGGGCGGCGGTGGCGATATTGCCGCCGAGCGTGCCCGCGTTACGGATCTGGGGCGGGCCCGCGGCGCGCGCGGACGCGGCCAGCGCGGGGATGAGGGCCGCGAAGTCGGGCCGTCCCATCCGGGCGTGGGTGAGTCCGGCGCCGAGCAGCGCGTGCCCGTCCATGTAGCGCCAGCCGCGGATCTCGCTGATACGGCCGAGGCCGACGAGGCCCGCGGGGCGGAGTTGGCCCTTGTTGACGGCGGCCATGAGGTCCGTACCGCCGGCGACGGGCACGGCGGCGGGCATGGCGTCGAGCGCCGCCACGGCCTCGTCGAGCGAGGCCGGCAGCGTCACCGACTGCGCCGCCTGCGGTGCGTGCGTGGTCACCCAGCTGCCCCTTCCCGGTGTCCCGGCTGTCCCGCCTGTGTTGCCGTACCGTACGTGCTCACAGCCCGGACGTGGCAACTCTGGCACATCTTCCGAGCCGACCGACGAGAGGGTCCGCGAAGGGCACATCCGCACCGGATGCACCCACTCGTGACGATGGTCCGATTTGCAACACCATCGCCGCCACGTGCGGATTGCCACTCTTCGGCGAGCCTTGTACGACTTATTCCTTACGGGCTTCCACGGTCCCAGGCTCTGCGGCGCAGGACACACAGCTTTACACCGGGCTCACACGTTTGGGGGCGCACCCTCGATCGGGCGTCCGATCACGCCGGGTCGCTTCTGCCACGGCAACGGGCCGCCGGGCGGGCGGTAATCGACACCGAGCGCGTCAAGGCGCGCGTAGTGGGCGGTCATTCGCCGCTCGAAGTCCGCGAAGTCGCGCTCGGCGGGCGCAGGGAGTGCGGACCAGGCGACCTCGGCGAAGGCGGCGAGCCGCGGGAAGACCTGGTAGTCGACGCGGGAACGGTCCTGCATCACCTCGGTCCAGACGTTGGCCTGGGTGCCGAGGATGTGTGCGGCGGCCTCGGGCGACAGGGACGGGGGCACGGGCTCGAAGCGGTAGACGTCCTCGAGGGTGCGTACATAGCCGATGGGCATCGGCTCGTCGGGGCCGCCGTGCTGGCGGTGGTCCAAGTACACCTGCTGCTCGGGGCACATGACGACGTCGTGTCCTGCTTCGGCCGCGGCGATGCCGCCGGCGTATCCACGCCAGGAAGAGACGGCGGCGCCCGGGGCGAGGCCGCCCTCGAGGATCTCGTCCCAGCCGATGAGACGGCGGCCGCGGTCGGCGAGCCAGCTGTCGAAGTGCCTGATGAACCAGGACTGGAGCTCGTCCTCGTCGGCCAGGCCGAGTTCCTTGATACGGGCCTGGGCGGCCGGAGAGACCTTCCACTGGTCCTTCAGGCACTCGTCGCCGCCGATGTGGATGAAGGTGGCGGGGAAGAGGCCGAGGACCTCCTCGAAGACGCCCTCGTAGAAGCGGAGGGTGTTGTCAGTGGGGGCGAGTACGTTCGGGTTGATACCCCAGTTGTCCCAGACGGAGAGGGTGGTTGTGTCGATGACGTCGGTGTTGCCCAGTTCCGGATACGCGGCGATGGCGGCCTGCGAGTGGCCGGGGATGTCGATCTCGGGGACGACGGTGATATGCCGCTCGGCGGCGTACGCGACGATTTCGCGGATGTCGTCCTGGGTGTAGTAACCGCCGTGCGGCCTCTCGTCCCAGAGCGCGGAAGCGCGGTGGCCGTATTTGGTGCGTTCCCGCCAGGCACCGACTTCCGTCAGCCTCGGATGGCGTTTGATCTCGATGCGCCAGCCCTGGTCGTCGGTGAGGTGGAAGTGGAAGACGTTGAGCTTGTGGGCGGCGAGGAGGTCGAGGTGGCGCAGGACGTCGTCCTTCGGCAGGAAGTGCCGTGAGACGTCGAGCATGAGGCCGCGCCAGGGGAAGCGGGGGCTGTCCTCGATGACCTGGTGCGGGACGCCTCGCCGGGCTTCCGGGTCCGGGCACGCCCGTCGGTGCGCATCAGGACCGAGGAGTTGGCGCAACGTCTGGGCTCCCCAGAACACCCCGGCGGAGCTGCCGCCCACGATCTCGACGGCCGACGAGACCGTGAGGCGGTAGGCCTCGGGCGCCAGGGACGGATCGATCAGCAGCGTGATGGTGTGGTCGGCTCCGGCCGCGCCCGGGGGCAGATCGCGGCCGAGGGCGGTGCCCACGACCGTACGGAGCCAGCGGGCGACGCCCTCCGTGCCGGGAGCCGCGGCAAGTGCGGTACCGGTAGCGAAAACGAAGGGGGTGCGGTGCGGACCGTCGACAGTCCGCGGCGCCGGAACCAGATCCGTGGAAGTCGGCGTAGAGGTCTCTGTGGCGGTCGATGCGGAGGTCGATGCGGAGGTCGATGCGGAGGTCGATGTGGAGCTCTCTGCGGAGGTCATCGCGTCAGTCCTTCACCGCGCCGCCGAGTCCGGAGACCAGACGTCGCTGTACGAGTACGAAGAAGACGAGCACCGGCACGGTCATCACGGTAGACGCTGCCATGATCCCGCCCCAGTCGTTCTCGTCCGGCTTGAAGAAGACCAGCAGCGCCATCGGCAGCGTCGACTGCGAGGTGTCGCTGATGATGAAGGACTTGGCGAACAGGAAGTCGTTCCAGGTCGAGATGAACGAGAACACGCTCGTCGCCACCAGCCCCGGGAAGACCAGCGGGAAGAGGATCTGCCACAGGAAGCGCGTCCGGCTCGCGCCGTCGATGTACGCCGCCTCCTCCAGCGCATCGGGGACCGCCTTCACAAAGCCGCGCAGCATCCAGATCGCGAACGGCAACGAGAAGGCGATATGCGGCAGGATCAGCGAGCCGAGGGTGTTCAGCTGACCGAAGTCCCGCATGAGGAAGAACAGCGGGATCGTCAGCGCCTCGATCGGCACCATCTGCGCGACGAGGAACATGATCAGCAGGGTGGTGCGGTACTTGAAGCGGAACCGGGTGACCGCCGTCGCCGCCAGGAAGGCGATCAGTGCGGAGACGACGACCACCACCCCCGCGACGAACAGGCTGTTGAGGAAATAACGGCCGAATTCCTGCTGTTCGAAGACGCGGCGGAAAGAGTCGAGCGAAGGGGAAAGCGTCCAGGGCCGTGCCTCGGTCGACTGGATCTCGCCTGCCGGCTTGAGGGCGGAGAGCACCATCCAGTACAGCGGGAAGGCCACGACGACCGCGATGACGAGCGTGGATGCCTCGGCGGCGAGGCGCCAGGGGCGGTGGATGCGGGGCAGGCTCACAGCTCTTCTCCCTGGCGTCGCAGCAGTCGCAGATATACGAGGGTGACCGCGAGCAGAATCAGCAGCATCACGACGCCGATCGCCGAGCCCAGGCTGTACTGCGAGGAGGCGAAGGCTTTCTGATAGGCGTACACATTGAGCACGAGATTCTGTCCGGCGATGCCTCCGCCGTTCGTCATCACATAAATCTGGGTGAAGACCTTGAAGTCCCAGATGATCGACTGGATGGTGACGACGACGAGAATGGGGCGGAGCATCGGGGCGGTGACGGAGCGCCAGATCCGCCATTGCGAGGCGCCGTCGAGCGAGGCCGCCTCCAGTACCTCTCCGGGGATCGCCTTGATGCCCGCGTACACCGTCACCATCACGAACGGGAATGAGCACCACACGACTTCGAGGAGCACGAGCGCGAAGGCGCTGTAGCGCCCGTACGTCCACGAGAAGTCGCCGAGGCCGAGGAGCCGGTTGACGGGTCCGTAGTCCGGGTCGAAGAGGAAGACCCAGACCGTGGACCCGGTGATGGTCGGGGTGGCCCATGCGCCGAGCGCGGCCAGCATCAGCGCGAGACGGGGCAGGGCCCGTACGCGTGTCAGCAGGACGGCGAGGCCGCAGCCCACGGCGAGCGTGGTGACGACGCAGGAGGCGGCGAAGACCAGGGTCGCGAGCAGGACCTGCCAGAACTGGCTGTCGGCGAAAAGGGTGCGGTAGTTGCCGAGCCCCTGGAAGGTGGTCGGTTCGCCGCCGCTGACCTGGGCCTGGGTGTACTCCAGGAAGGAGATCAGGCCGAGCTGGTAGATGGGATAGACGAGCAGCCCGCCGAGGACGACGAGCGCGGGCGCGAGGTAGAGCCACGGCGTCCAGCCCCCGCGCCCCTGTCCGCGCCGGGGCCCACGGTATGCGCGCGCCTTCCCGGCACCCTGGGCACCCTGCGGGCCGTCCGGACCGCCCTTGCGCCCCGAGGCGGCTGCGCCGGACCGGCCGGCCGTGGAGGTCCCGACGCGCGGGCCCGGGACGTCTCGGACGCCCGCGCTGTCGGTGTCGACCGAGGCGTCGGTCGACGCGCCGGCCCCGACTGCGGACGCCGCCGTGTCGGCCGACGCAGGAGCACCGACTGCGCGCGGGCCCGAACCATCCGGGACGCCCGCCTCGGCAACAGGCACCGCTGCCCCCTCGCTGTCCGGGGCGTCCGGGGCGTCCGGACCCCGGTTCGTACCGTTCGTCATCGCGTTCAGCCCGCGGCAGCGAACGCCGCGTCCATCTTCTTCGCCGCGTCACCCGACGCCGCCACCACGTCCTTCTTGCCGCTCACGATTTCCTGGAACATCGTCGGCAGCACCAGCGACGCGTCGATCCGACCCCAGCCCGGTGAGGCCGGGACGAACTTGGCTCCCGCGCCCAGGGTCCTGACGAAGGGGTCGACGAACGGCTCCTTCTTCGCCACCTCCGACCGGACATCCGTGTACGTCGGCAGGAAGCCCATCGCGTCGAACAGCCTGCGCTGCGTCTCCTTGCCCGCGAACTGCTTCATCAGGTCCACCGCCGGCGTGCGGTGCGAACTGCTCTTCAGTACGCCGATGTTGTTGCCGCCCGCGAAGGCCGGCGCCGTCTCGCCCGCCTTCAGGCCCGGCAGCGGCACCACCGCGTACTTGCCCTTCACCGAGCCCGCCTCCACCGCCTGGTGGCTGAAGTCGCCGCCGATCACCATCGCCGCCTTGCCGGAGGCAAAGGCCGTCACGGTCGCGTTGCCGCCCATCGAGGCGCACTTCGCGGCCGGACAGTTGTCGTCGCCGAAGAGCGAGGTGTACGCCGTGATGCCCTTCTGTGCGGCCGGGCTGTTGATGGCCGCCTTGTACGAACCGCCGCTCTCCTCGGCGAGCTCGCCACCCTGCGCCCAGATGAACGGCATCGCGCCATAGGTGTACGCGCCGCCGACCGCGAGCCCGTACAGCTCCGGCTTCGCCTTGTGGATCTTCTTGGCGGTGGCGACCAGCTCGTCCTGGGTCTTGGGCGCAGCGATGCCCAGCTCCTTGAAGACATCGGTGCGGTAGTACAGCGCGCGTACGCCGACGAAGAGCGGCGCGCCGTAGATCTTGCCGCCGACCGTGACCGACTGCCTGGCGGTCGGGTCGGTGTCCTTGGCCTCGTCCCAGGCGGTGAACTCCGCGCTGACGTCCGCGAGTCCGCCGTCCTTGACGTATCCGGCCGTGTCGGTGTTGCCGTACTCGATCAGATCCGGCGCGCTCTTCGGGTCGTTGAAGGCGGCCTTGATCTTCTGGGCGCGGGTCTCGACCGGTATGTACTCGATCTCGACCTTTACGTCCTTGTGCTCCTTGCCGAACGCGGCGACGGCGGCGTCGACGACCTGCTCCTTCGGCTTGTTGTTGACCTCCTGGAAGAGCCAGACGCGCAGGGTGCCGGTCTTCTCGTCCTTCTTGGCGCTGTTGTCGGAGGTCTGAGGGGCGCAGGCGGTGGCGGTGAGGCCCGCCAGCACAAGTGCCGCGGCGGGGGCGGCAATTCGGGCAGACAGCTTCATGCGTTGTCCCCTACGAGTAGGCGTTGCAACATGTGCAACGTACGTTTCGTTCTGCACAACACGCAGGAGGCTAGAGCCGGGCAAACAACCGGACAAGAGGTCTCAACCACTCTGTGACCGGCAGCTGCACCCCGTGCAACGGGAGCACGCACGCAAACGGCCCCCGGGGTACGCACGCATGCGCACCCCGGGGGCCGTTCACGACGGCAGGACCCGAGGAGTTACTTCTTGTCCTTGCCGCCCTTGTCCTTGTCGCCGCCAGGGCCCATGGACTCGTAGATCTCCTTGCACATCGGGCAGACGGGGTACTTCTTGGGGTCGCGCCCCGGCACCCAGACCTTCCCGCACAGTGCCACCACGGGAGTGCCGTCGAGGGCACTCGCCATGATCTTGTCCTTCTGGACGTAATGGGCGAAGCGCTCGTGGTCGCCGTCGCCGTTCGACACCTGGGGCGTCGGCTCCACGAGGGTTCCCGTGCCTGTCCCGCGCTCGGGCTCAAGAGTGCTCATGAGCTCCAAGGGTACTCACGTCGACGCCCCACCGGCCGCCACGGGGCCCCACCCGCGCCCGGGCGCCGTCCGCGTCGGAGGTCAGCGGGAGGTCACGGGAGGCCGCGGCACGTCGCGGGAGGTCAGTTGAGCGACGGGTCGTCCGGATACGTCGCGAACATCGCCAGTTCGCTGCGCTGCCGCCGCAGCACCGCCCGCCACAGGCTCTCCGGCCGCGGCGACGACACATCACCCGGCTCCGACTCGACGACGTACCAGGCGCCGCCGTTCAGTTCGTCCTCCAACTGGCCCGGCCCCCACCCTGCGTACCCCGCGAAGATCCGCAGTGAGCCCAGCGCCGCACCGAGCAGCTCCGGCGGCGTCTCCAGGTCGACAAGACCGATCGCGCCGTACACCCGCCGCCAGCCCAGCGGCCCCTCGTCGCCCGGGATCACGGCGACACCGAGCGCGGCGTCGAGCGAGACCGGGCCGCCCTGGAAGACCACGCCGGGCTCACCCGCCAGTGCGGCCCAGGACTCCAGGATGTCGCCGACGACCACCGGCGTCGGCCGGTTGAGGACGACGCCGAGCGAGCCCTCGTCGTCGTGGTCGAGCAGCAGAATCACCGCCCGGTCGAAATTCGGGTCCGCGAGGGCGGGTGTGGCGACAAGTAGCCGCCCTGTGAGCGAGGACACCTCGGTCATGCGAGACATGATCCCGCATCTTCGCCCTCCGCGGGGAGCGCGGGGCACAGTGTGAGCCGACGCAGCTCAGGGCACGGCGGACGCCGCCGACTCCGGAAGGCCCGGTGGTGACGCTCCGCACAGGCACGCGGACTGAACGTGTTGTGCCCAATTCATTACGTCCCAGGACCGTCCTTGGCCTTACGGGACAGGGGTGTACGCCCCTTACCCTTTTCACTGGCCCCCCGTCCGACCACTCCGGAACGCGAGATTCATGACCGGCACAGACGATGTACTGCTTGTCCACGGCGGAACCCCGCTGGAGGGCGAGATCCGCGTTCGCGGCGCGAAGAACCTCGTGCCCAAGGCGATGGTCGCCGCCCTGCTCGGCAGTGAGCCGAGCCGGCTGCGCAATGTGCCCGACATCCGTGATGTGCGCGTCGTACGCGGACTGCTGCAGTTGCACGGAGTGACGGTCCGGCCCGGCGACGAGCCTGGTGAGCTGGTGCTCGACCCGTCGCACGTCGAGAGCGCGAACGTCGCTGACATCGATGCGCATGCGGGCTCCTCACGCATCCCGATCCTGTTCTGCGGCCCGCTGCTGCACCGGCTCGGCCATGCCTTCATTCCGGGCCTGGGCGGCTGCGACATCGGCGGCCGGCCGATCGACTTCCACTTCGAGGTGCTGCGCCAGTTCGGCGCGACGATCGAGAAGCGTGCGGACGGCCAGTACCTGGAGGCCCCGCAGCGGCTGCGTGGCTGCAAGATCCGCCTTCCGTACCCGTCGGTCGGCTCGACGGAGCAGGTGCTGCTGACGGCGGTACTGGCGGAGGGCGTCACCGAGCTCTCCAACGCCGCGGTGGAGCCGGAGATCGAGGACCTCATCTGCGTACTGCAGAAGATGGGCGCGATCATCTCCATGGACACCGACCGGACCATCCGGATCACCGGTGTCGACAAGCTCGGCGGCTACACCCACCGGGCCATCCCGGATCGCCTGGAGGCGGCGTCCTGGGCGTCGGCGGCGCTGGCGACCGAGGGCAACATCTATGTGCGCGGCGCGCAGCAGCGCTCGATGATGACGTTCCTGAACACGTACCGGAGGGTCGGCGGCGCCTTCGAGATCGACGACGAAGGCATCCGCTTCTGGCACCCGGGCGGCTCGCTCAACGCGATCGCCCTGGAGACGGACGTACACCCCGGTTTCCAGACCGACTGGCAGCAGCCGCTGGTGGTGGCGCTGACCCAGGCGGCGGGCCTGTCCATCGTCCACGAGACGGTGTACGAGTCGCGGCTGGGATTCACCTCCGCGCTCAACCAGATGGGTGCGCACATCCAGCTCTACCGCGAGTGCCTGGGCGGCTCGGACTGCCGCTTCGGTCAGCGCAACTTCCTGCACTCGGCGGTCGTGTCGGGCCCGACGAAGCTCCAGGGCGCGGACCTGGTCATCCCTGACCTGCGCGGTGGCTTCTCGTACCTGATCGCGGCGCTGGCGGCGCAGGGTACCTCGCGGGTGCACGGTATCGACCTGATCAACCGCGGCTACGAGAACTTCATGGAGAAGCTCGAGAAGCTGGGTGCGAAGGTCGAACTCCCCGGCGGCGCGCTCATCTGACCCCCGGGGGCTCCGCCCCCGGACCCCCGCGCCTCAAACGCCGGCGGGGCTGATTTGCGACGCCAGGCCTCTGCGCCTCAAACGCCGGCGAGGCTGAATTGCGATCCCGGATCCTTCAGCCCGTCCGGCGATTGAGGACACGTCCGAAGGGCGTACGTGGGGTCTGAGGGCGCAGCCCCCGGTAACGGCCCACACGGGCCCTGGAAGGCCCGTACGCACGCAAAGGGCGGCCACCCGACACACAGGTGGCCGCCCTTCGTGCTGTGCCTCGGGGCTTACTTGCCCTTGGCGGCTTCCTTGAGCTTGGAGCCCGCGGAGACCTTCACGCTGTAGCCGGCCGGGATCTGGATCGGGTCGCCGGTCTGCGGGTTACGAGCGGTGCGAGCGGCACGGTGGGTGCGCTCGAAGGTCAGGAAGCCGGGAATGGTGACCTTCTCGTCGCCCTTGGAGACGACCTCGCCGACGACCTCGGCGAGAGCGGCCAGTACAGCGTCGGCGTCCTTCCGGGTCACCTCGGCACGGTCGGCCAGCGCGGCCACCAGCTCACTGCGGTTCATGTTGTTACTCCCGTGTTCTTCTTGCCTGTGAGGCGTGAGATCGAAGCCGATGCTGCCAGGGCCCTCGGACAGTCCCCGGACCCGGGTCTGCTGTCAGACCCTCGCGCCCGAATACGCATCCTGCCCCCACCAGCGGCGGGAAAGCCAATCCGGCACCCTCCGGAGTCACACGAAAAGCGCCACTGCCTCGTCGTGGTGACGTTCCGTCTACTCGTCGGAGACTCCACGGAGCCGCAGAGCCTCGAGCGCGGGGCTCATGGTCCGTCACCCTAGAGCCGCATTCCCGGCCCCGCGACCCGCGACGCGCCGTACGTCAGGACGACGTGGGGCCCGTCACAGCCGCGCCGGCCGCCTTCGCGGCGTTGCGTACCGCTCCGGCGACCGCTCCCGCGACCTTGTCGTTGAAGACGGACGGGATGATGTAGTTCGGGTTGAGTTCGTCCTCGGTGACGACATCCGCCAGCGCCGCGGCCGCGGCGAGCATCATCTCCGTGTTGACGGTACGGGACTGGGCGTCCAGCAGACCGCGGAAGACGCCCGGGAAGACCAGCACGTTGTTGATCTGGTTGGGGAAGTCGGAGCGGCCGGTGGCGACAACTGCCGCCGTCTGGCGGGCGATTGCCGGGTCGACCTCCGGGTCGGGGTTCGCGAGCGCGAAGACGATCGCGCCGTCGGCCATCGCCGCGACATCCTCCGCGCCCAGCACGTTCGGGGCCGACACGCCGATGAAGACGTCCGCGCCGACGACCGCTTCCTTGAGCGTTCCGGTGACACCCTCGGGGTTGGTGTTGTCGGCGATCCAGCGCAGCGGCGAGTCGGGCGCGGCGGCCACCAGGTCCGCGCGGCCCGCGTGCACCACACCGTGGATGTCGGCGACGACGGCGTGCTTGACGCCCGCCGCGATCAGCAGCTTCAGGATGGCCGTACCGGCCGCGCCGGCGCCGGACATGACGACCCGTACGTCCCCGATGGCCTTGCCCACCACGCGCAGCGCGTTGGTCAGCGAGGCGAGGACGACGATCGCGGTGCCGTGCTGGTCGTCGTGGAAGACCGGGATGTCCAGGGCCTCGCGCAGCCGCGCCTCGATCTCGAAGCAGCGGGGCGCGGAGATGTCCTCGAGGTTGATGCCCGCGAAGCCGGGGGCGATCGCCTTGACGATTTCGACGATGGCGTCGGTGTCCTGGGTGTCGAGACAGATCGGCCAGGCGTCGATGCCGGCGAAGCGCTTGAAGAGGGCCGCCTTGCCCTCCATCACCGGGAGCGCGGCCATGGGGCCGATGTTGCCGAGGCCGAGGACGGCGGAGCCGTCGGTCACCACTGCAACGGAGTTGCGCTTGATGGTGAGGCGTCGGGCGTCCTCGGGGTTCTCGGCGATCGCCATGCAGACCCGCGCCACGCCCGGCGTGTAGATCATCGAGAGATCGTCACGGTTGCGGATGGGGTGCTTGGACTGCATCTCGATCTTGCCGCCGAGGTGCATCAGGAACGTACGGTCGGAGACCCTGCCGAGGACGACGCCCACGATCTTGCGCAGCTCTTCGACGATCTCGTCGGCGTGCGCGGTCGAGGTCGCTGCGATCGTAACGTCGATCCGCAGCTTCTCGTGGCCGGAAGCGGTCACATCCAGGCCGATCACAGAGCCGCCGGAGGACTCCACGGCCGTGGTGAGCTGGGAGACCGCGGTACCGCTCGCGGGGACCTCCAGCCGGACCGTCATCGAGTACGAGACGCTGGGCGCCGTTGCCATGACCGGGTTCCTCTGCTTTCGCTAGCTTCATTGCCATGCGGCCGCGGCTCATGCCCGGCGACGCTTTCCGATGGTCGCACCTACCTGCGAGTAGCAGGTAATAGTGGTCATTTAGTTTTCGGAAACAGCTTTCCACCATACGAGATAGGGCTGTCCCGGCGGAAGCCCCCAATGAAACAGGTCCGCGCCACCTTCCGGTGACGCGGACCTGTCTCTCGTACGAAAAGGTGGCACCGACCCGCCATGCTCGCCTCGCGGCAAGTGGTCGCTCGCAGCGACGAAGGTTGGGCCCGGGGGCTTGGATCGAGCCGGTGCCACAACCAGGCTAACACTGTGTTTTTCCCGGGGGACGCCCCCGGACCAACAATCCCGGTAGGCGATTCCCGCATCGCGGGTTGCTCGGAATCAGTACGGATCAGCGTCCGTTCAGTCCCGGGCCGGCGTCGGACCGGCCCCCCATCAGTCCCGGACCGGCCCCCCATCAGCCCCGGATCAGTCCCGCAGGAGGTCAGGCACACCGTTCGCGTCCGGCTCGTCGCGCCGGTCCGAGACCACCGTCAGCTGCTGGGTCGCCCGCGTCAGCGCCACGTACAGCACGCGCAGCCCGGCCGGGGACTCGTCCGCGATCTCCGCGGGCGAGACGACGACGGTCGCGTCGTACTCCAGTCCCTTCGCCTCCAGCGAGCCGAGCGCCACCACGCGCTCGCCGAGCCCGGCCAGCCAACGTGCCGCCTGCTCGCGCCGGTTCATCGCGACGACGACACCGACCGTGCCGTCCACCTGGTCCAGCAGGCGCTTCGCCTCCGCCCGTACGGCCGCGGCCCGGTCACCGTCCCGCACCACCGCGAAGCGCGGCCGTACGCCCGTGGAGCGGACCGCGGACGGCGACTCCATGCCCGGCATCGCCAGCGCCAGCACCTTGGCCGCCAGCTCGGCGATCTCGGCCGGATTGCGATAGTTGACGGTCAGCTCGAAGCGGCGGCGCGGACGGCTGCCGAGCGCCTCGTCGCGTGCTTCGGCCGCCTCGTCCGGGGACGACCAGGACGACTGCGCCGGATCGCCGACGACCGTCCAGGTGGCGTGCCGGCCGCGGCGGCCGACCATCCGCCACTGCATCGGAGTCAGGTCCTGCGCCTCGTCGACGATGACATGCGCGTACTCGGTACGTTCCTGCGCCAGCCGCTCGGCACGCTCGCGCTGCGACTCCTGGCGCTGCGGCATCAGCTCCTCCAGACCGGTGAGCTGGTCCAGCGGGTCGAGTTCGCGCTTCCTGCGCGGACGGGCCGGGGTGCCCAGCAGTGTCCCCAGCTCGTCCAGCAGGGCCACGTCGTGTACGGAGAGAGGGCCTCGGCCGTCGTCGCCGAGCCGCCGCAGGGAGCGGGCCAGCCGGCGCACCTCGCCCGGGTTGAGCACCCGCCGCGCCCACCGGCCCAGCCGCCGCTCGTCGGCCATCGCGACGAGCACGCCGCGCGGCGTCAGCTCCGGCCACCACGCGTCCAGGAACTCGATGAAGCTGTCCTCGCCGCTGATGTCCTCGTCGAAGGAGGACCGCAGCTCGGCCGCGAGCTCGGGGTCGCCGAGCGAAGAAGACGCACCGCGACCCGCGGATCCGGACTTCGACCAGAGGGCGTCCAGCAGCAGCCTGCGGGCGCGCGGGCGCAGCAGATTGACCGGGGTGGTGCCGCCGAGGATGTTGTGGCGGATGCGATGGAGCTCGTCGGCCTCGATCTCGAGGCGGCGGCCGAAGGCGACGACGCGCAGCCGGTCGGGCGCTCCGGACGGGGCCTGGGGCTCCTCGCCGAAGGCGAGCTGCCCCGTCGGCTCCACCGCGGGTCCCGACAGCTCCAGCGCGCCCCGCGCGGCATGGCGCAGCACTTTCAGCATCCGCGAGGAGCCCTTGATCCGGGCCACGGCCGGCTCGTCGTAGGCCGTGGCCTCCGCGCCGTCGACCAGACTGCCGACCGCGCGGATCGCGACCTGCCCCTCCTCGCCCAGCGAAGGCAGCACGCCCTCGGTGTACGCGACGAGCAGCGGGGTCGGCGAGACGATGAGGATGCCGCCCGCGTATCTCCTGCGGTCCTGGTAGAGCAGATACGCCGCCCGGTGCAGGGCCACCGCGGTCTTGCCGGTCCCCGGGCCGCCCTCGACATACGTCACGGAAGCGGCCGGGGCGCGGATCACCAGATCCTGCTCCGCCTGGATGGAGGCGACGATGTCACGCATCGAGTGGCTGCGGGCCTGTCCGAGCGCCGCCATCAGCGCGCCGTCCCCGATGACCGGGAGCGCGGCGCCGTCCAGCGTGGCGGTCAGCTCCGGGCGCATCAGGTCGTCCTCGACGCCGAGGACCTTGCGGCCCTTGGAGCGGATGACCCGGCGGCGTACCACCCGGCCGGGATCGACCGGTGTCGAGCGGTAGAAGGGCGCGGCGGCCGGGGCCCGCCAGTCGATGACCAGCGGCGCGTAGTCGGAATCGAGAACGCCGATACGGCCGATGTGCAGGGTCTCGCCGATCTCGGCGGTGTTGTCGGCACGTACGGCGTCGTCGGCGGGCTCGACCGAGGTGTACGCCCCGTCCGGGCCCTTCTCGCCGTCCTTGCCGTACAGCAGGTCGATCCGGCCGAAGAGGAAGTCCTCGAACTCGTTGTTCAGG
This sequence comes from Streptomyces sp. NPDC060064, assembly GCF_042736455.1. NCBI lineage: Bacteria > Bacillati > Actinomycetota > Actinomycetes > Kitasatosporales > Streptomycetaceae > Streptomyces > Streptomyces sp. NPDC060064. The sequence continues at coordinate 87,030 of NZ_JBHWWF010000033.1, forward strand.
CGGTTGAGGTGCACACCGGCCCTGAAGACCTGGGCGTCCCGCTCGGCGAGCGCGCCGGGCGTGCCGACCTGGCCGCGTTTGGCGGCGTCGTTCATCAAGAACTCCGCCTCGTGGATCTTCTCCTCGAGGCGGCGGTACACCTGGTCGAGATGTTCCTGCTCAACACCGATTTCACGGTCCCTGACCGTGTCAACGGCGGATTCGACCATGGAATCAACAGCGGCATCCTGCGCGGCCACCGAGGCCCCCTTCTGACGTGCACTGGGCAGCCGTCAACCGTACGCGAAGGGGGCGAATCTGTCAGGCTTCGACCTCCACCAGTCGCTTGCCGTCAAACGTACGGACCTCGAAGTGGTCGATGTCGTTGCGGTCCATCGCCGCGCCGCCATGGACGTAGAGCGGGTTCTTGCCCAGGGCGTTCGGGCTGTTCGCGATCCCGTACCCCCACTTCGGCACCGCCCAGGAGGTCACGACCTCCTGCTCGCCGGTCTTGGAGACGGCGACCAGGTTGCACTTCAGCGGACCCTTGACGTTCTTCAGTTCGAGAACGGTGTGGGTGCCCCAGGCCTTCTTCTCCATACCGACGGTCGCGCTGACCTTGGTCGTCGCGTCCGTCGCCCGGACCTTCTCGTCCATGTGGTTGAAGAAGGCGTCCTCGGCGGGACTGGTGGGGTGCGGGTCGGTGCCCGCGCCCGCCTCGTTCTTGGTGCCGGTGTCGTTCGCCGTGACGACGACCGCGACGGCGGGACCACCGATGATCAGCGCCGCGGCGGCCGCGACCAGATACATCCCGCGCCTGCGCTTCTGCGCCCGCTTGGCCGCGACCTCGTCGAGCAGTCCGCCGAGCAGCTTCGGGCTGGGCGCCTTCGGCACCACGGGAACGGGCCTCGGTGGCGGGAATTCCGCCCCCGGCATGGCGTGCAGACCGGGCATGCTCAGCACATTCGACTGCTGGACCGGTGCCGGGGCCTCCGCCAGCATGGCCAGCATCGGCTCCATCCCGGAGAACTCCTCGAGGTGGGCGGCGCAAATGTCGCAGCCCGCCAGATGCGCCTCGAAGGCGGAGGCGTCCGCGTCGTCGAGAATGCCGAGCACGTATGCGCCGACCGCATCGTGTACGGATTCCTGCTCATACATGGTCATGCCGTGACCCCCCTCTCCTCCAGAGCGAGCTTCATGGAACGGAGTGCGTAGAACACACGGGACCGCACCGTCCCGCTGGGTATGCCGAGCGTTTCGGCCGCCTCATTGACCGTACGGCCCTTGAAATACGTCTCGACCAACACTTCCCTGTGGGCGGGCGTCAAATCATCGAGCGCATCTGAGAGCGTCATCAGCCACAACGCCTTGTCGATCTCGTCCTCCGCGGGCATGACCTCCAGCGGCGACGGATCGACCTCCTGCGGCCGGGCCTGCCGGCTGCGGTGACCGTCGATAACGATGCGGCGTGCCACCGTCACCAGCCAGGGTCGGACAGAGCCGGTCGCTCGGTTGAGCTGACCGGCGTTCTTCCAGGCACGGATGAGCGTCTCCTGCACCACGTCCTCGGCGCGCTGGCGATCGCCGGCGACGAGGCGCAGTACATAAGCAAGCAAAGGTCCCGCATGTTCGCGATACAGCGCGCGCATGAGTTCCTCGTCAGGTGCTGAGGAGTCGATGCGTGGCTTCTCGCTGCGATGGCGGGCCCTTTGCGGACGGTCATCGGCCACGGCCGCATCCTTGCGCACCTGAACCTCCCGGTCGAGACCCTGATTTCGGCTGACTGCTTCTCCCCCATCACTACGGGGACCACAGACGCATCACTCAACGCACAGCCAAAAAACTTTCAAGATCTTTTACGGCGGCCCCGGGAGGGGTCTCAGGCCCTCGCCACGGCGGCCCTGCGGCGGTGCCTGGCGACCCGCTCGCGGTTCCCGCACACCTCGCTGGAGCACCAGCGGCGCCGCCGTCCCCGCGAGGTGTCGAGGTAGACGCGGCGGCAGTTGTCGCCCTCGCACCGCCGCAGCCGGGCCCGGGAAACCGGGTCGGTCAGCAGCTCCACGGCGTCGCGGGCGACGGCGGCGAGCAGCGCCTCGCAATCGGGCGCGGCGCTCAGCGTCCGTACCAGCGAGCCGTCCGGGGCGCGTACGGCTCTGACGCCGGGCGGCCGCCCCGCGGCGAAGACATTGACGCGCTCGAGAGCGAACTCGGCGCAGCGGCCCTCGATCTGGGCCCGCACCAGCTGCCCGACACAGTCCCGCAGTTCGACGAACCTGGCCGCCCAGTGGCCGTCGACGGCCGCGAGCGGTGTCCCGGCGGGCACCAGCCCCGCCCCCACCAGCCACTGCCCGAGCCGTCCGGCCTCCGCCAGCGGCTCCTCGGCGCCGGAGGCCATGCCGGAAGCCGTCTCCGAGGTCGCCACCAGGTCCAGGCAGATGCGCCCTGAGTCGAACCGCCAGTCGTACGAGCCCATGCCCGCCGTCATGCGCCTGTCACCGCCTCGGGGTCTCGGAGCTTGTCTCGGAGGTTGCCGGTGGGAGCCGTTCCCTTTCAGAGTGCCCGTCCGGAGGCGCGGCCGGAACCCCTCCTCCTGCCCGGTCCGGCCGCGTTTTCCGGCGTCAGTGGCGTGCGATGCCCGGAGCGATGTCCTCGTACCGGTCGACGTGGTGCTCGGCGTACGGCCCGCCAGGCGTCGTGGCGCGTGCGGTGGGCGCTGTCGACACGGCCGCCGGCTTGCCGCAGAACGCCGCCTCGAGCGTGCGAGCCCCCTCGGCAGCCGAAGTGGCGCTCTTCGCGGCGGAAGTGGTGCCCTTCGTGGCCGAACTGGCGCTCTCCGCAGCCGTCGTGGCTGATGCGGCCTGCGCGGGGACTGCCAGCAGAGACAGCAGGACCGCGCCCAACGCCGTACCTCTGCCGACCATGCCTGTGCTCACCGTGCCTGAGACCATCTGGCTGTTCTCCATTCCGGTGCGGGCCGCGCCGCTGATGCGGACGTCGGCGACATCATTACGCGCCGGACACCCGGACAGGTTGCATGAGGGAGGTGAACTTCAGGGCGTGGGTGGGTCGTTGTGCAGAATCCGCTGGAAGAGGCGGTGGTCACGCCACTCGCCGTTGATGTGCAGATAGCGCGAGGCCGTGCCGATGACCTCGAAGGAGCACTTGACGAGGACCCGTTGGGAGGCGGCGTTGTCGAGGAGGGTGCCTGCCTGGATGCGGTGCAGGCCGAGCTCCTCGCGGGCGGCCCGGCAGACCCCACCGCCTCGGCGAGGCGTGCGGCGTCGTCCGGGCCGTCGAGGCTGAGGCGGACATGATCAGTGCTCATCCTGCGTACCGTAGACGCCCGCACCGTAGACGCCCCCACCGCAGACCCCTGCACCGTAGACGCCTGGACATGGGGTTGCGACGCTCGCCCATGGAGAGGGTCCACTGCCACCGCTTGACTGATGACATGACGCAGAACAAGGCAGAGGACAGGGCAGAGATCAGAGCGGAGAGCAGGGCAGCCGGCGGGAGCGCTCAGGCCGTCCTCGGGGCGGCGACAGTGGCCAATGGCCTGGTCGCGGGCGTCTGGTACGCGTACGCGACCTCCGTGATGCCGGCGCTGGCGCGCAGCGACGACCGGATCTACATCGAGGTCATGCAGAACATCAACGAGGTGATCCAGAATCCCGCCTTCTTCGCGGGCTTCTTCGGTGCGCTGATCCTGGCCGCGGTCGCGGCCTGGCAGCAGCGCCGCTCCCCGGCGCGCAGGTGGGCGGTGGCGGCGCTGGTGCTGTACGCCGCGGTGCTCTTGGTGACCACGGCGGTGAACATTCCGCTCAACGACGGGCTGGCGGCAGCCGGTGACCCGGCCCGGATCGCCGATCCTGCCGCCGTGCGCGAAAGCTTCGAGGACCCGTGGGTCGCCTGGAACGTGGTGCGCCTGGTGCTGTCCACGGCCGCGCTTGCCTGCCTGTGGCGGGCGACCGCTCTCGTACGTCAGACGTCGGAGTACTTGGTGTCGGCAGCCGGGTCCAGCGCCAGCCGGTAGCCGCGTTTGACGACGGTCTGGATCAGCTTGGGCGCGCCCAGCGCCGTACGCAGCCGGGCCATGGCCGTCTCGACGGCATGCTCGTCCTTGCCCGCGCCCGGCAGCGCGCTCAGCAGGTCGGAGCGGGAGACGACCCAGCCGGGGCGCCGGGACAGGGCGCGCAGCAGGGCCATTCCGGCGGGCGGCACCGGGCGCAGGTCGTTGTCGACCAGGACGGCGTGGCCGCGGATCTCGATGCGGTGTCCCGCGACCGGCAGCGTACGGGCGCGGGAGGGCAGCTCAACGCCGAGCAACTGGACGAGCGGGCCGAGCCGGAAGCGCTCCGGCTGCACCGTGGTGACACCCACGGCCTGCAGCGGCAGCGCGGTGACCGGCCCCACGCAGGCCGCCAGCACATCGTGGTCGAGTGCGCGCAGCAGTTTGGGGAGCAGGCCGCGGGTCTCGGCACGGGAGAGCAGCGAGGCGGCGGCCGGGGCACTGGTGAAGGTGACGGCGTCCAGGGCACGGGAGACGGTCGCGTCGAGGAGCCGGTCGAGCGGACCGAGATCCTCCGGCGCCATCCACCGGTAGACCGGTACGACGACGACGTCGGCGCCCCCGGCCCGTAGCGACTCGACGAATCCGGGCAGCGGCTCGCCGTGCAGCTGGAGCGCGATGCGGCGGCCGTCGACACCCTCCCCCAGCAGCCGGTCGAGAACTTCGGCCATGGATTCGGAGGCCGGGGACCACTCCTCGGTGAGCCCTGCGGCGCGGATCGCGCCCCTCACCTTGGGCCCGCGGGCCAGCAGCTCTACACCGCGCAGCCGGGTCAGCAGTTCCTCGCCGTACCCCCAGCCGTCCGCGGCCTCCACCCAGCCGCGGAAGCCGATCGCGGTCGTCGCGACCACGACATCGGGCGCGTGATCGATCAACTCCTTGGTGGCGGCGAGGAGTTCGGCGTCGTCGGCGAGCGGGACGATACGCAGGGCCGGGGCATGCAGAACGTCGCCGCCGCGGCGCCGGAGCAGCGCGCCGAGCTCGTCGGCGCGCCGGGCGGCGGTGACGCCGACGGTGAATCCGGCGAGGGGCCCGTGCTGATGGTCTTGCATGTGATCGTCCCTACTCTGTCCCACCCTGTACGGATGTGGCGGCCGAGCCTGCCAACGGTGCGTGACAGGCTCGGTTCGCCCACATTTCCCAGCCGTTACGGCGAGTCCCTCCGGTGTCGTCCCGCTCACACCCGGGCGTAGCCGAGCTGCGGTTCTGCCTCAGCCGCCTCGGCTGCCCCAGCCTGCACAGGGGTGGCGGCGGGCCGGCGAAGGTATACCGCCCAGGTGACCACCGAGCACGCCGCGTAGAAGGCGAGGAAGGCGATGAAGGCGCTGGTCCCCGTCCCGGCGGTCAGGTAGGACTGCCGGAAGGCGAGGTTGATGCCGAGGCCGCCGAGCGCGCCCACGGCGCCTATCAGTCCCATCGAGGCCCCGGACAGCCTGCGGCCGTACGCGCCCGCCTCCTCGCCCGTCATGCCCTTGGCCAGCGCCTTGGCGTTGAAGATGCCGGGGATCATCTTGTACGTCGAGCCGTTACCGAGCCCGGTCAGTACGAACAGCGCGATGAAGCCGACGAGGAAGACGCTCAGGGACTCCTTGACCGAGGCGGCGACGACCACTCCGGTCGCGGCCGCCATGGCCACAAAGTTCCACAGGGTGATGCGCGCCCCGCCGAACCGGTCGGCGAGCAGACCGCCGACGGGCCGGATCAGTGAGCCGAGCAGCGGCCCGATGAAGGTGAGCGACGCGGCCTGCAGCGGCGTACGGCCGAACTGCGTCTGCAGGACGAGGCCGAAGGCGAAGCTGTAGCCGATGAAGGAGCCGAAGGTCCCGATGTAGAGGAACGCCATGATCCAGGTGTGGGCGTCACGGACCGCCTCCTTGGCCGCTCCGGTGTCGTTCTTCACCGGCGCGAGGTTGTCCATCCACAGCGCCGCACACACCGCGGCCACCACGATCAGCGGGATGTACACACCCAGCGCAATGCGCGGATGGGTCGCCCCGGCCGTCCCGATCACCAGCAGGCCCACGAGCTGCACCACCGGCACCCCGATGTTGCCGCCGCCCGCGTTGAGCCCGAGGGCCCAGCCCTTCTTGCGGAGCGGGAAGAAGGAGTTGATGTTCGTCATCGACGAGGCGAAGTTGCCTCCGCCGACGCCGGTGAGCGCCGCGACCGCCAGGAAGGTGGTGTACGAGGTCCCGGGCTCCATGACCGCGTACGCCGCGCCGGTCGGCAGCAGGAGCAGCAGCGCGCTGAAGATGGTCCAGTTGCGGCCGCCGAAGCGGGCGACGGCGAAGGTGTACGGCACCCGGATCACCGCACCGACCAGCGTCGCCGTGGCGATCAGGAAGAACTTGCCGGCCGGGTCGATGCCGTACTGCGGCCCCATGAAGAGCACCATCACGGACCACAGGGTCCAGATGGAGAACCCAATATGTTCACTCAGGACGGAGAAGGCGAGATTACGCCGGGCGATCTTCTCCCCCGTCGCTCGCCAGAAGGTCTCGTCCTCCGGGTCCCACTGTTCGATCCACCGGCCAGCCATCACGTGCCTCCACGGTCCTCGGGTCGTGGAAGCGACGTTATGGACGGCGCGTTTCGGTCCAGGTGGCGTGAGGTGACCGGTAGGCAACCTTGCTCTCACCCGGCGGTCAGCGCCGGTGTGAGCCGTCCTTCGCCCTACGGGCGCCGGTCGGCCACAGTCGCGGCTTCCGTTTCGCCGCCAGGTCCTCGACCCAGCCCACGGTCACGATCATCAGCCCGATCAGCGGCCAGACCACCACGAACATCAGAGGTGTGTACGTAGCTTCCAGTACGCCACCCAGGTGGGCGTCCACGAAGGGGATCTCCCACAACAGGTCGAGCAGCGGGATCGTCGCCATGATCAGGGTGTTGTGCCAGAGGTAAATCGTCACCGCTCGGTTGTTGGACAGCGTGACGTACTTGTCGAGCCGGGCGAGCCCGCCCGGGAGCTGCTGCCAGGACGGGGAGTACTGCAGCAGGATCACCACGAAGCCGAGCGACCAGGTGGCCTGGGCCAGCGGTATGTCGTTCAGGTCCCAGCCGTCCACGGTCTGGTGGCCCGAGGCCCACCACAGGCCGAAGGCCATCACCAGCGAGGAGCAGGACAGCGCGAGATGGCGCGGGATCTGCTGCAGCAGGCCCTCGTGGTGGGCGAAGCCGAGGACCCAGCAGGCACCGAAGGTCGCGAAGTCGACGATGGCGGAGCCCGTCTCGCCGGGGATCCTCACCAGGTCGGTGCCCACCACGGCGCACAGGGCGACCGGGGCGAGCAGCGTCGCCCACGGCACCTTGCGGAAGGCCCACAGCAGCAGCGGCGACGCGATCACGAACCAGAGGTAGGTGCGCAGATACCAGAGCGGTTCGCCGGCCTGCACCGCCCAGGTGGTCTCCACCAGGCCTGACTTGTCGCCGAGGGACCAGGGGAACGGCGGGGCGCCGACCGGGAAGAGGTAGTTGAGCAGGTCGGCCCACCACCACAGGCCTTCCTTCTTGTCGGGCTTCCAGCCGCCCAGGAACATCATCGGCACAAGGACCGCCGCGAACGCCCACAGCGGTGGCAGCAGCCTGCGGATACGGCCGCGGATCACCCCGAGCGCGGGCCGCGACAGCGAGCGCGCCATCAGCGAGCCCGCGAGCGCGAACATCACACCCATGGACGGGAAGAGGATCGTCAGCCAGGCCCAGCCGAAGATGTGGTAGACGACGACGCGGACCAGCGCGACGGAGCGCAGGAGGTCGAGATAGCGGTCGCGGCCCGGGCGCGGAGCCGGCCCGGCGGCTGCCAGGTCCGGCGCCGCGGCGGCCGTGGAGCTGTGGCTCACGCGACCGGCCTCCGGTCCTCACTGCTGCGCCGCTGGCTCGGTATCACTCCGGGCGCCTCCACCGTTCCCGTACGCCGCAGCTTCTGCCAGCGCAGCCGGCCGCCGGTCAGTGCCGTGATCCAGGACTGGAGCAGCACGACGTACATCAGCTGCCGGTAGAGGAGCTGCTGGAGTGGCAGCGAGATCAGATGGATCATGCGCTCGCGGTCGAGCCGGAAGGCGTACGCGGCGCAGACGAGCTGGATCGCGAGGACGCCGAGCCAGGCGACGATCGTCTTCTGAGTGGGGCCGAAGACCAGCCCGTACAGCAGGAAGACGTCGATCAGCGGGGCCAGCAGCGGCGCGAGGACCATGAAGAGGGAGACCAGCGGCAGGCCCACCCGGCCGAAGCGGCCCGAGGGCCCGCGTTCCACCAGGGCGCGGCGGTGCTTCCAGATCGCCTGCATGGTGCCGTACGACCACCGGTAGCGCTGGGACCACAGCTGCTGCACGGTCTCCGGCGCCTCGGTCCAGGCACGGGCCCGCTCGGCGTAGACGACGCGCCAGCCGTCGCGGTGCATGGCCATGGTGATGTCGGTGTCCTCGGCGAGGGTGTCCTCGCTCATGCCGCCGACGCGCTCCAGGGCCTGGCGGCGGAAGGCGCCGACCGCGCCGGGGATGGTGGGCATGCAGCCCAGCAGGTCGTACATCCTGCGGTCCAGGTTGAAGCCCATCACATACTCGATGTGCTGCCAGGCCCCGATCAGGCTGTCGCGGTTGCCGACCTTGGCGTTGCCCGCGACCGCGCCGACGCGCATGTCGCCGAAGGGCTGCACCAGCTCGCGCACGGTCGACGGCTCGAAGACGGTGTCGCCGTCCATCATCACGACGATCTCGTAACGGGCGTGCCGGATGCCGTTGTTGAGGGCTGCGGGCTTTCCGGAATTCTCCTGGCGCACAACGCGGACGTTCGGCAGCCGCAGCGCCTCGACGATGTCCGCGGTGCCGTCGGTGGAGCCGTCGTCAATGACGAGGACCTCGATGGGATGGTCGCTCGCCATCAGCGAACGCACCGTATTGGCTATGCACTCGCGTTCGTTGTACGCGGGGACGAGCACGGACACGGGTCCGGTGATCGGCGGGCCCCAGCTGAAGCCGGGCCTGCGCACCTTGCGGGCGTGCGCGAAGGAGAGCAGCAGCATCAGCGCGAAGCGCGCGAAGACCAGCACACCGATCGCGGCGAGGCCGACGACCAGGACCTCGGTGGTGTTCTCCGAGAAGGCGACGGCGGCGACGAATGCCTTGCCCTTCCACAGCTCGGGGCCGGTGACGGCGGTGTGGGCGCTGGGGGCGCCGAGCGCCTCGGTGAGGTTCGCGAAACGGTAGCCCCTGGCCTTCATCTGCGGCAGGAAGCGGTCCAGGGCGGCGACGGTCTGGGAGCGGTCGCCGCCGGAGTCGTGCATCAGCACGATCGAGCCCTGGGTGCCCTTGGGCGTGGCCTGCCTGATGATCGCGTCGACGCCGGGGCGCTTCCAGTCCTCGGAGTCGGTGTTGTTGAGGGCGGTGATGTAGCCGCGGCTGCCGATGTACTGGGTGACCGGCCAGGACTTGTTGTCCATGGCGTCCGAGAAGGAGGAGTACGGCGGCCGGAAGAGGGACGTACGGATGCCTGCCGCGCCCGCGATCGCCAGCTGGTTCTGCGAGAGCTCCCAGTCGATGCGGTCGGTGGACTGGAAGGAGAGGTCGGGGTGGTTGAAGGTGTGCAGACCCACCTCGTGCCCCTCCCGCACCATCCGTTCCACCAGCTCGGGGTGGCGGGAGGTCATGGTGCCGGTGACGAAGAAGACGCCGTGCGCGTGGTACTTCTTCAGCTTGTCCAGCACTTTCGGCGTCCAGACGGGGTCCGGGCCGTCGTCGAAGGTGAGCACGAGCTGCTTGTCGGGGATGCGCAACGCCTTGGGCGCGGACTTGCCGCGGGCGTCGATGACCGGTCCGCCCTCGAGGATCTGGTCGGGGACCTGGTCGGTGGGCGCCGGCGGACGGACGCGGTGGTCGGCGAGGATCTCGCTGTGCACATAGCCGCGCAGCATCAGCATGGCGAGCAGCGCGACGAGGAAGACCACGGGCAGCAGATAGCGCATGGGCAGTCTGCGCCGTACGGAGCGCCGGGCTCTCCGACGCTGTCGCGGGGCCCGGTTGCTGGGGAGTGTCATGTGTTAGAGCGCGCCTTCTTGCATGGGTGGCTCGGTCGGACCGCCGGTCGGACCGGGGTCGGGCGGCGTGGGAGCGGTGGGGCTGCCGTCGGGCTCGGGTCCGGGATCGCTTCCTCCGCCGCCCGGGGAGGCGGACGTGGAGGGCCCGCCGGGAACCGGAAGGCCGCCGCCATTGGAGGGCTTGGGCGATACGGAGCCGGAGGCCCCGGGACCCGGTGCGGCCGGCCCTCCGACGGAGCTGCCGTTCGACGCACGGCCCGACGGCTGCGGCAGCACGGCGCCGTTGGAGTCGGTCGGGGTGGGAGCGCCGGGTACGCCGCTGGGGGTGGCCGCCACGGAGGCGCCGTCGGTGGGGGCGGGCTGTATCTCGACCTTGTCGGTCTGCTCCTTGCCCTGCTGGCCGATGCCGGGCAGCCAGGGCGCGCTGGAGTTGCCGCCGACGAGGGCGGCGACGAGCGTCACGGCGTAGCAGGCGCAGGCGATCGCGAGGACCCAGCCGAGGCGACGGAACTTCTTGCTGCGGCGGCCGCTCTCATCGACGAACACCGGTCCGTCGGAGCCCTCCTGGGCGGCCGGCTCGGGCGGTAGATCCCCCAGTATTCGGCCAAGCCCGTCCAGTTGGACAGTGACTTCGTACGGCTCATGAGTATGACCGATACGGGAATCTTCTTGCCAATTATCCACAGTTGTACACACACCCCCACCTGGCTGAAATACGAGCGCGCATACGACTGACCAGTGTTCGCCGGACCGGGTCCCCACCCAATCCGAACGCCCCCTACCTCATGCACCCGGACCCAGAATGTAGCGCACACCGATGACACTCGTGCCCTTGTGTCAGTTGTTGTCACAGATCAGCGACATGTCACATTCCGGCAACCATCCCGATGGGTCCCATTCCAGCCAGCTTTCTTGCGCGGCGAGTTCGGCGGCCGCCGCTCGAAGCGCGTCCACTCCGGGGTGGCGCGATCCTTTGCGCCACACCAGCGAGAGCGGTGACAGCGGTACGGGGTCGACGATCGGGCGCAGCACGGTGTCCGGCATGGCCGGAAAGTCCACGACAGCCAGGACCGGGTTACGCGTCTTGGCCATCACCCTCCGAAACTCCTCAGCACCGATCGCCACGGGCGCGGGCGGCGCGATCGCGATCCCTCGACCCGCGAACAGCCGCCGCGCCAGATCCGTCCACTCCAGCGTGCGCGGATTGCCCGCACCGGCATATACGGTCTCGCCCGCCAGAGCGTTCAACGGGATCCGGGGCATTGTGGCGAGGGGGTGGTCGTGCGGCAGCAGTACAGCCATCGGCTCGTACCGCACGGGCTGGTGGGACAGGAGCGCCCGTATGCCGGGCTCGAGCCCGGCGAACCGCCCGAAGGACACATCGAGCCGACCGGCGACGATCTCGGCGGCGGCGCCGGTCAGCCCGCTCTCGAAGCGGGCCATCAGCTCGCACTCCGGGGCGAGTTCACGGGCCAGCGCCAGCACCCGGCCGGACGCCATGCCCTCGCTGTTGAGGTCGACGAGGAGCGGCCGGGACGCGCCCGAGGCGGCGGCCAGCAGATCGTCCTGGGCCTGAAGCACCCGCCGCGCGTACGGCAGCAGCCGCTCGCCGTCGGCCGTGAGGGTCACCTGGCGGGTGGTCCTTACGAACAGCTCGACGCCCAACTCCCGCTCCAGCCGCCGGATATCGCGGCTGAGGGCCTGCTGCGCGACATACAGCCGGGCAGCGGCACGGGTGAAGTGCAGCTCGTCGGCGACGGCGATGAAGGCGCGGAGCAGCCGGGGGTCCATGTCCTGGGGCACGCGGTGAATTTACAACGTGGGTGCGTCAATGGGTGCCGAGCAGGTGTTGGACGCGGCGGGAGCACCGCGGCGAGGGTTGCCCCATGCCGCAATCAGACAATCAAGCCCCGCCGGCGTTTGAGGCGCGGGGCCCGGGGCGGAGCCCCGGTTACGGGAAGCGGCGGGGTGGGGGAAAGTCCCGCCTCGCGCCCTACCTCCGGCTCTTCGAGCCGCACGGCGCCACCCGGACCCCGCGGCACAACCCCTACGCCCGGCTCTTCGCGACCCCCGGCGCCCGCGCCTTCACCCTCGGCAACCTCATCGCCCGCCTCCCCATGGGCATGTTCAGCGTGAGCGCCGTCATCATGATCGCCGGGTCGCGTGGCTCGTACGCCCTCGCCGGAGCCGTCACCGCGACCGGCCTCGCCGCCACCGCCCTGGTCGCGCCGTGGACCGCGCGGCTCGTGGACCGGTACGGGCAGGCCCGTATCGCCGTGCCCGCCACCGCGCTCGCCGCGCTCGGCTCGCTCGCGCTGCTGCTGTGCGTACGCTTCGGCGCGCCCGACTGGACGCTCTTCGCCGCGTACGCCGCGACCGCCAGCACCCCCAACACCGGCGGCATGTCCCGCGCCCGCTGGGCCCATCTCCACAAGGGCGACGCGGCCGCGCTGCACACCGCGAACTCCTTCGAGCAGGCCGCCGACGAGCTGTGCTTCATGCTCGGCCCGGTGCTCGGGGCGTTCCTGTGCTCCGCGCTCTTCCCCGAGGCGGGCACCCTGACCGGTGCGGTCCTGCTGCTGACGGGCGTACTGATCTTCGCGGCCCAGCGCTCCACCGAACCGCCGGTGGCCGCGCGCTCGACGCACGCCGGATCCCCGCTCCGTACGCCGGGAATGCCCGCGATACTCTCCGTCTTCCTCGCCACGGGAGCGGTCTTCGGCTCCATGGAGGTCGTGACGATCGCCTTCGCGGACGACCGCGGGCATGCGAGCGCCGCGGGCGCGGTGCTCGCGCTCCAGGCGGCCGGATCGTGCGCGGCCGGCCTGCTCTACGGCTCCGTACGCCCCGCCCGCAGCCTTCCGCGCCGCCTGCTGACCTGCATCGCCGCGATGACGGCGCTGATGTCGCTGCCGCTGCTCGCCGCCGCCACCGGCTCGCTGCTCACGCTGGCCGGCGCGCTGCTCCTGGCCGGGATGGCCACGGCCCCGACCATGGTCACCGGCATGACGCTGGTGCAACGCCTGACCCCGGAGGGCCAGTTGAACGAGGGCATGACGCTCGCGGTCACCGCGCTGCTCGGCGGCATAGCGGCCGGCTCGGCGACGGGCGGCTGGACGGTGGAGCACGCGAGCGCACCGTACGGATACGTGGTGCCTCTCTCGGCGGCCGCGGTCGCGCTGCTGCTGTCCGCAGCGGCGAAGGCCCGGCGGCCCTGACCCCAGCCCCCGGGCGGATACCGCCGCGGACCGGGCGATACGCTGCACCGCCCCCGAAGCGGGGGCCTGTGTTCCGCTCAGGGGAGGGCCCATGGCCATCAAGAAGGCAACCATCCAGCAGCAGGTGGCCGCCGCCATCGCGCAGGCCAATCCGGCCGACCGGCCCATCGTCACCATCCAGGCCATCGCAGGCCCCAGTGTGTGGCTGATGAGCATGCTCGGCCTCATAGGCCAGGCGTTTCTGACGTACTACTTCATCACCGTGACCGAGCAGGCCGTGGTCGTCCACAAGGCGGGCCGGATGAGCAATCGCCCGCAGGAGATCGCTTTCGCACTTCAGCCGGCCGAAGTCGTCGGAATGATCGGTGACGTCAAGCGCAATGCCGTCTGGAGCTCGTTCCGCTTCCAGCTGCCCGGGCAGCCGCAGCCGACCCGGATGAATGTGCACCGCATCTGGCGCACCGAGATGGACCACCTGCTCGGGCTGCTGACCGGCGGCCACCAGCCCGCGGCCTGAGCCGCGGCAGGCACGTCCGCGTACACGGCCGTGCACACGCCTGTGCACGGCCGTATGCACGACAAAGGCCCGGCTGCCGTAGCAGCCGGGCCTTCGCCTCACATGGGAATTGTGGAGATGGCGGGAATCGAACCCGCGTCCAACGGTGCAGAAACAGGGCTTCTCCGAGCGCAGTTCGCTGCGATTTTCTCGGCCCCGGAGATCACGCGAACAAGTCTCCGACGGGCTCAGTCACTGTTTGATTTCCCTCTAAGCCCCGTGACCGGGCTTAGAGGTTTAGTCCCCTAGCTGATGCCAGGATCCGGGTCGGGAACAGCCCCGGGCTGACACCCGAAGGCCTTCGCTAGCTGCTAATTAGGCAGCGAGCGCGAAGGCGCGGGAATCGCTCTTGGAAGTGGCGATTATTGGTTGCGACATATGGTTTACGAGATCATTGCCGCTTCCTCGGCTCGCTTCCCCTGCTTCGACATCCGCTGTCGAAACCGATCATCCCCATGTTTATTTTTCAAGGTGGTGCTGGTGGTACACACCCCGTGAGGGGCAGATGCCATCGTACGTGACCAACGCACGACCGTGCCAGCATATTCCCCCGCGCCCACGGCTCAGGCCCGCTGACGCCGCTTCGCCGCCGAGATCACGCGGTCCGTCTCCCGCCGGTCCTGCTTCTCCCGCAGCGTCTGCCGCTTGTCGTACTCCTTCTTGCCCTTCGCCAGCGCGATCTCGACCTTGGCCCGGCCGTCCTTGAAGTACAGCGCGAGGGGCACGATCGTGTGCCCCGTCTCCTGCGTCTTCGACGCGAGCTTGTCGATCTCGGCGCGGTGCATCAGCAGCTTCCGCTTGCGCCGCGCGCTGTGGTTGGTCCACGTCCCCTGGGTGTACTCGGGGATATGCACGTTGTGCAGCCACGCCTCGTGGTCGTCGATCTGGACGAAGCCGTCCACCAGCGAGGCCCGCCCCTGGCGCAGCGACTTCACCTCGGTACCTGTCAGCACGAGACCGCACTCGTAGGTGTCGAGGATGTGGTAGTCGTGCCGCGCCTTCTTGTTCTGCGCGATCAGCTTGCGCCCTGTTTCCTTTGCCATAGTGCGGTCATTTTCGCACTACGACCCTCCCCCGAGGCCACTCAATACCGTCTGGGCCCGTTTCTCGGCCCCTTTGCCCGCCACCAGGTCCGGTGTGATGCCCCGGCCGTCGACGCTGTGGCCCGCCGGCGTGCGGTAGTGGCCGACGGTCAGCTCGGCGACCGAGCCGTCGGGAAGGCGGCTGGGCATCTGGACCGAGCCCTTGCCGAAGGTGCGCGACCCCACCGTGATCGCGCGGCCGCGGTCCTGCAGCGCCCCGGTGACCAGCTCGGCGGCGCTCATGGTGCCGCCGTCGACGAGCGCGACCACCGGTCGCTCGGTGTTACCGCCTGCTGCCGCGTACAGAGCACGCTGCTCGCCTCGTATGTCGTACGTGGCGACCAGGCCGCCGTCGAGGAAGGCGGAGGCGGCGGCGACGGCCTCGGCAACCAGGCCGCCGGCGTTGCCGCGCAGATCGAGCAGAACGCCGGCCCCGGCGGGAGCGGCCCGGACCGCGTTCCGTACCTGCGCGCCCGAGCCCTTGGTGAAGGAGGCAACCTTGATCATCACAGCCCCGTCGGCGAGGTTGCGGACGGTGACCGCCTCGGTGGTCAGTGTGGTGCGCAGCAGTGTCTCGGACCACCTCCGACCGGCGCGCTCGAGGCCCAGGACCACGCTCGTACGGTTGCCGCCGCGCAGCAGCGCCACGACCTCGGTGACGGGACGCTTGTCGACGTCGATGCCGCCGACCGTACGGAGCCGGTCGCCGGCCTTGATGCCCGCCTTGTCGGCGGGCCCGCCGGGCTGGACCCTGGCCACCTCCACACGCCGGTCGGCGGTGCGTCTGGCCCCGAGGCCGACGCCCGTGTACTCGCCGTCGAGGGCCTGCTCGAACTCCTCGTACTCGCTCTTGTCGTACACCGCGCCCCAGCGGTCCCCGCTGCGGCTGACGACGTCCTCGGCCGCTTTCGTGCCGGACTTGCCGTCGGCCATCGCCTCAGCGGCGGCCCTGGCGACGTCGTCGCGGTCGACGGTCGCGGCAGCGGCGCGGGCGGCAAGGGGGCGGGGCGTTTTCTCGTCGTCGCGCGGCAGGCCGTCGGTGGCGGCCGCGGTGGCGAGCACGCTGGCGAAGACCAACGTCAGGGCCGCCCCGCGGCGGATGCGGCGGGGCCGAGGGCAGAACTCCGGGCCCGGCATGGCGCCCACTCTAGGACAAGCAAAGGGCGCCGTACGGCCGTTGGCCGTACAGCGCCCGGGGCGCTTGTCACACCTTGAGGTACTTGCGCAAAGCGATAAAAGCGGCCATGGCGGGCATCAGCAGCCCGATCGCGATCACCAGCGGCAGCTTGGTGACCACCGCGTCCCAGCCGATGAAGTTGACCAGCTGCATCTTCTGGGAGAGCGCCAGACCATGGTCGATCAGGAAATACCTGCCGACGAGCAGCATGGTGGAGGCGACCAGACCGCCCAGCAGACCGGCGAAGGCGGCCTCCATGATGAACGGCATCTGGATGTAGAAGCTGGATGCTCCCACAAGTCGCATGATGCCGGTCTCACGACGGCGGCTGAACGCCGACACCCGCACGGTGTTGACGATCAGCATCAGCGCAATCACCAGCATCAGCGCCATCACGAAGAGCGCGGCGACATTCATGCCGTTCATGAGGGAGAAGAGGTTCTCCAGGATGTTGCGCTGGTCCTGGACGGACTGCACACCGTCCCGGCCGGCGAAGGCGGTCGCGACGACCTTGTACTTCTCCGGATCGTCCAGCTTGACGCGGAACGACTCCTGCATCTGGTCCGGCGTGATCGTGGAGGCGATGGGGGTGTCGCCGTACTGCTCCCGGTAGTGCTTGTACGCCTCGTCGGCCGACTCCTTCTGGACGGTGTCGACGACATCCATCTTCTTGAGATCGGCCTCGATCTGCTCCTTCTGCTGCGCGGTGACGGCACCCTTGGCGCACTTGGGCGAGGTCGCCGCGTCGTTCTTGTTGCAGAGGAAGATCGAGACGTTGACCTTGTCGTACCAGAAGTCCTTCATCGTGCTGACCTGCTCGCGCATGAGCAGCGCACCGCCGAAGAGGGCGAGCGAAAGGGCTACCGAAACGATGACGGCGAAGGTCATCGTCAGATTGCGGCGGAGACCGACGCCGATCTCCGACAGGACGAACTGGGCGCGCATGGCGAGCTTTCAGCCTTTCAGTCTGTACGGGCTCAGTGCTGGTAGCCGTAGACGCCGCGTGCCTGGTCGCGTACGAGACGGCCCTTCTCGAGCTCGATGACGCGCTTGCGCATCTGGTCGACGATGTTCTGGTCGTGGGTCGCCATGATCACGGTGGTCCCGGTCCGGTTGATCCGGTCCAGCAGCTTCATGATGCCCACGGAGGTCTGCGGGTCCAGGTTTCCGGTCGGCTCGTCCGCGATCAGCAGCATGGGGCGGTTGACGAAGGCCCGCGCGATCGCGACGCGCTGCTGCTCACCACCGGAGAGCTCACCGGGCATCCGGTCCTCCTTGCCGCCGAGGCCGACGAGGTCGAGGACCTGGGGCACGGCCTTGCGGATCTCACCGCGCGGCTTGCCGATGACCTCCTGCGCGAACGCCACGTTCTCGGCGACGGTCTTGTTGGGGAGGAGGCGGAAGTCCTGGAAGACGGTGCCGAGCTGGCGGCGCATGTGCGGCACCTTCCAGTTCGACAGCCGGGCCAGGTCCTTGCCGAGGACATGCACCATGCCCTGGCTGGCGCGCTCCTCACGCAGAACAAGGCGCAGAAAGGTCGACTTTCCGGAACCGGACGAGCCCACGAGGAAGACGAACTCCCCCTTGGCGATGTCGAGCGACACATCGCGCAGGGCTGGGCGGCTCTGCTTGGGGTAGGTCTTGGAGACGTTGTCGAATCGGATCACGGGTGCACCACGGTCGGCCGGGGGTAGGTGAGCGTGACACTACGCGAAGGAGCCTGGCGCTCGCAGTCGACGTCGCGGGGTTGCGCATTTTGTCCCGTAACGGAACGGGCGTAATCCGGGGCGGCGCGCCGAAACGCGCGGGAGCTGGCACAGTGGTAGGGGAACAGTTGCGTTTCCTTGAGCGTTGGCGGGAGAGAACTGTGCTTACGGTCCGCACCTGCGGCTCCGGCGCGCGGGAGGAGGAGAGCGCATGACCTACGACCGATTGGTGTGCGCCAACTGCGCGGCCCCGGTGAACGAGGGCCGATGCCCGGTATGCCGGGCGAACCGCGAGCGGCTGCAGCAGGAGGGCCCCTTCGGCGGCCTGAACCCGGTGGCGCTGCTGACCCTGCTGGTGGTGCTGATAGCGGCGCTGGCGCTGCTGGCCGCGCACCAGACCGCGTAGACAGACATACGTAAGAGGAGGGCCCGGGACGCTGTAGCGTCCG
>NZ_JBHWWF010000034.1:0-86997 GCF_042736455.1 Streptomyces sp. NPDC060064
GGCCCGCACCCCGAGCTCGGGGTGCGGGCCTCTCCGTATGCCCTACTCGCCCTTCGCGGCCTTCTTCTCCTCGGCGTCCTCGATGACCGCCTCGGCGACCTGCTGCATCGACAGCCGCCGGTCCATCGAGGTCTTCTGGATCCACCGGAACGCCGCGGGCTCCGTCAGCCCGTACTGCGTCTGCAGAATGCTCTTCGCGCGGTCGACCAGCTTCCGCGTCTCCAGCCGCATGGAGAGGTCCGCGACCTCCTGCTCCAGCGCCTTCAGCTCGGCGAACCGGGAGACGGCCATCTCGATCGCCGGCACGACGTCGCTCTTGCTGAACGGCTTCACCAGATACGCCATGGCTCCGGCGTCCCGGGCCCGCTCCACGAGATCGCGCTGCGAGAACGCGGTCAGCATCAGGACGGGGGCGATGGACTCCTCGGCGATCTTCTCCGCCGCGGAGATCCCGTCGAGGACGGGCATCTTCACATCGAGAATGACCAGGTCGGGGCGGTGCTCCCGGGCGAGCTCGACGGCCCGCTGACCGTCACCGGCCTCGCCGACGACCGCGTAGCCCTCTTCCTCGAGCATCTCTTTGAGGTCGAGCCGGATGAGCGCCTCGTCCTCGGCGATCACGACGCGGGTCGTCAGCGGAGGGACGTGCGACTTGTCGTCATCGGCGACGGGCTGGGGCGAGTCGGGGGCGGTCACGGGACTCCTCATTCAAAGGCAGGGTGCTCACCATGAGCCTACCCAGCAGCAGCGGCGTGTGGTGACCCGGTACACTTCCGGGCAGCTGATCGCGCCGGGTTGGTGGAACGGTATACACGGAGGTCTCAAACACCTCTGCCTGAGAGGGCTTGCGGGTTCGAATCCCGCACCCGGCACTTCTTCCCAGAAAGCGGATGTCCACGTTCTCGTGAACATCCGCTTTTTGCTGCTCGTCGCCACAATCAGTCACACAGAGTGGCGGCATGAGCTTCCATGGCACAGAGGTGCGACAGCAAGCCCTCACGCTGCTGCGAGGCGGGACGAGGAATGCCGAGGTAGCCCGCCGGCTGGATGTCCCGCCCGGCACCGTCAGCTATTGGCTGCACATGGATCGCGCCAAGCGCGGAGAGTGTCCAGGCAAACACGATCCCAAGTGCCCTCGGTGCGATGGCCGAGAGCTCGATGAGGCCGCATACTCCTACCTTCTCGGGCTCTACCTCGGAGACGGGCACATCATCCAGTACTCAGGACACAGAGTCCCCAGCCTCATGATCACCTGCGCCGAGTCCTGGCCAGGCCTGATGGACGAGTGTGAGCGCGCGATGCGCGCAATCTTCCCGGACAACTCAGTCTGCCGCGTCCGCAGGACCGGGTGCCGCAACGTGAAGGTCTACTCGAACCACCTGTGGTGCATGTTCCCCCAGCACGGAGCAGGCATGAAGCACGAGCGGCCGATCATCCTGGAGTCCTGGCAGCAGGAGATCGTGGACGCGCACCCTTGGGAGTTCGTCCGCGGCCTCATCCACTCCGACGGATGCCGGAACATGAACTGGACCACTCGCCTCGTCGGCGGCGAGCGGAAGCGCTACGAATATCCCCGCTACTGGTTCACCAATGTCTCGGACGACATCCGGCAGCTCTACACGGACACTCTCGACAAGCTCGGCATCGAGTGGAAGCACTGCACCCGCGCCGGGAAGCCGTACAACATCTCCGTCGCCAAGCGCGCGTCTGTCGCGCTGATGGACGCCCACGTCGGGCCGAAGTACTGACGCCCCGGCCCGACAGATACGTACCCGCCACCTACTTCGGGCTGTCGTCCTCGCCGATGTGGTGTACCCGTACGAGGTTCGTCGAGCCCGCGACCCCGGGCGGGGAGCCGGCCGTGATGACCACGATGTCGCCCTTTTCGCAGCGGCCGATCTTCAGCAGCTCCTCGTCGACCTGGGCCACCATGGCATCGGTGGAGTCGACGTGCGGACCGAGGAAGGTCTCCACGCCCCAGGTGAGGTTGAGCTGGGAGCGGGTGGCCGCGTCCGGTGTGAAGGCCAGCAGCGGGATCGGCGAGCGGTAGCGGGAGAGCCGCCTGACGGTGTCGCCGGACTGTGTGAAGGCGACCAGGAACTTCGCGCCCAGGAAGTCGCCCATCTCGGCTGCCGCTCGGGCCACCGCTCCGCCCTGTGTACGGGGCTTGTTGCGCTCGGTCAGCGGCGGCAGGCCCTTGGCGAGGACGTCCTCCTCGGCCGCCTCGACGATGCGGCTCATCGTCCGCACCGTCTCGACGGGGTACTTCCCGACGCTCGTCTCGCCCGACAGCATCACGGCATCGGTGCCGTCGATGACGGCATTGGCGACGTCGGACGCCTCCGCGCGCGTGGGGCGGGAGTTGTCGATCATCGAGTCGAGCATCTGGGTCGCGACGATGACCGGCTTGGCGTTGCGCTTGGCGAGCTTGATGGCGCGCTTCTGGACGATCGGCACCTGCTCGAGAGGCATTTCCACGCCGAGATCGCCGCGGGCGACCATGATGCCGTCGAAAGCGGCCACGATGTCGTCGATGTTCTCGACGGCCTGGGGCTTCTCGATCTTGGCGATCACGGGAAGCCGGCGGCCCTCCTCCGCCATGATGCGGTGCACGTCGTCGACGTCGCGTCCGCTGCGTACGAAGGAGAGGGCGATGATGTCGGCGCCGATACGCAGGGCCCAGCGGAGGTCTTCGATGTCCTTCTCGGAGAGCGCGGGCACGGAGACGGCCACGCCGGGGAGGTTGAGGCCCTTGTGGTCGGAGACCATGCCGCCCTCGACGACGGTGGTGCGGACCCGGGGGCCGTCGACCGCGGTCACCAGGAGGGCGACCTTGCCGTCGTCGACGAGGATGCGCTCTCCGGTGGTGACATCGGCGGCGAGGCCCTGGTAGGTGGTGCCGCAGATTTCGCGGTCGCCTTCCGTCTCCTCGACCGTGATGGTGAATTCATCGCCGCGTTCAAGCAGTACGGGTCCTTCGCGGAAGCGTCCGAGTCGGATCTTCGGACCTTGAAGGTCGGCGAGTACGCCGACACTGCGGCCCGATTCGTCGGAGGCCTTGCGTACGCGCTGGTAGCGCTCCTCGTGCTCGGCGTAGGTGCCGTGGCTGAGGTTGAAGCGGGCGATGTCCATTCCGGCTTCGACCAGTGCCTTGATCTGGTCGTATGTGTCGGTGGCGGGCCCAAGAGTACAGACGATCTTTGCTCGGCGCATGATTCGAGCGTAGGGCTTACCGGCCGGTAGAGAATTGGCCGCGCATGACTACTCAACAACCTTTACGTGAAGCCTTATTGACAAGTGTTGAATTGTGCGCGGGGGCGCTCCGATGAGCATTTCAGTCGCCGGAGCCGCCCCCGTCACAGCTGCGGCGGCGTCATCGTAAAGCGGGCGTTGACCTGGGCGTAGACGGTCTGGCGCTGCGGCTCCAGATCGAGGGCCGGGGCCATCTCGGCGCTGTCGGTGCCGCCGTATGCGGCCATGCGCATGCCACCGGGCGTCGGAGGCAGTCCGTACGCGACGGCGTTCTCCGCGCCGAGGTCGGCCAGCTCCACCAGCGCGGCCAGCCGCGCACCCAGGGCCTCGGCGTATTCGCGGGCTCGCTGGACGGCCTCCTTCACCGCCTGGCGGCGGGCCTCGCCATGGGCGGGCGAGTCCGGGCGCAGGGCCCACCAGGGGCCGTCCACTCGGGTCAGCTCAAGATCCGCGAGGCGTGTGGTGAGCTCGCCGAGCGCGGTGAAGTCGCTGAGCTCGGCGGTGATGTGGACGCGGCCGTAGTAGGCGCGGACGCGTTCGCCGCGGCCGTGCCGCGTGAGCTCCGGAGTGATCGAGAAGGCGCCGGTCTCCAGCTTCTCCACCGATTCGCCGTAGGACTTGATCAGGTCAAGGACCGCGGAGTTGCGGCGGGTGAGGTCCTCCAGCGCGCTGCGCCGGTCCGTGCCGCGCGCGCTGACCGCGACGCCGATCCTGGCGATCTCGGGGTCGAACTCCAGGCGCGCCTCGCCGCGCACGGCGACGCGCGGCGTCTCCGGTGTGCCGTACGGCGCGGCGGTGTTGGGTGCGTCGGTGGTCACGGGAGGCTCCCTCGTACTTCGTGGTGGTGCCGGCGGACGTCATGGACACTCTCGCATCCCGGGCGGGACAACCGGCGGACACCAGATCGAAACTCGCGAGGGGTGTTGCCGGATACTGCTCCTGCGTCAGAATCTACGCGCGTTGTGCACCGATACGAGGGAGACCAAATGCCGCTGAACCGTAGGACGTTCCTGGAGCGGTCGGCCGCCGCCGGGGCCGGTGTTGCCGTCGCGGGCGCCACCGCGCTGCCCGCCGGGGCGGCCGAGCAGGGCCACAGCCACGGGCGTCCGCCGAAGCGGTACTCCTTCACCGTCATGGGCACCACGGACCTGCACGGCAATGTCTTCAACTGGGACTACTTCACGGACAAGGAGTTCGACGACAAGACCCACAACGACGTGGGCCTGGCGAAGATCTCGACGCTCGTGGAGAAGATCCGCAAGGAGAAGGGCCGGCGCAACACGCTCCTCATCGACGCCGGTGACACCATCCAGGGCACCCAGCTCTCGTACTACTACGCCAAGGTCGACCCGATCACGGCGAAGCGCGGTCCCGTGCACCCGATGGCGCAGGCCATGAACGCGATCGGCTATGACGCCGCGGCGCTCGGCAACCACGAGTTCAACTACGGCATTCCGGTGCTGCGCAAGTTCGAGGAGCAGTGCGACTTCCCGCTGCTCGGTGCGAACGCGCTGGACGCCAAGACGCTCCGGCCGGCCTTCCGCCCGTACAGCATGCACCGGCTGCGCACGCCCTGCGGCCGCGATGTGAAGGTCGCCGTCCTCGGCCTCACCAACCCCGGCATCGCCATCTGGGACAAGGCCAACGTCCAGGGGAAGATGACTTTCCCTGGTCTGGAGGAGCAGGCCGCGAAGTGGGTGCCGAAGCTGCGCTCCATGGGTGCGGACGTGGTGATTGTCTCCGCCCACTCGGGCTCCAGCGGCACGTCGTCCTACGGTGACCAGCTCCCGTACATCGAGAACGCCGCCGGTCTGGTGGCGGAGCAGGTGCCCGGTATCGACGCGATCCTCGTCGGCCACGCGCACACCGAGATCGCCGAGTACTTCGTCGCCAACAAGGAGACCGGCAAGAAGGTCGTGCTCTCCGAGCCGCTGAAGTGGGGCCAGCGGCTCACGCTGTTCGACTTCGATCTGGTGTGGGAGAAGGGCCGCTGGACGGTCGAGAAGGTCGGCGCGCAGGTCCTCAACTCCAACACGGCTGACGAGGACCCGAAGATCACGGGGCTGCTCGGCGACGAGCACAAGAAGGTCGTCGCGTACGTCAATCAGGTCATCGGCACCTGCACCACCGCTATGACCACGGCCGACGCGCCGTGGAAGGACGAGCCGATCATCGATCTGATCAATCACGTCCAGGCGGAGACGGTGAAGGCGGCGCTGGCCGGCGGCCAGTACGCGGCGCTGCCCGTCCTCTCGCAGGCGTCCTGTTTCTCGCGCACGGCGGCGATCCCGGCCGGCCAGGTGACGATCAGGGACGCCGCAGGCCTTTACGTCTTCGAGAACACTCTGGAGGCGCGGCTGCTGACGGGCGGGCAGCTCAAGGACTATCTGGAGTTCTCGGCGCGGTACTACGTGCAGACTCCGGCCGGCGGTCCCGTCGACACCGCCAAGCTGACCAACGCCGACAACACTCCGGACTACAACTACGACGCGGTCTCGGGTCTGACGTACGAGATCGACATCGCCAAGCCGGCGGGTTCGCGGATCGTGAATCTGTCCTTCGACGGCAAGCCGATCGACGTGGCGGCGCAGTTCGTGCTGGCCGTCAACAACTACCGGGCGAGTGGCGGCGGAAACTTCCCGCATGTCGCCAAGTCTCAGCAGCTGTGGGCGAATTCGGAGGAGATCCGGAACACGATCATCAACTGGGTGAAGGCGAAGGGCACGGTCGACCCCGCGCAGTTCGCGACGGTGGGCTGGAAGCTGACCCGGGACGGCGCGCCCGTCTTCTAGTGGTTTCGTCGCGAGGCGTTCAGATTCCCCGGGCGAGGGGCGTCAGCTCCGGCGCCGGTGCGGGGATGCCGGGCGCCTCGCGTCGTTCCAGACCGAAGCTGGTGAAGGCGGTGCGGCGCGGCAGCGGGTAGGGCTCCTTGCCGGTGAGGGAATTGAGGATGCTCGCGCTGCGCCAGGCCGCGAGGCCGAGGTCGGGGGCGCCGACGCCGTGCGTGTGCCGTTCGGCGTTCTGTACGTATACGGAGCCGGTGACCGAGCCGTCGAGGACGAGCCGGAACTGGTCGTCGATGTGCGGTCGGCCTGCCGCGTCGCGGCGCACATACGGGTCGATACCGGCGAGCATCCGGTCGAGCGGGCGCTCGCGGTAGCCGGTGGCGAGGACCACGGCGTCGGTGGTGAGGCGTGAGCGGGTGCCCTGCTGGGCGTGCTCGAGGTGGAGTTCGACCTTGGTGGTGGCGACGCGGCCCGCGGTGCGTACACAGACGCCGGGCGTGAGGACGGCGTCTGGCCAGCCGCCGTGCAGGGTGCGGCGGTAGAGCTCGGCGTGGATCGCGGCGATGGTGTCGGCGTCGATGCCCTTGTGGAGCTGCCACTGGCGCGGGACGAGCGCGTCGCGGGTCCGCTCGGGCAGGGCGTGGAAGTAGCGGGTGTAGTCGGGCGTGAAGTGCTCCAGGCCGAGTTTGGAGTACTCCATCGGCGCGAACGCCTCGGAACGGGCCAGCCAGTGGATCTTCTCGGCTCCCTCGGGCCGGGCGCGCAGCAGATCGAGGAAGACCTCGGCGCCCGACTGTCCCGAGCCGATGATCGTGATGTGGTCGGCGGCCAGCAGCCGCTGCCGGTTGTCGAGGTAGTCCGCGGAGTGGATGACCGGGACGGCGGGGGCTTCGGCGAGGGGCTTGAGCGGCTCGGGGATGTACGGCTCGGTGCCGACGCCGAGCGCGATGTGCCGGCTGTACGCGCGGCCCAGCGCCTCCGCCCCGCCGTCGGCGTCGAGCTGGGTGAAGTCGACCTCGAAGAGGGAGCGTTCGGGGTTCCAGCGGACGGCGTCGATCTGGTGGCCGAAGTGCAGGCTCGGGAGACGGTCGCTGACCCAGCGGCAGTAGTCGTCGTACTCGGAGCGCTGGATGTGGAACCGCTCGGCGAAGTAGAAGGGGAAGAGCCGGTCCCGGGCGCGCAGGTAGTTGAGGAACGTCCAGGGGCTGGCCGGGTCGGCGAGGGTCACCAGGTCGGCGAGGAAGGGGACTTGGAGCGTCGCGCCCTCGATCAGCAGGCCGGGATGCCAGTGGAAGGCGGGCCGCTGCTCGTAGAAGGTGGCGGCGATACCGCCGGGGACGCGGTCGGCGAGCGCGGCGAGGGAGAGGTTGAACGGGCCGATACCGATGCCCACGAGGTCTTGGGGCTGAGCGCGTTCGGTCGGGGGCGTGCCGGTCATCGGGGGGTGCTGCCTTCCGCGAGTTCGATCAGGACTTCTTGGATCAGAGCTGCCAGGTCGCCGGGGGTGGCGTGGGGGTTGAGGAGGGTGGCCTTGAGCCAGAGGCGGTCGTCCACGCGGGCCCGGCCGAGGACCGCGCGGCCTTCGGCGAGGAGCGTGCGGCGGATGTCGGCGGTCTGTTCGTCGGTGGCCGTGGCCGGTCGGAACAGGACGGTGGAGAGCGTGGGCCGCTCGTACAGCTCGAGGCCGGGGGTCTTCTCGATGAGGTCGGCGAGGTGGTGGGCGGCGGCGCAGGTGCGGTCGACGAGTGCGCCGAGGCCGGTGCGGCCCAGCGCTCTGAGGGTGACGGCGATCTTGAGGATGTCGGGGCGTCGGGTCGTACGCAGGGAGCGGCCCAGCAGGTCGGGCAGGCCTGCTTCGGTGTCGTCGTCGGCGTTGAGGTAGTCGGCGGTGTGGCCGAGTGGGGCGAGGCGGGCCCGGTCCGGTACGGCGAGCAGACCTGCGGCGACCGGCTGCCAGCCCATTTTGTGCAGATCGATGGTGACGGAGTGGGCGCGGTCCAGGCCGTTCAGCAGGGAGCGGCGGGATGCGCTGAAGAGCAGCGGTCCGCCGTAGGCCGCGTCGACATGGAGCTCGACGCCGTGCCGCTCGCAGAGGTCGGCGATCTCGGGCAGCGGATCGATTCGCCCGGTGTCGGTGGTCCCCGCGGTGGCGGCGACGAGGAGCGGGCCGTACAGATCGGTGAGGGCGTCGTCCAGGGCGGCGAGGTCGATGGTGCCGGAGGAGGCGGGGACGGTGACCGGCTCGGGCAGGCCCAGCAGCCAGGCGGCGCGGTGTACGGAGTGGTGGGTGCCGGCTCCGCAGACGACCTGGACGGCGCCGTGGCGTTCGCGGGCCAGCAGCAGGGCGAGCTGGTTGGACTCGGTGCCGCCGGTGGTGACCAGGGCGTCGGGGTCGGGCCCGCGCGGGTAGACCTCGGCGGCGAGGGTGCGGGTGGCGGCGACCTCCAGCTCGGACGCGGCGGGGGCCTGGTCCCAGGAGTCCATGGAGGGGTTGAGCGCGGACGCGGCGAGATCGGCGGCGACGGCGAGTGCGAGTGGCGGGGTGTGCAGATGGGCGGCGCACAGCGGGTCCGCCGGGTCGGCCGCGCCCTGCGCGACGGCGTGGACGAGGCTGCGGAGTGCCTCTTCGGCGCCGGTGCCGCGCTCGGGGAGCAGCGGCTCGGCGGCCTCGCGGAGCCGCGCGGCGACGGTCTCGGGGCCGCCTGCCGGGAGCGGCCCGCCGCGTTCCGCCGCGCCGTCGTGGAGTGCGTCGAGCACGACGGCGAGCAGCGGCCGCAGGGCGTCGGGTCCTGCGGTGCCTCCGGCGAGGGCCGGGCCAGGGGGCGGCGTACTCATGCGGGGTCCTTCGGGGAGCGCGGAGGTGGCACAACCCCAGGGTGTACGGGTGATCCCGTGGGGTGTCCGCAGAGCTCAACGATCCGAACCCGAAAGTGGTACCGCGTTGGGGAAGGGGGGAGTTGGGTTGAGGGTCGCTGCTATGACGGACGGGGTTCCGTTTCCCCGTCCCGCCCCTTCCCGCTGTGCCGATGTGCGGTTCCGCCGTGTGCCGGACGGGCTGGAATTCAGCCCGCCCGGCGATTGATGCAGCCCGCCCGGCGATTGAGGACACGCCCGAGGGGCGTCCGGGGGCGGCAGCCCCCGGCCCACCGGCTACCCGCCGCGTACCGCCAACGCCCGGCGCAGATCGTCGAGTTGGTCGACGAGCTTGCGGCGCAGCGCCGGGATCATCTCCGCGTCGCGCAGGCACTCCTCGCCCAGCCCCAGCGTCTCCGCGTCCACGGCGTGCAACGGGAAGGCGTAGCGGCCCGCGGCATCCGCTATCGCGGGTCCGCGGCGGGCGGCGAGCGCGACCGAGTCGGGGTAGTAGCGGGGCACGTACTCGCGTACCAGATCGGCCTGTTCGGGCTGCCAGAAGCCCTGGGCTGTGGCGGTGAAGAGGTAGTTGGAGAGGGTGTCGGAGGTGAAGAGGCGTTCCCAGGCGGCCGCCTTGGCCTCCGGAGTGGGCAGTGCGGCGCGGCAGCGGGCCGCGCCTTCCTGGCCGGTGGCGCTGGGGTCCCGGTCCAGTTCCGCGGCGATCGCCTTGTCGTCGGTCGCGCCGAGGACGGCGAGGCGGTACAGGATGCGCCAGCGCAGCTCCGGGTCGAGCTCCGGGCCGCCGGGCACGCTGCCGTCGCCGAGCCACTCCTGGAGCGTCTCCGGCTGTGCGGCGGCGTCGATGAAGTGGCGTACGGCGGTGAGGCGCAGGCCCTGGTCGCTGCCGTCCTCGGTGCGGCGCAGCAGTGCGCGGCAGATGTCCCTGAGTGCGGCGAGGGCGGCGGGCCGGTCCTCGTCGGGGAGGTAGCGGTCGGCGAGCTGCGTCGCGGCGAAGGTGAGGATGCCCTGGACGACCGCGAGGTCCGACTCGCGCGGGAGGTGGGCGCGGGCCGCCTCCAGATAGGCGGTGGGGGCGAGCTCGCCGTCGCGGACCATGTCGCGCGCGGCGTTCCAGACGACGGCGCGGGTCAGCGGGTCCGGGATGCCGGAGAGGGAACGTACGGCCGTGTCCCAGGAGGCGGCGTCCAGCCGGACCTTGGCGTAGCTGAGGTCGCCGTCGTTGAGGACGACGAGGGCCGGGCGGCGGCCCGGGTGGGCGCCGTTCCGGCTCTGCGGGATGTCCAGTTCGATACGGTCGCGCAGCACCAGCCGGCCCGCGTCCACCGGGTCGGCGTCGTACGTGCCCACGGCGATGCGGTGCGGGCGGCTGCCGTCGTGCGCGACCGTCAGCGACCATCCGCCCTCGGACTCGGCGATCGCCGGGGTGAGGGTGTCGACACCTGTCGTACGCAGCCAGGACTCGGCCCAGCCGTGCACATCTCGGTCGGTGGCATGCGCGAGTGAGTCGATGAAGTCGGCGAGGGTGGCGTTGGAGAACTTGTGCCGGGCGAAGTGGGTGTTGATACCGGCGAGGAAGTCCTTCTCGCCCAGCCAGGCCACCAGCTGGCGCAGCGCCGAGGCGCCCTTGGCGTAGGAGATGCCGTCGAAGTTGAGCATTGCGGAGGCGGTGTCGGGGACGGCTTCCGGGTCGGGGGCGACCGGGTGGGTGGAGGGCCGCTGGTCGGCGTCGTAACCCCAGGACTTGCGGCCGATTCCGAAGTCGACCCAGGTGTCGGTGAAGCGGGTGGCCTCGGTGAGGGTCTGGTAGCCCATGTACTCGGCGAAGGATTCGTTCAGCCAGATGTCGTCCCACCACTTGAGGGTGACGAGGTCGCCGAACCACATATGGGCCATCTCGTGGGCGATGACCATGGCACGGGTCTGCCGCTCGGTGTCGGTGACGGCGGAGCGGTAGATGAACTCGTCGCGGAAGGTGACCAGGCCCGGGTTCTCCATCGCGCCGGCGTTGAACTCGGGCACGAAGGCCTGGTCGTACGAGTCGAAGGGGTACGGCTCCTCGAACTTCTCGTGGTACCGGTCGTAGCACTGGCGCGTGATCTCGAGGATCTCCTCGGCGTCCGCGTCGAGGTACGGCGCCAGCGAGCGGCGGCAGTGGATGCCGAAGGGCAGTCCGGCGTGCTCGCTGTGCACGGAGTGCCAGGGGCCGGCGGCGACGGCGACGAAGTAGGTGGCGAGCGGCGGCGTTTCCGCGCAGGTCCAGCGGCCTTCGCCGTTCGGGGTGGCGATGCCGTTGCCCAGCACGCTCCAGCCCTCGGGGGCGGTGACGGAGAGCTCGAAGACGGCTTTGAGGTCGGGCTGGTCGAAGGCGGCGAAGACGCGCTGGACGTCTTCCATGAAGAGCTGGGTGTAGACGTACGTCTCACCGTCGGTGGGGTCGGTGAAGCGGTGCATGCCTTCGCCGGTGCGGGAGTAGCGCATGTCCGCCTCGACGCGCAGCTCGTGCTCGCCGGCGGTGAGGCCGGTGAGCGCGAGCCGGTTCTCGGCCAGTTTCTCGGGGTCGAGCGGCTGCCCGTCGAGGGTGACGGAGCGCAGTACGGCGGGCTTGAGTTCGACGAAGGTGTCCCCGGCCGCACGTGCGGTGAACTGGATGACGGTTCGGGAGTCGAAGGTCTCCTCGCCGGTGGTGAGATCGAGGTCGATCGTGTACCGCTGGACGTCGAGGAGCTGGGCTCGGGTCTGCGCTTCGTCGCGCGTCAGTACGGGCATGGGGGCCATGCTGCCCGATGGGTCCTGCTCCGCACACGGGGTATTGATTGCGCTGTCAGCGCACGCGCTTCTACGCGCCGGGGGCCTCGACCGGCAGGTCCCGCTCCGTGGCCGCCGCGGCCAGCCGCTTGTCGTAGGTGACGAACGCGGTCAGCGCCTGTTCGAGGTGTTCGGCACACGCCAGGTGGATCGCGTCGAGGCTGCGCAGGTGGCGCTGCGGGAACTGGCCGGCTGCGCGCAGGATCGGGTCGGTGAGACGGATGCGCAGTACGCGGTCGAGCATCTCCTCTGCGGCGTCCCCCACTTCGGGCTCCGCCCCTACGCGTACGAGTGTGCGGGCCACCTCGGTCTGGGTGAGCGCGGCGGTGACATGGCCTTCCGCGGCCCGTGCGGCCAGAAAGGTGCGCAGCGCGTCCGTCTCGGGCTCGGGGAGGAGCAGCTTCAGCAGCGCGCAGGTATCGAGGTAGATCAACGGTCCTCTTCCTCTCGCATCGCCAGCAGAACCTCGGAGAGCCGGGCGGGCGGACCGGGACGGGCGGCCAGTGGCTGCCAGTCGCCGAGCCCGCGGGCGGATTCCGCGTTCTCCGGGTCGACGGTGCCCGTGCGGACGAGGTCTTCCATCACCCGCTGCTCCGGGTCCGGCGGGGCGAGCACCGCAACGAGCCTGCCGTTGCGCGTGATCTCCACGCGCTCCCCGGCCGCGACCCTCTCGATGAGTTCGCTCGCGTGCTGCTGAAGCTGGCGGATCGGCACTCTTGTGGTCATAGCACCCACGCTACGAGTAGCGTGCGGCACTTTCCAGCAGCGTGCGGCCCTTTCGCCCGTACGAAGTACGTAGGGGCGGTGCGGTCAGGAGCGGGCGATCGTCTCGTGGTGGCGGATGACCTCGGCGATGATGAAGTTCAGCAGCTTCTCGGCGAACGCCGGATCCAGTTTGGCGCTCTCCGCCAGCTGCCGCAGCCGCTCGATCTGGCGGGCCTCGCGGGCCGGGTCGGCGGGCGGCAGATGGTGCCGCGCCTTGAGGTGGCCGACCTGCTGGGTGCACTTGAAGCGCTCGGCGAGCATATGGACGACCGCCGCGTCGATGTTGTCGATGCTCTCGCGCAGCCTGTTCAGTTCGGCGCGTACGGTCTCGTCGGAGTCCCTCGTGGTCATGGTCAGCGAGCTTACGTCGATCACGTGGTGATCGTCGGGGGGTGTTCGGGGTCCGGGATCTGGTTGCTCCAGCCGCCGGGGACGGTGCGGCCCTGCTGCTCACGGAAGCGGATGGGCGCGATGCCGACACGGCGGGTGAACAGCCGGGAGAAGTAGGCCGGGTCTTCGTAGCCGATGCGGCGGGCGACGGCGGCGACGGGCAGTTCGGTGGCCGCGAGCAGTTCCTTCGCGCGGCCGAGGCGGATGCCGAGCAGGTAGTCCTTGGGGCTGCAGCCCGCGCCGCGGCGAACGGCGCTGCGCAGTTCGGCGGGGGTCATTCCGTGCCGAGCCGCGTGTTCGGCGACGGACAGCGGCTGGAAGGCGTCGCGCGCGAGTGCGGTGAGCACCGGGTCGCCCTCGGTGTTGGTGTCGGCGCGGGCGCGGCGCAGGGCGACCAGGAGTTCATGGACGGCGGCGCCGGTCTCGACCTCCAGGAGCGGGTTGCCGCGGCGTGCGGCGCGGGCGATACGGCCGACGGCGGCGCGGGCCCCGGCGGCGTCGGAGAGCGGGACGACGGGCCGGTCCGGCTCGATGTAGCCGAGTTCGGTGTAGGTGGCGGTCGCGGGCCCGGTGAAGTCGACGAAACTCTCGTCCCAACCGCCTGCCGGATCGGGACCGTAGTGGTGCGGAACGCCGGGCGTGAGCCAGATCAGAGCGGGCGCGGTCACGGTGGCGCGCCGTCCGTCGGGGCCGCGGAACCAGCCGCGGCCGGCACTGATCACGACGGCGACATGGTGGTCGAGGGTGCGGGGTCCGACGGTGGGCAGGACACCGTGCTGGAGGCCGACGCCGAGACAGGCCAGACCGAGGCGGTGCTGGACGGGGCTCGGGGTGAAATAGCGCATCCAGGTGTGGTACATCCGCTTCCGTCCTCTCCCTGGGCGCCGGCTGCCGAACCTTGCGTCCGACGTTGCGTCCAAACAGCGCCGATCTTTGTCCATGGACCGGCTCGCCGCCAGGGGGCGATGGTGGGCGCGGGCGCCCGGAGGTGAACCGAGCGCAAAAGGGGGTGGATGGTGGCTGAGTTCACTGTGGGTGATACGGACTTCCTGGTGGACGGGCGGCCCGTGCGGCTGCTGTCGGGAGCGCTGCACTACTTCCGGGTGCACGAGGCGCAGTGGGACCACCGGCTGGCGATGCTGCGGGCCATGGGCCTCAACTGCGTCGAGACGTACGTCCCGTGGAATCTGCATGAGCCGGAGCCCGGCCGGTACGCGGACGCCGACGCGCTGGGCCGGTTCCTGGACGCCGCACAGGCGGCAGGCCTGTCGGCGATCGTGCGGCCGGGGCCGTACATCTGCGCCGAGTGGGAGAACGGCGGGCTGCCGTACTGGCTGACCGGACGGCTCGGACGGCGGGTGCGCACGGACGACGCCGAGTATCTGGGGCATGTGGAGCGGTGGTTCACCCGGCTGCTGCCGCAGGTGGTGGAGCGGCAGATCGGGCTCGGCGGCCCGGTGATCATGGTGCAGGTCGAGAACGAGTACGGCAGCTACGGCTCCGACCAGGGCTATCTGCGCCATCTCGTGGATCTGCTGAGGGGCTGCGGGGTGACCGTGCCGCTGTTCACCTCCGACGGGCCCGAGGACCATATGCTCACCGGCGGCTCGGTGCCCGGGGTGCTGGCAACGGTGAACTTCGGGTCGGGGGCCCGTGAGAGCTTCCGGACGCTGCGCCGCCATCAGCCGCAGGGGCCGCTGATGTGCATGGAGTTCTGGTGCGGCTGGTTCGACCACTGGGGCGGGGAGCATGTCGTACGGGATGCGGCGGATGCCGCGGCGGCGCTGCGCGAGATCCTTGAGTGCGGCGCCTCGGTCAATGTCTATATGGCGCACGGCGGCACGAACTTCGCCGGCTGGGCGGGGGCCAACCGGGGTGGCGGCGCGCTGCACATGGGCGGGCTCCAGCCGGACGTCACGTCGTACGACTACGACGCGCCGATCGACGAGTACGGGCGGCCGACGGAGAAGTTCGGGCTGTTCCGGGACGTGCTCGCGCTGTTCCAGGCGGGTCCGCTGCCGGAGCTGCCGCCGGCGCCCGCCGCTCTGGGTGCGCCGGTGCGGGCCGAGCTCACCGAGTGGGCGCCGCTCGAGGAGGTACTGGAGACGCTCGGCGACGATGAGTCGGAGGGGCCTGTTCCGGCCACGTTCGAGGAGCTGGGCGTGGACCGCGGTCTGATCCGCTACCGGGTCGGTGTTCCGGGCCCGCGGCAGCCGTACCCGCTGGGCGTGTCCGGCCTGCGGGACCTGGCCGTCGTGTATGTCGACGGGGTGCGGGCCGGGGTGCTGAGCGGCGAGGACGCCACGCTCGAGGAGCCGGTGGCCGGGCCCGCCGCGGTGGAGCTTTGGGTGGAGTCGCTGGGGCGCGTCAACTACGGGCCGCGGACGGGCGGAGCCAAGGGCATAGCGGGAGGTGTACTGCACGAGCGGCAGTATCTGCACGGCGTACGGGCGCGGGGGCTGCGGCTGGATGCCTTCGAGGAGGCGGACGCGGTCGCGAAGGTGCCGTTCCGCGCGGCGGCCGAGGAGGGGTCGACGGGCCTGTACCGGGCCTCGTTCGAGGTGAGCGAGCCCGGCGACGCGTCGCTGGAACTGCCGGGCTGGACACGGGGCTTCGTCTGGGTGAACGGCTTCAATCTCGGCAGATACTGGTCGGCGGGCCCGCAGCACACGCTGTACGTTCCCGGGCCGGTGCTGCGCGTGGGCACGAACGAGGTGTGGGTGCTGGAGCTGGAGACGGCGGGGACGTCCGTCTGTCTGGGGTGACCTTTTCCCTGGGGCTCCGCCCCGGACCCCGCGCACGGCCGCAGACCGTACGGGGGTCCGGGGCGAAGCCCCGGTAGCCGGCGAAGCCCCGGTGACTAGAGGCCTGCCGCCGCGGACTTGATGGCGGCGGCGAAGGTGGACACCTCGGTGTAGACACCCGGGAAGTTGGGCCGTGCGCAGCCCTCGCCCCAGCTCACGATGCCGACCTGGATCCACGCGTTGTTGTTGTCCTTGCGGAACATCGGGCCGCCGGAGTCACCCTGGCAGGTGTCCACGCCGCCCTGCTTGAGCCCGGCGCAGATCTCCTCGCCGGACACGAGCTCGGGGTACGCCTGCTTGCAGCTGGCGTCGGAGACGAACGGCACCTGGGCCTTGCGGAGGTAGCGCTGCTGGCCGCCGCCCTCGGTGGCCGCGCCCCAGCCGGCGACCGTGAAGGTGCCGTTGTCGTACGCCTTCGTGTCGGCGATCTTCAGGGTCGGGAGGTCGATGTTCTTGGCGAGCTTGATCAGCGCCCAGTCCTTGCCGGTGCCGTTGTAGCCGGGGGCCTGCAGGACCTTGGTCGACTTGACCTTGATGGCGCTGGAGCTCTGCAGGTCGACGACGCCGGCGGTCGCGGTGATGCTGGTGTTGTTGCCGGAACCGTTCACACAGTGGGCGGCGGTCAGCACTATGTTCTTGGCGTACAGCGCACCGCCACAGCCCATGGAGAGCCGGACCATGAACGGGAATTCGCCCTGAGCGGCGCGGGTTCCGCCGACGACGGGCGCCGTGGCGGCCGAGGACGAGGTGGGCTGAAGGCTGATGGCGGCGAGGACGACAGCGCCGGCGGCGGCGCATCTCTGGAGCACTCGCACAAACTGCTTCTTCAACGGAATGCCTTTCGTGGGGGGTTGAGACTTACGCCTGCGCCGGAGTCCACCTCAGCATCGCGCGCGCTGTCATGTGCCGGACAAGCGTGGTCCGGATTATGAAGAGTGGATCACCACGCCACAAGGAGCAGTTTTCGGCCATGTCACCAGCGAGGATTCGACCTCGCCTCCCCGTACAGTTGAATCGGGCCGACCGTCGTGCATGGGGGGTACGGGCAGTGGTGGCGAACGGCAACGAGGTCGTACACGGCTTTCCGCACCTCGACACCGTGCGGGCGGCGATCACCGCGCTCTACCGACGCCTCTCGCGGGAGACCGTGCTCTCCTACGCCCCGAGCGTCGTCCCGGCCGATGTGGCCTTCTCCGACCAGGACGATCTGCATCTCGGCGCGCAACGCGTCGCCCGCGCCCTGGTCCAGCATCTGCGGCTGCCGGAGGCCCGGATGATTGTGAGTTTCCGCGAGATGCACCATGCCGCGAGCGTCGAACTGGCCGCGGGACCGGAGTACTTCATCGAGCTCAACGACCGCTTCCGCGCTCATCGCAGGGACATCGGGGCGGCCCTCGCCCACGAGATCATGCATGTGCTGCTGCACCGGATCGACCTGTCCTTCCCCGGCACCCGCGACAACGAGATCCTCACCGACACCGCGACCACGTATCTCGGCGCGGGCTGGCTGCTCCTCGACGCGTTCCGGGAGGACAGCGTCTCCAGCCAGAAGCTCGGCTACCTCACCCCGGAGGAGTTCGGCTACGTCCTCGCCAAGCGGGCGATCGCCTTCGACGAGGACCCCTCCCCCTGGTTCACCAGCCCGCAGGGATACACCGCCTACACCAAGGGCCGCGCCCAGGCACTGCGCGACGCACAGCAGCCGCCGCTCACGACCGCGGGCTGGACGGGCCGCCATCGCTACGCCAAGGACCGGCGCTACGCCCGGGAGCACCCGGGCCCCGCCCACCCGGCTGCCACATCGTCCCCGTACGCCTTCGAGCACGGGCCGGACGGGCTGCTCGTCTCCTTCTCGTGCCCCACCTGCCATCAGCGCATCCGCGTTCCCGTACGGGGACGGGTGCGGGTCCGCTGCGGGCTGTGCCGCACGATTCTGGAATGCGACACCTGACCGATCTTCCGTAGTGTCGAACCATGACGAAAGAGCCGACAGCGGGCGCCCGCGAACTGTTCGAGGCGGTGCACGGCGGCGCGGACGACGCTGTCGTAGGGCTGCTGAGGGCCGGGACCCCCGCCGATGTGACCGACGAGGACGGGCAGACGCCGCTCTATCTGGCGGCGGTGAGCGACGAGGTGGGCATCGTGCGGCTGCTGCTGGCCGCGGGAGCCGCGCCCGAGCGCGCGGGCGGCCCCGAGGCCGGGGATCTGCCGCTGTGCGGGGCCGCGGTCGGCGGACACACCGAAGTGGTACGGGCGCTGCTCGCCGCGGGCGCCAGGCCCGATCTTCCGGAGGCGTACGGCTTCACGGCCATGGTCTGGGCGGTCGGGCAGGGGCACGCCGGGACGGTGGAGGTGCTGCTGGAGTACGGCGCCGACCCCGATCTGCCGGGCCCGAGCGGCGAGCCGCCGCTGGTGCTTGCCGCCCGGCGCGGCTCTCCTTCGACGGTGCGGGCCCTGCTGCGGCACGGCGCCGACGCGACGGAGGCGGCGCTGGCGGAGGCCAGGCAGTGGCTCGTACGGGATGTGGAGCGGGAGCTGCGGGAGGGACTGCTGCAGGCGTACGGGGTGCGGGACGGCGAGGAGTACGAGACCTTCGCGCGCCGGGTCGAGGAGGACGGCGGGGTGACCGTCGTCGTCGAGCTGCTGAAGGACGGCAGGCCGCTGGCCGGCACCGAGCAGCAGACCGGCCACGGTGCGATCGCGACGGTGCTGGAAGGCGAGCTGGGGATCCTGACTCCGTATGCGGAACTGGCCGAACGGGCCCTGCGCTGCGGGGATCCCGATCAGGACGACTGGGTCGAGTCGGTGACGGCGCTGTGGAGCCGGGGAGACGAGGAGACCTTCCAGGCGGCGGCCGCGTGGTGCGCGAGCGACGATCCGTTGCGGCAGGCGTTCGCGGCGGATGTGCTGGCGCAACTGGGGTTCGTGGGTCCGGGGCCGGACGTGGACGCCTGGCGGCCGTTCGCCGCGCGGGCGTTGCCGCTGCTGCGCGAGCTGTCCCGGGAGGCGCGGGATCCAGAGCTGATCCAGGCGGTCGTCCTCGGTCTCGGGCACCACGGGGATCCGGCCGCGCTGCCCGAGATCCTGCG
Source organism: Streptomyces sp. NPDC060064 (assembly GCF_042736455.1). NCBI lineage: Bacteria > Bacillati > Actinomycetota > Actinomycetes > Kitasatosporales > Streptomycetaceae > Streptomyces > Streptomyces sp. NPDC060064. The sequence continues at coordinate 18,766 of NZ_JBHWWF010000034.1, forward strand.
GCATGCCGGGCATCCGGACGCGGAGGTGCGCCACCGGGTGGCGCTGGCGCTGTGCGGGCTGGTTCCCGGTGGCCATGCGGAGGGCATCGAGGCGGTGATCGCGCTGAGCCGGGACGCGGACACCCATGTCAGGGACTGGGCGACGATGGCGCTGGCGGGCGTTGAGGCCGATACGCACGAGATCCGCGAGGCACTGGCGGCACGGCTCAACGACCCGGACGCGGACACGGCCGCGGAGGCGGCCCGGGGCCTGGCGATGCGTCAGGATCCGCGTGCGGCTGCGGCGTTGGCCAGGATTCTCGCGGACGAGGATCCGGACGGGTATGCCCGGGACACGGCGGTGGACGCGGTGCGGCATCTGCAGGACATGCAGCTCAGGCGTCGGCTGGAACAGACGTCACCGCGCTGCCGCTGACCCGGTTCAGCGCAGCCGCAGCCCGCCGGGTACCCGCTCCTCGATGATCTGCGCCAGCCAGTCGAATACGGTCGCGCCACGACCGGCCTCCGCCTCGTCCAACTCCGCCTGGATGGCGGCCCTGTTCAGCGGATGGCCACGCTCCAGCCGCAGCCGCAGCTGGCGTACGGTCTCGTCGCGCCCGAGCGCCCGGCGGGAGAGCTCGTGGTCGCGCCATTCGATGACGAAGTCGCCGTCGTCCGGCGTGCCGAAGCCGCCGCTGAGGCAGTCGGCGAAGGCGTCCAGATTGCGGCCGAAGTATCCGCCGGTCCCGTTCACGGCTTCGCCGATCACCCGCCAGAAGCTCTCCAGGCCGGTGACCTCCGCCCCGTCGATCACATAGGTCTTCGTCACGGGGCGGAGGATACCGGCTCAGCAGCCGTAGTCGACGAGGTCGAACGAGGCGTAGTGGTCGGCGGTGTAGTAGTCCTCCTGGGCCGCGTCGCCCGTGACGATACGGCGGGCGCCGCGGGTGGAGGAGCCCGGCGTCTTGACGGTGTACTCGTGGTAGTAGCCGGACGAGTGTGACGGCAGGACGCCTTCGCGGTTCGAGAAGACGGTGCCGTCCTGGCTGTACGGGAACGGCCCGCCGGACTCGATCAGGTCGAGCGTGTCGTGCGCCTGGGAGGGGAGGTCGGAGTAGCAGATGTCACCGACCGTGGCCACGGTCGTGGGCGCGGCCGTGGCCTGTCCGCCGATGAGGAGGGTGGAGGCGAGGGCGACGATGCCGCCGAGAGTGGCGATACGTGGGGGGATTCGCATACCGACATCATGACGCGCGTAGACATGAACGCGTCAACCCCAACGTCCTTGAGTTTTCTACAAGTTAACCTGGGTGGACTCCAGACTCCGGGGCTGTGAAGGACCTGGCGCGCGGCACGGCCAAGCCCCCCGGGCCGGTGGCATCGTCACCGCTCCTGCCCGCACCGTCACCGAGCCCCGTAGACCGGTTGCGGAGTCTCGGCGTCCGCCAGCAGCTTCAGCGCGGCCCGGCCCGCTTCGGAGGGAGTCCAGCGCGTCCCCTTGTCCGCGGTGGGTCCCGGCCGCCAGCCCTCCATGACAGTGATACGGCCCGCCTCGGCCTCGAAGACCCGGCCGGTCACACCCGTACTGGCGGCGGAGCCGAGCCAGACGACGAGCGGCGAGACATCCTCGGGCAGGGCGGAGAGGCCGGCGAAGGTCTCCTCGGTCATACGGGTACGGGCCGCCGGCGCGATGGCGTTGACCTGGACTCCGTACCGGCCCATCTCCGCCGAGGCGACCAGCGTCAGGCCGATGATCCCGGCCTTGGCGGCCGCGTAGTTGCCCTGGCCGACACTGCCCAACAGCCCGGCTCCGGAGGTGGTGTTGACCACCCGGGCCGCCACCGGCCGACCCGCCTTGGCCTCGGAACGCCAGTGCGCGGCGGCATGCTTGAGCGGCAGGAAGTGGCCCTTCACATGCACCCGCATGACGGCGTCCCAGTCGTCCTCGTCGAGGTTGACGAGCATCCGGTCGCGCAGAAACCCGGCGTTGTTGACGAGGGTGTCGAGGCGGCCGTACGACTCCAGCGCGGCGGCGACGAGAGAAGCGGCACCGTCGGTCGTGGCGATGTCGCCTCCGTGCGCCACCGCGGCACCGCCCGCCGCCGTGATCTCGTCGACGACCTGCTGGGCCGGGTCCGCGGAGGAGCCCGCCCCGTCCGGTCCGACGCCGAGGTCGTTGACGACGACCTTCGCCCCCTCGGCGGCGAAGGCGAGCGCATGGGCCCGTCCGAGACCGCGCCCGGCACCCGTGACGATGACGACGCGTCCTTCGCAGATTCCGGCTGTCCCAGTCATCTCACGTCTCCTTGTTGACAGTTGCGGCATCGAGGAAGGCGGGACGCTCCCCGCCCCCGTGCACCAGCAGCGAGGCTCCGCTCACGTACGCCGCCCGCTCCGAGGCGAGGAAGACCGCCGCGTCACCGACCTCCGACGGCTCGGCCAGCCGCCCCAGCGGCACGGTGCGGCCGACGGCCGCGATGCCCTCCTCGTCCCCGTAGTGCAGATGGGAGAGTTCGGTACGCACCATCCCGAGGACGAGCGTGTTCACGCGTACCTCGGGTGCCCACTCCACGGCCATGGACCGGGCCAGGTTCTCCAGTCCCGCCTTCGCCGCCCCGTACGCCGCCGTGCCCGGGGACGGCCGGCCGCCGCTGACGCTGCCGATCATGACGATCGATCCGCGGGCCGCTTTGAGATGTCCGTACGCCGCGAGCGAGGCGGTCAGTGGCGCGGTGAGATTGAGCTCGATCACGCGGGCATGGCGGGCCGCGTCGCCGTCGCCGTCGCCGTCGCCGAGCAGCCGGTACGGTGTCCCGCCCGCGTTGTTGACGAGAGCGTCGAGCCGGCCGTGCCGCGCCACGACCAAGTCGAAGAACTCCCCCACCGCGGCGGGATCGCGCAGATCGACCGGTACGAACTCGGCTCCGGCGACGGGGACTTCCGGTGGTCTGCGCGCACAGACCACCACCTCGGCGCCCGCCCGCAGGAAGGCCCGCGCGATGCCCGCGCCCACGCCCCGCGTGCCGCCGGTGACGACGGCGACCCTCCCGTCCAGCTCCATCGGCTGCTACCTTCCTCACCTAACAAATGTTTGGTGGAAAGGTAGCTGATCCGCTCATGGGTGTCTCCACCGCACGCCCCGAGAAGGGCATCTGTGTCGTCACGGCCGACTTCCCACCCGTCAACGCCCTTCCCGTACAGGGCTGGTACGACCTCGCCGACGCCCTCCGCGCGGCGGGCCGCGACCCCGGGATCCGCTGTGTCGTCCTGGCCGCCGCGGGCCGCGGCTTCAACGCGGGCGTCGACATCAAGGAGATGCAGCGCGACACCGGACACACCGCGCTCGTCGGCGCCAACCGCGGCTGTTACGAGGCCTTCGCCGCCGTCTACGAGTGCGAGGTGCCGGTCGTCGCGGCGGTGAACGGCTTCTGCCTGGGCGGCGGTATCGGCCTTGTCGGCAACGCGGACGCGATCGTCGCCTCCGACGACGCCACCTTCGGCCTGCCGGAGCTGGACCGGGGCGCGCTCGGCGCGGCCACCCATCTCGCCCGTCTCGTCCCCCAGCATCTGATGCGCGCCCTCTACTACACCTCGCGCACCGCCACCGCGCGGGAGCTGCACGCCCACGGCTCGGTCTGGAAGGTCGTCCCGCGCGAGGAACTGGCGGCCGCGGCCCTGGAGTTGGCGCGGGAGATCGCCCGGAAGGACGGTTCTCTGATCCGGCTGGCCAAGGCCGCCATCAACGGCATCGACCCCGTCGACGTACGCCGCAGCTACCGCTTCGAGCAGGGCTTCACCTTCGAGGCCAACCTCAGCGGTGTCGCCGACCGCATCCGCGACACCTTCGGCAAGGACACCTTCGGCGAGGAGGACCGAGCGTGACCGACAAGACCATGACGCCCGACGAGGCGGTGTCCGGGTTCCGCAGCGGAATGACGATCGGCATCGGCGGCTGGGGCTCGCGCCGCAAGCCGATGGCGCTGGTGCGGGCACTGCTCCGTACCGAGATCACTGATCTCACCGTCGTGTCCTACGGCGGCCCCGACATCGGCCTCCTCGCCGCCGCCGGCCGGATCCGCAGACTGGTCACGGCGTTCGTCACCCTCGACTCGATCCCGCTCGAACCGCATTTCCGCGCCGCCCGCGAGCGCGGCGACTTCGCGCTCACCGAGATCGACGAGGCGATGTTCATGTGGGGGCTGCACGCGGCCGCCAACCGGCTGCCGTTCCTCCCGGTCCGGGCCGGTATCGGATCCGATGTCATGCGGGTCAACCCCGGGCTGCGGACGGTCACTTCACCGTACGACGACGGCGAGGAATTCGTCGCCGTACCGGCCCTGCGGATGGACGCGGCGCTCGTCCACCTCAACCGCGCCGACCGGCTCGGCAACGGCCAGTATCTGGGCCCCGATCCGTACTTCGACGATCTGTTCTGCGAGGCCGCCGACTCCGCGTACGTCTGCTGCGAGCAGCTCGTCGAGACCGCCGAGCTCACCAAGGACGCCGTACCGCAGACCCTGCTGGTCGGACGTCACTCGGTGACCGGCGTGGTCGAGACACCGAACGGCGCGCACTTCACCTCCTGCGACCCCGACTACGGCCGCGACGAGGCCTTCCAGAAGCTGTACGCGTCCACCCCCTGGCCGGAGTTCGCCGAGCGTTTCCTCTCCGGCACGACCGAGCGTGACTACCAGTCCGCCGTCCGGACCTGGCACAAGGAGCAGCAGTGACCGTCAGCCGTTCCGAGTACTGCGTCGTCGCCTGCGCCGAGGCCTGGCGGGAGAACGGCGAAGTACTGGCCGCCACCATGGCCCCCGTCTCCTCCTTCGGCGCCCGGCTGGCCAAGCGCACCTTCTCCCCCGACCTCCTTCTCACGGACGGCGAGGCGATGCTCGTCGACCTCGACGGCGCGACGGAGGGCTGGCTGCCGTACCGCCGGCACCTGGCCATGGTCACCGGCGGAAAGCGGCACGTCATGATGGGCGCGAGCCAGATCGACCGCTTCGGCAACCAGAACATCTCCTGCATCGGCGACTGGGAGCGGCCCGCCCGCCAGCTGCTCGGCGTACGCGGGGCACCCGTCAACACCCTCAACAATCCGGTCAGTTACTGGGTGCCCAGGCACTCCGCCCGCGTCTTCGTCGAGCGCGTCGACATGGTCAGCGGCGTAGGTTACGACAACGCGGCCGCCGCGGGCCCGTCCGCGGCCCGCTACCACCGCATCCCGCGCGTCGTCTCCAATCTGGGCGTCTTCGACTTCGCGACCCCCGACCGCTCGATGCGGCTCGCGTCCCTGCACCCGGGTGTCACGGTCGAGCAGGTCCGGCAGGCGACCGGTTTCGCGCTCACGATCCCCGCCGACGTCCCCTGCACCCGCGAGCCCACCGCTGCGGAGCTGCGGCTGATCCGCGAGGTGATCGACCCGAAGGGCAGGCGCGAGCGCGAGGTCCCGGCATAGTGGAGACGGCCCTCACCGGACTCACCGGTGTCCGGTATCCCATCGTGCAGACCGGCATGGGCTGGGTCGCGGGGCCCCGCCTGGTCTCCGCCACCGCCAACGCCGGCGCACTCGGCATCCTCGCCTCCGCGACAATGACCACCGACCAGCTGCGCCAGGCCGTCCGCGAGGTCATGTCCCGTACGGACGCGCCCTTCGGGGTCAATCTCCGCGCCGACGCCGGGGATGCCCACGACCGGGTCCGGATCATCATCGACGAGGGCGTGAAAGTCGCTTCCTTCGCTCTCGCGCCGTCCCGCGAGCTGATCGCCGAGCTGAAGGACGCGGGCGTGGTCGTGATCCCGTCCATCGGGGCCCGCCGGCACGCGGAGAAGGTGGCGGCCTGGGGCGCGGACGCGGTGATCGTCCAGGGCGGTGAGGGCGGCGGCCATACCGGCGATGTCGCAACGACCGTGCTGCTGCCGCAAGTTGTCGACGCGGTCGATATTCCGGTGATCGCGGCGGGCGGCTTCCACGACGGGCGGGGACTGATCGCGGCGCTCGCCTACGGAGCGGCGGGCATCGCCATGGGCACCCGGTTCCTGCTCACCTCGGACTCGACGGTGCCGGACGCGGTCAAGGCCCGCTACCTCGCAGCGACCGTCAAGGACATCACGGTGACCACGGCCGTCGACGGGCTCCCGCACCGCATGCTCCGTACGGAGCTGGTCGATTCGATCGAGGGGGCAGGCCGTACAAGAGCGCTGACGCAGGCCGTACGCCGTGCCGCCGGCTTCAAGAAGCTCTCGGGTCTGTCCTGGTCGCAGATGATCCGCGACGGTCTGGCGATGAGGCACGGCAGGGAGCTCAGCTGGAGCCAGGTCCTGCTGGCCGCCAACACCCCGATGCTGCTGAAGGCTTCGATGGTCGACGGCCGCACGGACCTCGGCGTGATGGCATCGGGGCAGGTGGCGGGGCTGATCGAGGACCTTCCGAGCTGCGAGGAGCTGGTCAGGCGTGTGGTGACCGAGGCGGCGCGGGTACTCGACGCGCTGCCGCGGACTGCTCCCCCACCCCGCCCCGTCCCGTGACCGGGGGCCAAGCCCCCAGCCCCCCGTACGGCCTTCGGCCGTGTCCTCAATCGCCGGACGGGCTGGGTTTCCCGGACATCCCAGCCCCTCGGGCGTTTGAGGAGCGGGGTTTGGGGCGGAGCCCCAACAAGAGCCCCGCCGGCGATTGAGGCGCGGGGTTCGGGCGGAGCCCCGACAAGGCCGGCGCTACGCCGCGGTGCGGCGACCGCCCTGACCGCCCCGCGCCGGACGACCGCCCTGACGAGCCTGTCCGCCCTGTCCGCCCTGAGCGCCCTGCCCGCCCTGCCCGCCCTGTCCACCACGCCGGCCACGGCTGCGGCCGCTGCCACTGCCACCGCCCTGCGCGGACCGGCCCCCTTGGGCCGGAACCTGCGCACGACGTCGCTGCGGCCGCTGCTGCTGCACGACCGGCTGCGGCACCTCGATGGTGATGGCGACACCGGAGGGCTCGCGCGCCCCGGTGATGCGGCTGAGCTCCTCGTCGCTGGACTTGACCCTGGCCGTGCGCGGGCTGATGCCCGCGTCCGACATCAGCCGGGTCATCTCGCGGCGCTGCTCGGGCAGCACCAGCGTCACGACGCTGCCGGACTCTCCGGCCCGGGCGGTGCGCCCGCCTCGGTGCAGATAGTCCTTGTGGTCGACGGGCGGGTCGACGTTCACGACCAGGTCGAGATCGTCGACATGGATGCCGCGGGCCGCCACATTGGTGGCGACCAGCGCGGTGACCTGCCCGTTCTTGAACTGGTCGAGGGTGCGGTTGCGCTGCGGCTGCGAACGGCCGCCGTGCAGCGCCGCCGCCCGTACGCCGCTGGACAGCAGCCGCTTGGCGAAACGGTCCGCCGCGCGCTTGGTGTCCACGAAGAGGATCACCCGGCCGTCACGGGCCGCGATACGCGTGGCCACGGCCTTCTTGTCGGTCTCGTCCGCGACGTGCAGCACATGGTGCTCCATCGTGGTGACCGCGCCCGCGGACGGGTCGACGGAGTGCACGACGGGGTCGGTCAGGAACATCCGTACGAGCCGGTCGATGTTCTTGTCCAGCGTCGCCGAGAAGAGCATCCGCTGACCGTCCGGCTCGACCTGCTTGAGCAGCGCCGTGACCTGCGGCATGAAGCCCATGTCAGCCATCTGGTCGGCCTCGTCGAGGACGGTGATCGACACCCGGTCGAGCGCGCAGTCGCCGCGCTCAATGAGGTCCTTGAGCCGCCCGGGCGTGGCCACGAGCACCTCGGCGCCACGCCGCAACGTGCCCGCCTGCTTGCTTATCGACAGACCGCCGACGACCGTGGCCAGCCGCAGCTGCACCGAGGTCGCGTACGGCGAGAGTGCGTCGGTGACCTGCTGCGCCAGCTCACGGGTCGGTACGAGAACGAGCGCGAGCGGTGCCCGCGGCTCGGCCCGCCGGCCGGCGGTGCGGGCGAGCAGCGCAAGCCCGAAGGCCAGGGTCTTGCCCGAGCCGGTGCGCCCGCGGCCGAGGATGTCGCGGCCGGCGAGAGAGTTCGGCAGCGTGGCGGCCTGGATCGGGAAGGGCTCGGTCACGCCCTGGGCCACGAGGGTCTTCAGCAGGGCGGCCGGCATGTCCAGCTCGTCGAACGCCTCGACGACAGGCAGCGCGGGGGTGGTGGATTCCGGCAGCGTGAATTCCTGCGGGGCCGCCACCTTGCGGGCGGGAGCCTTGCCGGAGCCCTTAGCAGGGCCCTGGGCGCGGGAATTGACCGGGCGCTTTCGGGTCGGGCGGGCCGGGCGTTCGGAGCGAGTCATGCGGATATTGCCCTCCTGGGCATGTGAGACAGCACAAGCCGGGGCCCGCACCTTGACGGTGCGGGCCCCGGCTGCGAGGTTCGCGTCCGGATATTAGGCCGGGACGATGTTCTCCGCCTGCGGGCCCTTCTGGCCCTGCGTGACGTCGAAGGAAACCTTCTGGCCTTCCTGGAGCTCACGGAAGCCCGAGGTGGCGATGTTCGAGTAGTGGGCGAAGACGTCGGCGCCGCCGCCGTCCTGCTCAATGAAGCCGAAGCCCTTTTCCGAGTTGAACCACTTCACGGTTCCAGTAGCCATGTCATTCTCCTAAAACAGGGGCAAGCCGGAAACTCACACCTCGTGAGTTTCCCGTCGCTGCATTGAGCCCCATCCGGAGAACCGGAAACAAAATGTGCGCCTGAGGAAGCATTCCCGTCAGGCGCACACGAAGTTCATGGGTACCAAAACTGCAACGCCGCTACCGTAGCACGACCCGGCCGGAAAGGCCCGTGATCACAGTCGCTCGATGATCGTCACGTTCGCCTGACCTCCGCCTTCACACATCGTCTGCAGTCCGTATCGCCCACCGGTGCGCTCGAGTTCATGCAGCAGCGTCGTCATCAGCTTCACGCCCGTCGCGCCCAGCGGATGTCCCAGCGCGATCGCTCCACCGTTCACATTGACCTTGTCCGGGTCCGCGCCGGTCTCCTTCAGCCAGGCGAGTACCACGGGCGCGAAGGCCTCGTTGATCTCGACCAGGTCGATGTCGCCGATCGACATGCCGGTCTTCTTCAGCGCGTACGCCGTCGCCGGGATCGGGGCCGACAGCATCCGGATCGGATCCTCGCCGCGCACCGAGAGGTGGTGGATGCGGGCGCGCGGCACAAGGCCGTGCTCGGCGACGGCCCGTTCGCTCGCGATCAGCATCGCCGCCGCGCCGTCCGAGACCTGGGAGGAGCAGGCCGCCGTGATGGTGCCGCCCTCCATGACGGGCTTCAGGCCCGCCATCTTCTCCGGCGTTGTGTCGCGGCGCGGCCCTTCGTCCGCCGTGACCTCGCCGTACGCCACCAGCTCCCGTTCGAAGCGGCCCTCGTCGGCGGCGCGGACCGCCCGCCGGTGGGAACGGAGGGCGAACTCCTCCATGGCGCGCCGCGAGATCCCCCACTTCTCGGCGATCAGCTGCGCGCCGTGGAACTGGTTGACCGGCAGGTCGCCGTAGCGGGCCCGCCAGCCCTCGCTGCCCGCAAAGGGACCCACCGTCAGCCCGAGCGGTTCGGCCGCCTGCCGGGACGCGAAGGCGATAGGGATCTGCGTCATGTTCTGGGTGCCGCCGGCGACCACCAGGTCCTGGGTGCCGGAGAGCACTCCCTGTGCGGCGAAGTGGACCGCCTGCTGCGAGGAGCCGCACTGCCGGTCGACCGTCACGCCCGGCACCTCCTCGGGCAGACCGGCCGCCAGCCATGCCGTACGGGCGATGTCGCCGGCCTGCGGGCCCACCGTGTCCAGGCAGCCGAAGACGACGTCCTCGACCGCCGCGGGGTCCACACCGGTCCGTGCGACCAGGGCCTTGAGGACATGCGCGCCGAGGTCGGCCGGGTGGACACCGGCCAGTCCCCCTCCGCGCCTGCCCACCGGCGTGCGTACCGCTTCGACTATGTATGCCTCGGCCATGACGGCTCCTCGATCGGTCAGCTGCGTACGGCGATACCGTCCAGCACCATCGACAGGTACTGACGGGCGATCTCCTCCGGGCTGTGCTGCCCACCCGGCCGGTACCAGGACGCCGCGACCCACACCGTGTCGCGGACGAACCGGTACGTGAGGCGGATGTCCAGGTCGGCGCGGAAGACGTGGCCCGCGACCCCGCGCTCCAGCGTCCCCAGCCACGCCTTCTCGAACTTCTGCTGCGAGTCCGTGAGGTAGTGGAAGCGCGGCTGAGCCGCCAGATGCCTGGACTCCTTCTGGTAGATGGCGACGGCGGCGCGGTGCCGGTCGATCTCCCGGAAGGACTCGGTGACGAGCGCCTCGATGGTCTCCCTGGGCCCGAGCACGGCGGCGAGCACGGCGTCGTAGCCCTGCCAGAGCTCGTCCAGGAAGGTGGAGAGGATCTCGTCGAGCATCGATTCCTTGGAATCGAAGTGGTAGTAGAGGCTGCCGGCGAGCATTCCGGCCTGGTCCGCGATCTTGCGGACGGTGGTGGCGTTGTAACCCTGCGCGGCGAACACCTCGGCGGCGGTGTCGAGGAGCTCGCGGCGGCGCTCGGGCGTGGCGCTCACCTGGGTCTTCTTCTTGCTGTTGGTCGGCACGGGACCATTCTCGTCCTACGCATGCTGGCTGCTGATGGAGACGACCTCGCCGGTGAGATACGAGGAGTAGCCGCTGGCGAGGAAGACGATGGCGTTGGCGATCTCCCAGGGTTCGGCGTACCGCCCGAAGGCCTCCTTGGCGGTCAGCTCTGTCAGCAGTTCGGCCGAGGTGACCTTCACCAGGTGCGGGTGCATGGCGAGGCTGGGGGCGACGGCGTTGACGCGTACGCCGTACTCGGCCGCCTCGACCGCCGCGCACCGGGTGAGCGCCATGACTCCGGCCTTGGCGGCGGCGTAGTGGGCCTGACCGGCCTGGGCGCGCCAGCCGACGACGGAGGAGTTGTTGACGATCACTCCGCCGCGTCCGGTTGCCCGGAAGGAGCGCAGGGCGGCGCGGGTGCAGCGGAAGGTGCCGTTCAGGGTGACGTCGAGGACCTTGCCCCACTGGTCGTCGCTCATGTCGACGAGGGCCGCGGTGCCGCCCAGGCCGGCGTTGTTGACGACGATGTCGAGGCCGCCGTGCTGCCGTACGGCCGTGTCGAACAGCGCCTGGACCCGGGCCTCGTCGGTGACGTCGCAGGGCAGTGAGGTCACGGCCGCCGCGCCGAACTCCTCGGCGAGCGCCTCCTGCGACTCCTTCAGGCGGCGGGCGTGCGCGTCGCTGATGAGGATGCGCGCGCCCTCCTCCAGGAATTTCCGGGCGGTCGCTCCGCCGATCCCGGCTCCGGCCGCGGCGGTGATGACGGCGGTACGGCCCTTCAGAAGGCCGTGACCGGGTACGTACTGCGCCCTGTTGTTCGTCACAGCGGCACGTTAACCTACCAAACACTTGTTAGGGAAGGATGCGCGAATGGACCTGGACCACTCCGCCGACGAGGAAGCCTTCCGGGCCGAGGCCCGCGCCTGGCTCGCCGCGAACGTGCCCGCCGAGCCCCTCCCCTCCCTGGAGACCGAGGAGGGCTTCGCGGCCCACCGCGCGTGGGAGGCGCGGCTGTACGCGGACCGCTGGTCGGTCGTCTCCTGGCCGCGGGAGTACGGCGGGCGGGGCGTCGACATCTTCGGCTGGCTGGCCTTCGAGGAGGAGTACTACGCGGCGGGCGCGCCGGGACGGGTCTCGCAGAACGGCATCAACCTCCTCGCCCCGACGCTCTTCGACCACGCCACCGAGGAGCAGCGCGCCCGGGTGCTGCCCGCGATGGCGAGCGGCGAGGTCGTCTGGGCACAGGCCTGGTCCGAGCCGGAGTCCGGCTCGGACCTCGCGTCGCTGACGTCGCGGGCCGTACGGACGGACGGCGGCTGGCTGCTCAGCGGCCAGAAGACCTGGTCCTCGCGGGCCGCCTTCGCCGACCGCGCGTTCGGCATCTTCCGCACCGGTTCGGAGGCGCGGGTCGCCGGTCCGGGGGCGGGGGTCGCCGGTCCGGGGGCGGGGGTCGCCGGTCCGGGGGCGGGGGTCGCCGGTCCAAAGGCGTCGCGGCCGCATCAGGGTCTGACGTATCTGATGTTCGACCTGTCGGCGCCGGGTGTGACGGTCCGGCCGATCGGCAGGCTCGACGGCAAGCCCGCCTTCGCCGAGCTCTTCCTCGACGATGTCTTCGTCCCCGACGAGGACGTGATCGGCGAGCCGGGCCAGGGCTGGCGGATCGCGATGTCCACGACCGGCAACGAACGAGGGCTGACCTTGAGGTCGCCCGGCCGTTTCCTGGCTGCGGCGGAGCGTCTCGTACGGCAGTGGCACGCGTCGGCCGACCGGCCGGAAGGCCACGACACCGCGCTGCGCGACCGGGTGGCGGACGCGGTGATCGGCGCGCGTGCCTATCAGCTTTTCACCTACGCCAACGCGTCGCGCTTCGCGGCGGGCGAGAGCATCGGCGCCGAGTCCAGCCTGAACAAGGTCTTCTGGTCCGAGTACGACATCGCGCTGCACGAGACCGCGCTCGATCTGCTGGGCGCGGAGGGGGAGTTGGCCGACTCCGACTGGTCCGAGGGCTATGTCTTCTCGCTGGCGGGCCCCATCTATGCCGGTACGAACGAGATCCAGCGCGACATCATCGCCGAGCGGCTGCTCGGCCTCCCGAAGGGCCGCCGCTGATGCGTTTTCTGCTCACCAATGAGCAACAGGCGTTCGCGCGCTCGCTGGACGCGATGCTGACCGCCGCGGACACACCGTCGGCGGTACGGGCGTGGTCGGCGGGCGACCACGCCCCGGGCCGGGCGCTGTGGTCGCGCCTCGCGGAGGCGGGGGTCTTCGCGCTTGCGGCCCCGGAGGCGTACGAGGGCGTGGGGCTGCTACCGGTGGAACTGGCGGCTGCCTTCGTGGAGTTGGGCCGCCACGCGGTGCCGGGCCCGGTGGTCGAGACGGTCGCGACGGCGGCGCTGCTGACGCGTCTGGCCGAGCACGGCGACGCGTCACCGGCGAAGCGGCTGCTGCCGGGGCTGGCGACGGGTGAGTCGACGGCGACGCTGGCGATGACGCTGCCGCTGACGGGGTGCGGTCCGTACGCGCTGGACGCGGACGCGGCGACGGTGACTTTGGTGGTGTCGGGAGGGGACGCGGCGGACCCGTCGGGCGTGTTGGGCGACACGGCGACCGTCCCCGGCCTGGCGACAGCCGGCGCGGGCGCGACGCCTGCCGCCGCGGACACCGGTACGGGCAGGGGCACCGCCCCCGGGCCGGCCACTCCCCGCGCGGACGCGACGGGCGTGTTCGGCGACCCGGCCACCGTCCCCGGCCGGACGACAGCCCGCACAGCCGCGACGCCAGCCGCCGCGGACACCGGTACGGGCAGGCGCGCCGCCCCCGGGCCGGCCACCCCCCTCGCGGACGCGACGGGCGTGTTCGGCGACCCGGCCACCGTCCCCGGCCGGACGACAGCCCGCACAGGCACGAAGCCAGCCGCCGCCGAGGGCACCGGTACGGGCAGGGGCACCGCCCCCGGGCCGGCCACTCCCCGCGCGGACGCGACAGCCGCCGTCGGCGCCGGTACAGGTGCCCGCACCGGTGCGGGCATGAGCGCCCGCACCGGGCCGGCCACTCCCCGCGCGGACGCGACAGACGGCTCTCCGTACGCGCAGCTGCTCATCGCCCCCGGGCACGGCCCCGTACACACGTCCGCCGACCCCGCGCGGCGGCTGGCGAGACCCGGCGCCGGGGGCGAGGTTCTTGCCGAAGGGCCCCATGTGGCCGCCGCCGCCGCGTATGCGGCGGATGTCGCCGCCTTGGCCACCGCCGCGCAGGCCCTCGGCGTCGGGCTCGCGCTGCTCGACCGGACCGTTGCCCATGCCAAGCGGCGCCATCAGTTCGGCGCGGCCATCGGCTCCTTCCAGGCGGTCAAGCACCGGCTGGCCGACACTCTGATCGGTCTCGAATTCGCCCGGCCGCTCCTCTACGGAGCCGCCCTCTCGATGGCTGCCGCCGATATCGCCGCGGCCAAGGCCACCGCGGGCGAGGCCGCGTACGCCGCCGCCCGCACCGCTCTGCAGCTGCACGGCGCGGTCGGTTACACCGATGAGCTCGACCTCTCGCTCTGGCTGCGCAAGGCACGACCGCTGCGGGACGCCTGGGGCACACCCGCCCAGTGCCGGGCGCGGGTGCTGGCGGCATGAGCGGAGGGCTCAGCGACGCCGGACGGTGCGTACGGCTCCGCCCGGCCGCCAGGACCGTACGACCAGCTCATCTCCGTCGACGGACGTCTGCACCACCTCGCCCAGCTCGACCCGGAACAGATGGAACGGCTCCGGCGGCTTGACCTCGGCCACGAATCGCCCGAGCACCTCAGGATCCGTCACCTCCACCGCACGCCCGCCGATCCGGACGTCGCCGCCGGCCATGGAGTCGTCGGGGCCGGGATTCGCCTGTACCGCGAAGCGTGGATCGCGCTGGAGGTCCTGCGCCTTGCGGGAGTTCGGCATCATGCCGAGCCACAGCTCGCCGAAGCGGAAGTCCACTTCGAGTCCGGTCACCCGCGGGGATCCGTCCTTGCGCAGGGTGGCCAGGACATGGTGCTTGTACTGCTGGAACCGCCGCTGAACGGTCTCGGCGAAGTCCGGCTCCGCCGCCCGGAAATCTGCCCATGTGCTTGATGTCATGACGCTATCGAACCGCGAAATCCCGACATCTCCTGTCGGGATTCTCTATGGCTCGGACAGTGTGACGACCGCCGCGTGCCCCTCCGTGTGCAGCGAGCCGGGCGAGGCGTCCAGCACCGCGGCGTCGTACTGCGCGAGCGTCACGCGCGCCTCCTTGAGGACGGTCGTCCCGTCCAGCGCGACGATCACCACTGTCGAGCCGGACGGGACCACGACCAGCAGTCCTCCCCGTACCACCGAGGTCAGGCACGCCGTACGGCTCCTGCGGCGCATGACGTTGAAGTTGACGACGGGCCCGGCGAGCAGCCGGCCGTCGGTCTCCGCATCGCCGGGGAAGTCGTAGGGCCGGTACCGCTCGTCCGCGAGCGTGCGTTTCCCGCCGACCGTGAGGTCCATCCCCGCGCCCTCGACCACGGTCAGGGTCCGGTCCACGTCCGGGAACGCGGAGAACGGTCCGTCCGCGCCGACGTCCGCGAGGCTGATCCGCCAGTCGAAGGCGTCCATGGGCGCGCCTTCGGGCGAGGCGGTGATCTCGCGGGTGACGCCGCCGCCGTTCTTCCAGGGCACGGCCGTACGGTCGGCCGCGCGCAGCACCCGTACCGTCATCGCACGATGCCCTGCGCACGCGCCGCGGCCAGCCAGAGCGGGAACTCGGCGACCAGCCGGTCGTACAGCTCGGCGTCCGGGACCTGGCGCGGATCGAGTCCGGCGTGGAAGAAGCCGGCGTTGTCGACGGCCCGCTTGGCGGGTACGGCCAGCTCGTCGAGCTTGTGCAGGAAGTCGAACTGCGAGCTGCGCTTGTTGCCGAAGCCGATGAACTGCCAGAACAGCGGGAGCTTCGCCGCCTTGCACAGATAGCGTTCCGCGGCGTGCTTGCTGATCGGACCGCCGTCCGTCTGGAAGACGACGAGCGCGGGCGCGGTCGAGCCGCTGTCGAGGTAGTGGTCGATGACAGCGTCCATGGCCAGGTGGTAGCTCGTCCTGCCCATGTGCCCGAGGCCCGCCACGATCCGGTCGACCCGCCCGTGGTGGTTGTCCAGGGCGATGTCCGTGACTGCGTCGACGTCCGTCGAGAAGAAGACGACGGGCACCCGGCCGTCGTCGTCGAGATGGGCGGACAGACCGAGCACCCGGTCGGCGAGGGCCTGCACGCTGCCGTCCTTGTAGTACTCCTTCATGGAGCCGGAGTAGTCGAGCACCAGGTAGACGGCGGCGCGCTCCTCGTTCAACCGGTGCTTCTCCAAGGAGACACCGGCGCTCTTGTAGAGGCTGACGAGCGCGGGCGCGGTCTCCTCGATCTTGCGGAGACTGATGGCCGCCATGCGGGGCTCCATTCGTTCACCGGGACGGGAGAGTTGAGGTTACGTCACCCGTACGGGGACCCTTCGCGCTCGGCAGCGTGCCCCGCCGCACGGGGCGACTTCGTCTCGTATGCCGCCCCCGGCTGAACGTGCCGCGGCGCCCACCCAGTGTCCGGTCGGGGACAGGGCAGGCGCCGCGTTGAGTTCCGTACGCCGTTGTACGGGACCGTATGAGGGGTTGAAGCGGTGATCAGACCGTCAGCGAACGGTCCGTCGGGCGGATCGGGGCCGGCAGCTCACTGACACCGGTCAGGAAGCGGTCCACACCGCGCGCCGCCGAGCGGCCCTCGGCGATCGCCCACACGATCAGCGACTGGCCGCGGCCCGCGTCACCGGCGACGTACACGCCGCCCACGCTGGTCGCGAAGTCCGCGTCCCGCGCGATGTTGCCGCGCTCGTCCAGCGCCAGGCCGAACTGCTGGACCAGCCCGTTCTCCTGGTCCGTGCCCGTGAAGCCCATCGCCAGCGTGACCAGCTGCGCCGGGATCTTCCGCTCCGTGCCCGGCTTCTGCTCCAGCTTGCCGCCCTTGAACTCCACCTCCACGAGGTGGAGGAACTGGACGTTGCCGTCCTCGTCGCCCTCGAAGTGGGTGGTGGAGACGGAGTAGACCCGCTCGCCGCCCTCCGCGTGCGCCGAGGTGACCTTGTAGAGCATCGGGAAGGTCGGCCACGGCTGACCCGCCGGACGGTCGTCGCCCGGTCGCGGCATGATTTCCAGCTGTGTGACGGAGGCCGCGCCCTGGCGGTGGGCCGTACCGACACAGTCCGCGCCCGTGTCACCGCCGCCGATGACCACGACGTGCTTGCCCTCCGCGGTGATCGGAGGAGCGACGAAGTCGCCCTCCTGCACCTTGTTGGCGAGCGGCAGGTACTCCATGGCGAAGTGGATGCCGTTCAGCTCACGGCCCGGGACCGGCAGATCGCGCGAGACGGTCGCGCCGGCCGCGATGACCACCGCGTCGTACCGCTTGCGCAGCTTCGCGGCGTCGATGTCACGGCCGATCTCGATCTCGGTGCGGAACTTGGTGCCCTCCGCGCGCATCTGCTCGATACGGCGGTTGATGTGCACCTTCTCCATCTTGAACTCGGGGATGCCGTACCGGAGAAGGCCTCCGATACGGTCCGCGCGCTCGTAGACGGCGACCGTGTGACCCGCCCGGGTCAGCTGCTGGGCGGCGGCGAGGCCCGCCGGGCCCGAGCCGATGACCGCGACTGTCTTGCCGGACAGACGCTCCGGCGGCTGCGGCTTGACGTCGCCGGTGTCCCACGCCTTGTCGATGATCGAGACTTCGACGTTCTTGATGGTGACGGCCGGCTGGTTGATGCCGAGGACGCAGGCCGACTCGCAGGGCGCCGGGCACAGCCGCCCGGTGAACTCCGGGAAGTTGTTGGTCGCGTGCAGCCGCTCGCTCGCCGCCGACCAGTCCTCGCGGTACGCATAGTCGTTCCACTCGGGGATGAGGTTCCCCAGCGGACAGCCGTTGTGGCAGAACGGAATACCGCAGTCCATGCAGCGCCCGGCCTGCTTGCTGATGATCGGCAGCAGCGAACCGGGAACGTAGACCTCGTTCCAGTCCTTGACGCGATCCGCGACGGGGCGGGTCTCGGCGACCTCTCGGCCGGTGGTCAGGAAGCCCTTGGGGTCAGCCATTGGTCGCCGCCTCCATCATCTTCTCGGTGGTCTCCTGCTCGGAGAGACCGGCGAGCTCAGCGGCGTCCTTGGCGGCGAGCACTGCCTTGTACGTGGTCGGGATGATCTTGCTGAAGCGGTCCACCGCAATGGACCACTCGGCCAGCAGCTTCGACGCGACGGTCGAGCCCGTCTCCTCCTGGTGGCGGCGCACGACATCGTGCAGCCACTGCTTGTCGGAGTCGTCGAGGGCCTCGACAGCGCCGAGGTTGCCCACGTTGACGTTGTCGCGGTCGAGGTCGATGACGTACGCGACGCCGCCGGACATACCGGCCGCGAAGTTACGTCCGGTCTCGCCGAGCACCACCGCGTGACCGCCGGTCATGTACTCGCAGCCGTGGTCGCCCACGCCCTCCGAGACGACCGTGGCACCGGAGTTTCGGACGCAGAACCGCTCGCCGGTCCGGCCGCGCAGGAACAGCTCGCCGCCGGTCGCACCGTAGGCGATGGTGTTGCCCGCGATGGTGGAGTACTCGGCGAGGTGGTCGGCGCCCCGGTCCGGGCGGACGATGACGCGGCCGCCGGAGAGGCCCTTGCCGACGTAGTCGTTGGCGTCGCCCTCCAGCCGCAGCGTCACACCGCGCGGCACGAACGCGCCGAAGGACTGGCCGGCCGATCCGGTGAAGGTGATGTCGATGGTGTCGTCGGGCAGGCCCGCACCGCCGAACTTCCTGGTCACCTCGTGGCCGAGCATCGTGCCGACGGTGCGGTTGATGTTGCGGATCGCGACCTGCGCACGCACCGGCTGGGCGTCCTCGGCGGAGGCGGCGTTCAGAGCCTCGGCGGCGAGCTCGATCAGCTCGTTGTCGAGCGCCTTCTCCAGACCGTGGTCCTGCTCGACCAGCTGGTGGCGTACGGCGCCGTCCGGCAGCTCGGGGACGTAGAAGAGGGGCTCGAGGTTGAGGCCCTGTGCCTTCCAGTGGTCCACGGCCCGCTCGGTGTCCAGCAGCTCGGCGTGGCCGACGGCCTCTTCGATCGTACGGAAGCCCAGCTCGGCGAGGAGCTCGCGGACCTCCTCGGCGATGAACTCGAAGAAGTTGACGACGTGTTCGGCCTTGCCGGAGAACCGGTCGCGCAGCACCGGGTTCTGTGTGGCGATGCCGACCGGGCAGGTGTCCAGGTGGCAGACGCGCATCATGACGCAGCCGGAGACGACGAGCGGCGCGGTCGCGAAACCGAACTCCTCGGCGCCCAGCAGCGCGGCGATGACGACATCGCGGCCGGTCTTCAGCTGGCCGTCGGTCTGTACGACGATGCGGTCGCGCAGCCCGTTGAGCAGCAGGGTCTGCTGGGTCTCGGCGAGGCCGAGCTCCCACGGGCCGCCCGCGTGCTTCAGCGAGGTGAGCGGCGAGGCGCCGGTACCGCCGTCGTGGCCGGAGATGAGGACGACGTCCGCGTGCGCCTTGGAGACACCCGCGGCCACCGTGCCGACACCGACCTCGGAGACCAGCTTCACGTGGATACGCGCGGCCGGGTTGGCGTTCTTGAGGTCGTGGATCAGCTGAGCCAGATCCTCGATGGAGTAGATGTCGTGGTGCGGCGGCGGCGAGATCAGACCGACACCCGGGGTGGAGTGCCGGGTGCTGGCGATCCACGGGTAGACCTTGTGACCGGGCAGCTGGCCGCCCTCGCCGGGCTTCGCGCCCTGCGCCATCTTGATCTGGATGTCGTCCGCGTTGACCAGGTACTCGCTCGTCACACCGAAGCGGCCGGAGGCGACCTGCTTGATGGAGGAACGGCGCTCCGGGTCGTACAGCCGGTCCGCGTCCTCGCCGCCCTCACCGGTGTTGGACTTGCCACCCAGCCGGTTCATGGCGATGGCGAGGGTCTCGTGCGCCTCGCGGGAGATGGAGCCGTACGACATGGCGCCGGTGGAGAAGCGCTTGACGATCTCGGAGACGGGCTCGACCTCGTCGATGGAGATCGCTTCCCGCTCGGACCTGAAGCCGAAGAGACCGCGCAGCGTCATCAGGCGCTCGGACTGCTCGTTGACCCGGTCCGTGTACTTCTTGAAGATGTCGTAGCTGCGCGAGCGCGTGGCGTGCTGCAGCCGGAAGACCGTCTCCGGGTCGAAGAGGTGCGGCTCGCCCTCGCGGCGCCACTGGTACTCGCCCCCGATGTCCAGCGCACGGTGCGTGGCGGAGATGCCGGAGGCGGGGTAGGCCTTGGCGTGGCGGGCGGCGACCTCCTTGGCGACGACCTCGAGACCGGCTCCGCCGATCTTCGTGGCGGTGCCGTTGAAGTACTTCTCCACGAAGGCGTCGTCGAGACCGACGGCCTCGAAGACCTGCGCGCCGCGGTAGGAGGCGACCGTCGAGATGCCCATCTTGGACATGACCTTCAGGACGCCCTTGCCGAGGGCGTAGATGAGGTTGCGGATGGCCTGCTCGGGCTCCAGGCCCTGGATGAACGTACCGGCGCGGACCAGGTCCTCGACGGACTCCATCGCCAGGTACGGGTTGACGGCGGCGGCGCCGTAGCCGATGAGGAGCGCGACATGGTGCACCTCGCGGACATCGCCGGCCTCGACCAGCAGACCGACCTGGGTGCGCTGCTTGGTGCGGATGAGGTGGTGGTGCACGGCGGAGGTGAGCAGCAGCGACGGGATCGGCGCGTGCTCGGCGTCCGAGTGCCGGTCGGAGAGGACGATCAGTCGGGCGCCGTCCTCTATGGCCGCGTCGACCTCGGCGCAGATCTCCTCGAGACGGGCGGCGAGGGCGTCACCGCCGCCGCTGACCCGGTAGAGACCGGAGAGCGTCGCGGCGGTCATGCCCGGCATGTCGCCGTCGGCGTTGATGTGGATGAGCTTGGCCAGCTCGTCGTTGTCGATCACCGGGAAGGGCAGGGTGACGCTGCGGCAGGTCGCGGCGGTCGGCTCCAGGATGTTGCCCTGCGGGCCGAGCGAGGAGCGCAGCGAGGTGACGAGCTCCTCGCGGATGGCGTCCAGCGGCGGGTTGGTGACCTGCGCGAAGAGCTGGGTGAAGTAGTCGAAGAGCAGCCGGGGGCGCTGGGACAGGGCCGCGATCGGCGAGTCCGTACCCATGGAGCCGAGCGGCTCACCGGCGGTACGGGCCATCGGCGCGAGGATGACGCGCAGCTCCTCCTCGGTGTACCCGAAGGTCTGCTGGCGGCGAGTGACCGAGGCGTGGGTGTGGACGATGTGCTCGCGCTCGGGAAGGTCCTCGAGCTCGATCTCGCCGGCTTCCAGCCACTCCTGGTACGGCTGCTCGGCGGCGAGGGAGGACTTGATCTCGTCGTCCTCGATGATGCGGTGCTCGGCGGTGTCGACGAGGAACATCCTGCCGGGCTGGAGGCGGCCCTTGCGGACGACCTTCGCGGGGTCGATGTCGAGGACGCCGACCTCGGAGGAGAGGACGACGAGTCCGTCGTCGGTCACCCAGTAGCGGCCGGGTCGCAGACCGTTGCGGTCGAGGACCGCGCCGACCTGGGTGCCGTCGGTGAAGGTGACGCAGGCCGGACCGTCCCAGGGCTCCATCATCGTGGAGTGGTACTGGTAGAAGCCGCGCCGGGCCGGGTCCATGGAGTCGTGGTTCTCCCACGCCTCGGGGACCATCATCAGCACGGAGTGCGGCAGCGAGCGGCCACCGAGGTGGAGGAGCTCGAGGACCTCGTCGAAGGAGGCGGAGTCGGAGGCGTCCGGCGTGCAGACCGGGAAGATCCGCTCCAGCTTCTCGGCTCCGAAGAGGTCGGACACGAGCTGCGACTCGCGGGCGCGCATCCAGTTGCGGTTGCCCTTGACCGTGTTGATCTCGCCGTTGTGCGCGACGAAGCGGTACGGGTGGGCCAGCGGCCAGCTCGGGAAGGTGTTCGTGGAGAACCGCGAGTGGACGAGCGCGACGGCCGTGGCGCAGCGCCGGTCGGAGAGGTCCGGGAAGAAGGGCTCCAGCTGCCCGGTGGTCAGCATGCCCTTGTAGACGATCGTGCGGGCGGAGAGCGACGGGAAGTAGACCCCGGCCTCACGCTCGGCGCGCTTGCGCAGCACGAAGGCCTTGCGGTCCAGCGCGATACCCGTGCTCGTACCGTCCGAGACGAAGAGCTGCGAGAAGGCCGGCATGGTGGCGCGGGCGCCGCTGCCGAGCAGATCCGGGGTGACCGGGACCTCGCGCCAGCCGAGGACGTTCAGGCCTTCCTCGGCGGCGATCGTCTCAATGCGTGAGACGGCGTTGGTGCTGTCGTCGGCCGGCAGGAAGGCGATTCCGACGGCGTACGCACCGGCCTCGGGGAGGTCGAAACCGCTGACCTCGCGCAGGAAGGCGTCCGGGACCTGAAGCAGGATGCCGGCGCCGTCACCCGAGTCGGGCTCGGAACCGGTGGCACCGCGGTGCTCCAGATTCCGCAGTACGGTCAGCGCCTGCTCGACCAGCTCATAGCTGGGAACACCGGTGAGGGTGGCCACAAACCCGACGCCGCAGGCGTCGTGTTCGTTACGGGGGTCGTACATCCCCTGGGGGGTGGGGCGACCGTCCATGGGCGACCAGGCGTCGGAACGCATCGGCTCTCCCGTCGTCGTCGTGGCAAATACAGCTACCGAGGGACGACGTTGGCCCTCCGCGAAATTTCGTGCAGATTACATGATGGAGTGCTTCTCGAAAAGTGGATAGCTGGTTCCAGCATGCGGACACCGCGCGAAGCGGTGGAGGTGGGTCAAGTCGGACAGATCGATGTCCGCAAGCCCGTCGCAGAGCAGGCCTCATTGCCCGCAGTGTGTACGGCTCATGCCCGGTGGTTAAGGACTCGAAACCGTCGAGTAAACGGCTACTTATGTAGCGTCTCGCATAGTGTCTCACTCCTCGCCGGATCCGCAGAGAGGATGTACGTCACAACTTGCGGGACCGGCGCGCATGCGACCGCGCACCGGCCCCTGGCGAGGGGCCGGTGCGCAGGTGTCGGAGGAGGGGGCGGGGTGACTGCCGGAAAGTGTCAGACCGCGGCGCCGAACAGCGCTCCGAGCCCGTAGGTGAGGGCCGCGGCCGCGCCACCGAGGACCAGCTGACGCAGCCCGCTGTACCACCAGCTGCGTGCCGTCACGCGGGCGACGAGCGCACCGCAGGCGAAGAGTCCGACGAGCGCCAGCAGCACCGCCGGCCACAGAGCGGTCGCGCCGAGCAGATACGGCAGTACGGGCAGCAGCGCGCCCAGCGCGAACGAACCGAAGGACGAGATCGCGGCGACGGTCGGCGACGGCAGGTCGTCCGGGTCGATGCCGAGCTCCTCGCGGGCATGGATCTCCAGCGCCTGCTCGGGGTCCCTGGAGAGCTGCATCGCCACCTCGCGGGCGAGCGCGGGCTCCACGCCGCGCGCGACGTACAGCGCCGCCAGCTCCTCCATCTCGTCGATGGGGTGCTTGCGCAACTCCCGCCGCTCGACGTCCAGTTCGGCCTGTACGAGCTCGCGCTGGGAGGCGACGGAGGTGTACTCGCCGGCCGCCATGGAGAAGGCGCCCGCCGCGAGGCCGGCCAGGCCGGTGATGACGATGGTCTGCTGGGAGACCGAGCCGCCCGCGACACCGGTCATCAGCGCCAGGTTGGAGACGAGTCCGTCCATCGCGCCGAAGACCGCGGGGCGCAGCCAGCCGCCGTTCACATCACGGTGCGTGTGATTGTCGCGGTGCGCCTCGTGGAGCGTCGCTTCGGTTTCGATGATGGACACAGCTCTCCCCTTTTCCTGCAGCGGGCCCGGTGGTCCCGCTCCCCCTTCACCCTCGAAAATACGCACGATGTAAGGGGTCCGCCAGCAAGGCAGGCCGTACTTACCTGGCTGCCGGGCGGGAGACGGTCCGGCCGCCGGGCGGGAGATGGTCCGGTGCCGGAGCTGGAGGGCGGTCGGGGTTCCGGAACCGGAGGGCGGTCCGGGTGACAGACACGTTTCTCAGACTCCTCGCGCGTCACATGTGGCACAGATGGAGGAACAGGCTCGGTGCGCGCGAAAGGGGCCCGCCCCATGGAGTTGATTGCATGCAATCCCGCTGATCCGGCCGGCCCCTCCTCCGCCGATATCCGCGAGCGGGCCTGCGGCGCAATGCTCGGTCTCGCGGTGGGCGACGCGCTCGGCGCTCCCGCCGAGAACATGCGGCCGTCCGAGATCCGCCGCCGGTGGGGCCGTATCGAGGGCTTTGTGAGCGAGCATC
Source organism: Streptomyces sp. NPDC060064 (assembly GCF_042736455.1). Classification (NCBI taxonomy): domain Bacteria; kingdom Bacillati; phylum Actinomycetota; class Actinomycetes; order Kitasatosporales; family Streptomycetaceae; genus Streptomyces; species Streptomyces sp. NPDC060064. The sequence continues at coordinate 42,604 of NZ_JBHWWF010000034.1, forward strand.
CGGCGGGCACGGACGACACGGAGTACGCCATCTTCTCCGGCCTCCTCCTCGCCCGGCACGGCTCGGCCCTGACCGTGGCCCATGTGGAGAAGGCGTGGCACCAATGGATCGCGGACCTCGACGAAGGCCCGTTCCGGGGCGCGGGGTTCAGCGAACGCGGCACGCTCGAGAACCTGCGGCGCGGGCTCGCCGCCCCCATCTCGGCGCAGCACCGGCACGCCTGGAGCGACGGCCTGGCGATGCGCGCGGCGCCGTTCGGCGTCTTCGCGGCGGGCCACCCGGCGGAGGCGGCGCGGCTGGTCGCGATCGACGGCAGCGTCAGCCACGACGGCGAGGGCATCTACGGCGGCCAGGCGGTGGCGGCGGGCGTGGCCGCGGCGATGGCGGGAGCGGGCCCGGCCGGGGTGATCGGCGCGGCCCTGTCCGTGGTCCCCATGGACTCCTGGACGGCCCGCTCCCTGCGCCGCGCGGTCGTCGCGGCCCAGCACACCTACGCGGACGCGCTCTCCAAGGAACGGGCGGTCCGCTCGGCGGTCGTCATCGGCGGCTACCCGTGGACGGACCTGGCCCCGGAGGCGGTGGGTCTGGCGTTCGGCGCGTTCGCGGCGGCCCGCGGAGACTTCCGTACGTCGGTCCTGACGGCGGTCAACATGGGCCGCGACGCGGACACGACGGCGGCGGTGGCGGGCGCGCTGGCGGGAGCGGTGTCCGGCGCCACGGCGATCCCCGCCGAATGGTCGTCGGTGATCGGCCCGGTCCGCGGGAGCTGCCTTCCGTCGATGAGCGGCTACCACGTGCTGGACATCGCGGAACTCCTGACCCCGGACGACGACCCGCAGGCGGCGTCATGACACCCGAGCACCAGGCGGCGGCCGGGCCTGAAGGCCAACCCGCGACGAGCCGCCGGGAGCCCACCCGGGCCGGGCCCGAAGCGCAGAGCCCCGGAGGCCCCGACAGCCCCCTGCCCTCGCGCGACGCCCTGAGCCCCGCGCGACCGCACGACCCCGCGCCCGACAAAGCCCTCGGCCTGCGCGAAGCCCCGACCCCCGGAGCGCTGCAGGGCCTCGCGCCCGACGGGCGCCCGGGCACACGCGAAGCACCGACCCCCGCACGACCGCACGAACCCGCACCCGACGGGCGCCTCGGCACGCCCGAACCGCCCAGCCCCGCACGACCGCACGAACCCGCACCCGACGAAACCCTCGGCACGCGCGAAGCCCCGACCCCCGGAGCGCTGCAGGGCCCCGCACCCGACGGGCGCCCGGGCTCGCGCGAAGCACCGACCCCCGCACGACCGCACGAACCCGCACCCGACGAAACCCGGGGCTCGCGCGGAGCGCCGAGGGCCCGGCGGGGGGCCGGGGGCCTGCCCCCGGTTTCGGGAAGGGGCGGGGCCGGGGAAGACCACCCGCCCCGCCCCATCGAAGGTCTCCTCCTCGGCCTCGCCGCCGGTGACGCCGCCGGGTGGCCCGCCGCCCGGCATCGCGCCGCCCGGATGCCCGAGTGGACCCGCCGTCTCACCCGTGAGCTCGACACCTTCGCCGAGCAGAACGCCACCACCACCCTCCCCGTCCCCATCGCCCTCAACCAGCCCCCCGAACCCCTCCTCCTCGGCCCCTCCGACGACGCCGAGTGGGCCGCCTTCGCCGCCGAGACCGTGCTCACCGCCGCCGGTGACCTCCTCTCCGGCCTGCCCCCCGGCCGCCGTATGCGCGCCGCCGTCGACCTCGCCTGGAACTCCCTCGCCAGCGAGATCGCCGCAGCCGCCGAGCGCGCCCCCGAGGTCGAGTCCGCCGTACTCCAACTCCGCGCCCGGATCTCCGTACGTGCCGGACTCGGCAATCTCGCCACCGGCCTCCGCCCGCCCGCCACCGGCCACGACAACCCGCACTACTTCGACGACGCCGCCTGCGTACGCGCCGCCGTTCTCGCCGTCGTCCACCCCGGCGACCCGCTCGCCGCCGCCACGCTCGCCGAGTTCGACGCGCGCTACACCCAGGACGGCGACGGAGTGCACGGCGCACGCGCCATGGCCGCCGCCGTGGCCGCGGCGCTCGGCGGCGCGTCCGTCGACGACGCGGTCGACGCCGCCCTCGCCGAGCTCCCCGACGCCACCGAGATCGGCCGCAACGCCCAGCACGCCGTGAAACTCGCCCGCGACGCGAACGGCGCCTTCGAACTCGTACCGCTCCTCGAGCACCAGATCGTCGACCACGTCTACAGCTACGGCATCGCCGCCGCCGAAACCGTCCCGGTCGCCCTCGCCCTCGCCACCGCCGCCCGCGGCCGGGTCGCCGAGGCCGTGCCCGCGGCCGCCTGCCTCTCCCGCGTCGCCGACTCCGCCCCCGCCCTCGCCGGCGCGCTGACCGGCGCGCTCGGCGGCGGCGATTCCGTCCCCGCCACCTGGCGCGACGCCTGCCGCACCCTCGCGGGCTGCGCGCTCCCCCGGCTCGCCGGCACGGATCTGGTCGAACTCGCCGGGCTGCTCGCACACACGGAACTGACCGCCCCGGGTGGACAATTCCGACATGACGACGACACTCGAGACGACGCTCGCACTCGATGACCGGATCGCCGGCAGCCTCATCGGAGCGGCTGTCGGTGACGCGCTCGGCGGCCCGGTCGAGGGCTACAGCCCGGAGCAGATCGTGGAACGGCACGGCGGCCGCGTCCACGGCATCGTCGGCCCGTGGAACGGCGGGGCCTGGCGCACCGCCCGCCCCATCGCGCCGTACCACAAGGGCGACGGCCACATCACCGACGACACCCTCATGACGCACGCGCTGATCCGCGTGTACGCGACCGTACGCGACCATCTCGACGCGTACGCCGTCGCCGACCACCTGGTCCCCGACCTCATGTCGACCCCCCGCTGGATCCCGGAGCTCGAGGCGGAGGCGCTGCCCCTGCAACGCGTCTTCCTCGCCGAGAAGTGGATGGTGACCCGCCTCCACTACGGGCACAACGATCCGCGCGAGGCAGGCGCGGGGAACATCGTCAACTGTGGCGCGGCGATGTACATGGCGCCGGTGGGCCTGGTCAACGCGGCGCATCCCGAGGCCGCTTATGCCGAGGCCATCGACATCGCGGGCGCGCACCAGTCCTCGTACGGGCGAGAGGCGGCGGGCGTCTTCGCGGCGGCGGTCTCCGCGGCCTGTCTGCCCGACGCCACCCCCACCTCGGTCGTCGACACGGCGCTCTCACTGGCCAAGGACGGCACGGAGTCGGCGATCGAGGCGGTGGCCGAAGCCGCGGCCGGCTACTCGGACTTCGAATCGGCCCTCGCTTCTCTTCGTACGGCGGTCGCTCCCTTCGACACGGTCGGTCCGGACTACCGCACCCCGTCCCTGGCGGCCCGCCGGCCCTCTCGGCTGCACTCCATCGAGGAACTCCCCATCGCGCTCGGAATGCTGCTGGTGGGCGGGGGCGACTACCGCCGTACGGTCCTGGGCGCCGTCAACTACGGCCGCGACTGCGACTCGATCGCGACAATGGCCGGAGCGATCGCGGGGGCGCTCCACGGCGAGTCCGCGGTCCCGAGCGACTGGGCGAAGACGGTGGCCGAGGCGAGCCGCATCGACCTGCACGCGCCGGCGCGGGAACTGGCGGCGGTCACCCGCGAGGTCTTCACCCGCGACACGGAACGACACCGATCCCACGAGTCGGCGTTCGCGCGCCTGATGGAGGCACGATGACGAGCCTGCGCCTCACCTGGGTCCAGCCGGAGGACCTGCTGGGCCACGAACTGCGCCAGGCGGAGGAGGACGGCCGCGACGCGATGGAGATCCGCACCCGCTGGCAGACGGCGGGCGGCCCCGAAACCCCACCTCACGCGGGAGCCTCCCCGACCCCGGCCCCGCCGCATCTCCGCGCCTTGGCGGTCGAGCTCCTGGCCGAACTGGCCCGGCTGCCTTCCCCGTTGAAGGACGCGGAACCAACGGACCTGCCAACGATCGCCACGGCCTGCCCCACCTGGCCGACACCGCCGGACCCGCACGCAGCGGGAAGCCTTGCCGGCCCGGCGCCGACCGGCCCACCCCATGAGCCGGCGCAGCTGTCCGACGGCCCGCCCCCACAGGACTCGTTCGAGGCACGGAGTGCGCCCGAGCCCGAAGGCAGCCCACCCCCGCACGGCTCGCGCGAAGCAGCCTGGACGGGGTCCGGGGGCCCGCCCCCCACTCCGGGAACGGGCGGGTCGGGGGAAAGCCACCCCCATGCCCCTGCCCATGCCCATCCCCACCCCCACGCCCTGCAGGCCGCCTGGCTCGGCCGTGCCGTCGGGTGTCTTCTCGGCAAGCCCGTCGAGAAGCTCCCCCTCACCGCCATCCGCGACCTCGCCCGCGCCACCGGCAACTGGCCCCTCAACACCTGGTTCACCGCCAAAGGCCTCCCCGCCGAGCTCGCCGCCGCCCACCCCTGGAACCGCCGGTCCGCCGCCACCTCCCTCGCCGAGAACATCGACGGCATGCCCGAGGACGACGACCTCAACTACCCCCTCCTCAATCTGGTCCTCCTCCAGCGCCACGGAAGGAGCTTCACCACCGACCACGTCGCCCGGCTCTGGCTCGACGAGCTCCCGGCCGGCCGGACCTTCACCGCCGAGCGCGTTGCCTACCGCAACCTCCTCTCCGGCATCGAGCCCCCGCTCACCGCCCGCCACCGCAACCCCTTCCGGGAGTGGATCGGCGCCGCCATCCGCGCCGACATCCACGGGTGGACGCACCCCGGCGACCCCGCGGCCGCCGCCGCGCAGGCCCACCGCGATGCCGTGCTCACCCACACCGCCAACGGCGTCTACGGTGCGATGTTCATCGCAGCCACCATCGCCACCGCGGCCGGCGGCCGGAGCGACATCCACCAGTGCCTACGGACCGGCCTCCGCGTCGTCCCCCCGAGCTCCCGCCTCGCCCAAGCCGTCCGCTTCGGTATCGACACCGCCCACAAGGAACCGCACTTCGACCAAGCGGTCGACCGGCTCCACACCGTCTACGGCCAGCACCACTGGGTCCATGTCATCCCCAACGTCGCCCTTCTCGCCGCCGCTCTCACCCACGCCGACGGCGACTTCACCGGCTCCATCTGCCGAGCCGTGTCCGGCGGCTGGGACACCGACTCCACCGGTGCGACCGCAGGCTCCATCGCCGGGCTGCTCGCCGGCCACCCCGACGCCATCCCCGACCGCTGGACCGCACCGCTCAAGAACCGTCTCGCCACCTCCGTCGCCGGCTTCGACGGCATCGGCTTCGACACCCTCGCCCACCTCACCCACCAGGAGGCGCTCCGCCCATGACCGGCATCGTGGTGCTCGGCAGCACCAACATGGACCTCGTCGCGTACGTCGCGCACGCGCCGAAACGCGGAGAGACCGTCACGGGACGTGAGTTCCGTACGATCCCCGGCGGCAAGGGCGCCAACCAGGCCGTAGCCGCCGCCCGCGCCGGCGGCGACGTCGCGATGATCGGCGCGGTCGGCTCGGACGACTTCGGCGTACGCCTGCGGCAGACGCTCGTCTCCTCCGGCGTCGACACCGACCTCCTGCGGACCGCCGACGGCCCCTCCGGCACCGCGCACATCGTCGTCGACGACGAAGGAGGCAACTCGATCGTCGTGATCCCCGGCGCGAACGGCACCGTCATCCACCTCGTCCCCGGGGACGAAGCCCTCATCGCCACCGCCGACGCGCTGCTGCTCCAGCTCGAACTCCCGCTGAGCGCCGTGCTCGACGGCGCCGAAGCCGCCCGCCGCCACGGTGTACGGACCGTGCTCACCCCCGCCCCTGCCCAGCCCCTCCCTCCCGAACTCCTCGCCGCCACCGATCTGCTGGTCCCCAACGAGCACGAGGCAGCCACCCTCGCCGGCATCGCCGACCCGCACGCCGCGGCCGAGGCGCTGCTGCGTCAGGTCCCCGAGGTCGTGATCACGCTCGGCGCGGCAGGCAGCCTGTACGCGCGGAGAGGGGCCGCGCCCCTCACCGTCCCGGCACCCCGGGTCACCGCCGTGGACACCACGGCGGCGGGCGACACCTTCGTCGGCACTCTCGCCGTCGCGCTCGTCGAGGGCCGCCCCGTACAGCAGGCCCTCAGCTGGGCCTCGGCCGCCGCAGCCCTCTGTGTCCAGCGCGCGGGCGCATCCACCTCCATGCCGTACCGCTCCGAGATCGACGCCTCATGACCCCCACTCCCCTGCAGGGACTGCGCGTCCTCGACCTGGCCACTCTCTTCGCGGGCCCGCTCGCCGCCACCATGCTCGGCGATTTCGGCGCGGAGGTCATCAAGATCGAGCACCCCACCCGGCCCGACCCCTCCCGCGGCCACGGCCCCACCAAGGACGGCGTCGGCCTCTGGTGGAAGCTGCTCGGCCGCAACAAACGCACCGTCACCCTCGATCTGTCCAGCCCCGGTGGCCGCGAGACCCTCCTCCTCCTCGCGAGCACCGCCGACGTGATCATCGAGAACTTCCGCCCCGGCACCCTGGAGAGGTGGCAGCTCGGCTGGGACGAACTGAGCGCGGCCAACCCCCGACTCGTCCTCACCCGCGTCACCGGCTTCGGGCAGTTCGGCCCGTACTCCCACCGCCCCGGCTTCGGCACCCTCGCCGAGGCGATGAGCGGCTTCGCCTCCATCACCGGCGAGCCCGAAGGTCCGCCGACCCTCCCTCCGTTCGGCCTCGCCGACTCGATCGCGGCGCTCGCCACCGCCTACGCCGTGATGACCGCGCTCACCGCCCGCACCGCGACGGGCCGCGGCCAGGTCGTCGACATGGCGATCATCGAACCGATCCTGACCGTGCTGGGCCCGCAGCCCCTCTGGTACGACCAGCTCGGCTACATGCAGCAGCGCACCGGCAACCGCTCCCGCAACAACGCACCGCGCAACACCTACCGCACGGCCGACGGCTGCTGGCTGGCCGTCTCCACCTCGGCCCAGTCCATCGCCGAACGCGTCATGCATCTGGTCGGCCGCCCCGAGCTGATCGACGAGCCGTGGTTCGCCACCGGCAGCGGCCGCGCGGAGCACGCGGACGAACTCGACGACGCGGTGGGCAACTGGATCGCCCGCCGCACCCGCTCCGAAGCCATGTCCGCATTCGAGAAGGCCGAAGCGGCGATCGCTCCGATCTACGACATCCGCGATGTCATGGAAGACCCCCAGTACCGGGCGCTGGACACCATCACCGAAGTCCTCGACCCCGAGCTCGGCCCCCTCCGTATGCAGAACGTCCTCTTCCGCCTCTCCGACACCCCCGGCGCCATCCGCTGGGCAGGCCGCCCGCACGGCGCCGACACGGACGCGGTGCTCACCGAACTCGGTCTGTCCCTGGCCGATATCACCGCTCTCCGCACCCAGGGCGCCCTATGACCATCCCCCTCACCTATCTGTACGCCCCCGGGGACCGACCCGAGGTCGTGCACAAAGCCCTCGCCTCCGCCGCCGACGTCGTGATCGTCGATCTGGAGGACGCGGTGTCCCCGGGCCGCAAGAAGTACGCACTGGCCGCCACCGTCGAACTCCTCGCCTCCCGCCATCCCCTCCCGGTCCATGTCCGTATCAACACCCCCCATGACATCGAGGCCCTCACCGGACTTCCGGGCCTCTGTGCGCTGCGTATCCCCAAGGTCGCACACGCCTCTGACATTCAGCGGATCGCGGCCCGGGCCCCGGGCGTCCCGCTCTACCCGCTCCTCGAATCCGCGCTCGCCGTGGAGCACGCGTACACGATCGCCACCGCCCACCCCGCCGTCCGCGGCATCGCCATCGGCGAGTCCGATCTCCGGGCCGATCTCGGCGTACGGGACGGCACCGGCCTCGACTGGCCACGCACCCGCATCGTGATCGCCGCCCGTGCCGCGCAACTCCCGCCACCCGCCCAGTCCGTCTTCCCCGACATCCGCGACCTGGACGCCCTCTACGCCTCCTGCACCCACGGCCGCTCGCTCGGCTTCCTGGGCCGGGCGGCCATCCACCCCGACCAGCTCCCGGTCATCGAGCGGGCGTTCCGCCCCACGCCCGAGGAGATCGAGGCGGCGGAGGAGATCGTCAAAGCGGCCGCCACGGACGAGGGCGCGCTGGCCCTGCCGGACGGCCGCTTCGTCGACGCGGCGGTCGTGGCCGCGGCGCAGCGCACCCTCGCCCTCGCACGACGCGAGGAACCCTGATTCCGTACGGCTCGGCGTACTCGTCGTCCGGCCTCCGGCTCGTGTTCATCCCCCGACATGCAAAGGCCGCCGGAATCCTTTCGATTCCGGCGGCCCCTGCGTACGGCTCGTGCCGTCAGCCCTTCTTGGCCGACTCCGCGTCCGCGTCAGTCTTCTCGTCCCCGTCGGCGGGGTCCTGCGCCGTCCCGTCCGACGCGCCTTCCGCCGTCCCGTCCGACGCGCCTTCCGACGTGCCTTCCGACCCGTCTGCCGCAGAGTCGTCGCCTCCGGCGTCCGCCGCGGGCTTCGCCACCTCCGACTTCGCCACCTCCGACTTCGCCGTCTCCGGCTCGACGATCTCCTCGCGCCCCGGCCGCACCCGCGACGAGATCACGATGTAGGTCACCGCCAGCACAAAGACGACGATCGAGGTCCACACATTGAGGCGCAGCCCCAGTACGTGGTGCGCCTCGTCGACGCGCATGTACTCGATCCAGCCCCGGCCCACGCAGTACGACGCGACATACAGCGCGAACGCCCGGCCGTGTCCCAGCTTGAAGCGGCGGTCGGCCCAGATGACGAGCACCGCGACGCCGACGCACCACAGCGACTCGTACAGGAATGTGGGGTGGTAGAGGCCGGCCTCGCGGTTGGTGCCCTCGGTGATCTTGAGGGCCCACGGCAGATCCGTCGGCTTGCCGTACAGCTCCTGGTTGAACCAGTTGCCCCAGCGGCCGATCGCCTGCGCGAAGGCGATGGCGGGTGCCAGGGCGTCCGCCCAGGCCGGCAGTGGGATCCCGCGGCGGCGGCAGCCGATCCAGGCACCGACCGCGCCCAGCGCGATCGCCCCCCAGATACCGAGGCCACCCTCCCAGATCTTGAAGGCGTCGACCCAGTTCTCACCCTCGCTGAAGTACAGCTGGTAATCGGTGATCACGTGGTAGAGCCGGCCGCCGACGAGACCGAAGGGCACCGCCCAGACGGCGATGTCGGCCACGGTGCCGGCTTTGCCGCCCCGCGCGATCCAGCGCTTGTTGCCGTACCAGACGGCCACAAAGACACCGATGATGATGCAGAACGCGTAGCCGCGCAGCGGGAGCGGTCCGAGATGGAGCACTCCGGTCGACGGGCTGGGAATGTAGGCGATATCCATGGCAGGACCGACGCTACCCTGCCGGGTGGGACGTGCGGCAACCCACCCGGCAACGGCTGGGTAACGAGCCGCGGCTCGAGGCAGTCTGTCGGGCCGCGTCAGGAGGCCGGCGAAGTCGGGCTCGGCGTCGACCGCTTGGTGCCCGGCTTCTTGCCCTTGTTCGCCTCTGCGACCCACTTCTTCAGATTGGCTGTGGTGATCGGCTCGCCGCCCTTGTCCGGGAAGATCGACTCCCCGTTGAGCAGCACGGTCGGTGTACCGCGGAAGCCGCTGTTGCGGAAGGCGGTGTTCGACTTCGCCACCCAGGCGTCGTGCTTGCCGTCCTCGACGCAGCTGCGGAATTCCGGGGTGTCGAGTCCCTCGACCTTCCCCGCGAGCTCGATCAGCCTGCTGTTCTTGCCGAAGGCGTCGTCCGTCTCCGCAGGCTGGTTCTGGTAGAGGACATCGTGGTACGGGGCGAACTTCCCGACGTCCTGTGCGCATGCCGCGGCATTCGCGGCGCGAAGCGAGCCGGTGCCGCTCATGTTCCCGTCGATGATGGTGGCGAGGTGGTACTCGATCTTGGCCTGACCCGTCTGCTCCAGCTCGTGGAGGGTGCCCCGGGCGACGCTCTCGAACTTCGCGCAGATCGGGCAGCGGAAGTCCTCCCACACCGTGAGCGTGGAGGGGGCGTCGCTCGCGCCCACGGGGATCGCGAGCTGGTCCTTGCCCTGCACTCCGGCGGGCGCGAGGAGAGGACCGGCATCGGAGCCGCTGCCCTTCTTGCCGGCGTTGGCGGCGACCACGCCGACCACGGCGGCGAGGCCCAGTACGCCCACCACCGCCGCCGCCACGATCAGGGTCCGGCGGCGCTTCTCCCGCACCTTGTCCCGCTCACGTTCCTGCTGGAGCCGCTCGCGCGCGGTCTGCTTCTGTCCCTGGTTCTTCTCGCTCACATCCCGCAAACGAACCGGGGAGGCATGTGCATGCCTCCCCGGTCCCATTTCCACCCGTATGAGCTACTCGACCCTGCGTACACCCTTGGCGAGGTCGCCCGCCAGCTCCCGTACCGCCTCAAGGCCCGCGGCACGGTCCGGTGCGTCGAGCATCCGCTTCACGAACGCCGAGCCGACGATCACGCCGTCCGCGAACGAGGCGACCTCCGCGGCCTGCTCGGCGTTGGACACCCCGAGGCCCACGCAGACCGGCAAGTCGGTGGTGGCCCGGGTACGCCGCACCAGGTCCTGAGCCTGCGCGCCCACGGACTCGCGGGTGCCCGTGACACCCATCAGCGAGGCCGCGTACACAAAGCCGGAACCGGCCTCAGTGATCTTTGCCAGCCGTGCGTCCTGGCTGCTCGGCGCGACGACGAAGACGGTGGCGAGGCCGTGCTTCTCGGCATGCTCGCGCCATCCGCCCGCCTCCTGGACCGGCAGGTCGGGCAGGATGCAGCCCGCGCCGCCCGCCTCGGCCAGCTCGGCGGTGAAGCGCTCGATGCCGTACCGGTCGATCGGATTCCAGTACGTCATGACGAGGACCGGCTTGCCGGTGGCCTCGTGCGCCTCGCGGACCGTACGCATCACATCGGCGATCTTGACGCCGCCGCGCAGCGCGATGTCGTCGGCCGTCTGGATGACGGGGCCGTCGAGGACGGGGTCGCTGTGCGGCAGCCCGACCTCCACCACGTCCGCGCCGCCCTCGAAGGCGGCCTTGACGGCCTCGATCCCGCCGTCGACGGTCGGGAAGCCGGCCGGGAGGTACGCGATGAGCGCGGCCCGGTTATCGTTCCTGGCCTGCGCCAGGGTGTCGCTCAACAGCTGGATGTTGCCGCTCACTTCGCGTCCCTCCTGATCTCGGCGTAGCCGTTCTCCGCGGAGGCGTCGGCGGCGACCTTCGCGTCCCCCTCGCCGTCGTACAGCCCGAAGTAACGGGCGGCTGTGTCCATGTCCTTGTCGCCGCGGCCGGACAGATTGACCACCATCAGTCCGTCCTTGCCCAGCTCCTTGCCGACCTCCAGGGCCCCGGCCAGCGCGTGCGCGGACTCGATCGCCGGGATGATGCCCTCGGTGCGGGACAGCAGGCGCAGCGCCTGCATGGCCTCGTCGTCGGTCACCGCGCGGTACTCGGCCCGGCCGCTGTCCTTGAGGTACGAGTGCTCGGGGCCGATGCCGGGGTAGTCGAGCCCTGCGGAGATCGAGTACGGCTCGGTGATCTGGCCCTCCTCGTCCTGCAGGACGTACGAGCGCGAGCCGTGCAGGATGCCGGGCTCGCCCGCGGTCAGGGTGGCCGCGTGCTCGCCGGTCTCGATGCCGTGGCCCGCGGGCTCGCAGCCCACGAGGCGTACATCCGCGTCCGGGATGAAGGCGTGGAACAGCCCGATCGCGTTGGATCCGCCGCCGACGCAGGCGACGGCCGCGTCCGGCAGCCGGCCGGCCCGCTCCAGGATCTGGCGACGGGCCTCGACGCCGATGACCCGGTGGAAGTCGCGGACCATGGCGGGGAAGGGGTGCGGTCCGGCGACCGTGCCGAAGAGATAGTGCGTACGGTCCACATTGGCGACCCAGTCGCGGAACGCCTCGTTGATGGCGTCCTTCAGGGTCCGGCTGCCGGAGGCCACCGGGATGACCTCGGCGCCGAGCATCCGCATCCGGGCCACGTTCAGGGCCTGGCGCTGGGTGTCGATCTCACCCATGTAGATCGTGCACTCGAGACCGAAGAGGGCGCAGGCGGTCGCGGTCGCGACGCCGTGCTGTCCGGCGCCGGTCTCGGCGATGACCCGGGTCTTGCCCATCCGCTTGGTGAGCAGCGCCTGGCCGAGCACGTTGTTGATCTTGTGCGATCCGGTGTGGTTGAGGTCCTCCCGCTTGAGGAAGACCCGCGCACCGCCGGCGTGCTCGGCGAACCTGGGCACCTCGGTGAGCGCGCTCGGGCGGCCCGTGTAGTTGACCATCAGGTCGTTGAGCTCGGCGGCGAAGGCGGGGTCGGCCTTGGCCTTGTCGTACTCGACGGCTACCTCGTCGACCGCGGCGACGAGCGCCTCGGGGATGAACTTGCCGCCGAACGCGCCGAAGTAGCCCTCGGCGCTGGGAACCTGACCCTCCGGGTCCGGGATGAAGAAGTCGCTCGACATTGCGACGTGCTCCTTGTCGGGGCCGTATGCCCCAGAAGTCTGGCTGACATTGGTCACGGTATGCGCGTGCGCGGCTGACTGGCGGGGCGTTGCTCCCCTACCCGCCCCGTCCCGTAACCCGGGGCTCCGCCGCCCCGGACCCCGCGCCTCAATCGCCGGCGAGGCTTGAGTTTCCGCCGGACGGGCGGAAACTCAGGCCCGTCCGGCGATTGAGGACACGCCCGAAGGGCGTACGCGGGTCCGGAGCGGAGCGCCGGTTCAGGAAGGGGGCGGGTTAGGGGAAAGCACCCGCCGGAGACCGCCTAGTGGCAGTCGCACGCGCGGACCGCGCGCCATCGCATGCCGTTGACCTGTCCCGGCTCGGACCCGATGACATAGCGCACCCGGCGGCCGTGCACCCGGCGGGCCGGGGCCCGGCAGCCGCGGGGCTTGCAGCCACGGGCGAGCCTGGCGTAGGGGTCGCGCGCGGCGCTCGCTGCCAGGCTCGTCCCCGGCACTGCGGCGAGCACCGCGCCGCGGGAGGCCGTGCCGCGGGAAACCGTGCCGGTCCTCGTGCCCCGAGGGGCGCCGAAGTCTGCCGCCGATACGCACAGGGCCGCGTCCGCCGTCGCCGGACGCGAGGGTGTCCGGTACGGCGGTGCGACAGTGGTGCGGGCGGCGGCGGTCATGGGGCGGTCAGCTCCGGCCGTGCCGCAGAGCCGGGTGGGCGCCCGCGGCGACCAGGTCGGCGACGGCCGACTTCGGGTCGCGGCCGGTGACCAGGGACTCGCCGACGAGCACCGCATCGGCACCGACGTTGGCGTAGGCGATCAGATCGTGCGGACCGCGTACACCGGACTCGGCGATCTTGACGATATGCGCCGGGATCTCTGGGGCGACCCGCTCGAAAACCGAGCGGTCGACCTTGAGCGTCTTCAGATCGCGGGCATTGACGCCGATGATCTTCGCACCGGCCTCGACCGCGCGCTCGACCTCGTCCTCGTCGTGCACCTCGACCAGCGGGGTGAGCCCGATCGACTCGGCGCGCTCGATCAGCGAGACCAGCGCCTCCTGCTCGAGGGCGGCCACGATCAGCAGCACGAGGTCGGCGCCGTAGGCCCTGGCCTCCCACAGCTGGTACGCGGTGACGATGAAGTCCTTGCGCAGCACGGGGATGTCGACCTTGGCGCGAACGGCTTCCAGGTCGGCGAGCGATCCTCCGAAGCGGCGCTGCTCGGTCAGCACGGAGATGACGGCCGCGCCGCCCGCCTCGTAGTCGGCGGCGAGCGCGGCCGGATCGGCGATCGCGGCGAGCGCGCCCTTCGACGGGCTGGAGCGCTTGACCTCGCAGATCACATTGACGCCTTCGCCGCGCAACGCGGCGACGCCGTCCTTGGCCGCAGGAGCCTTGGCGGCACGCTCCTTGAGCTCGTCGAGGCTGACACGCGCCTGCCGCTCTGCGAGGTCGGCGCGTACGCCTTCAATGATCTCGTCGAGCACACTCACGCGAGCGGCCCCCTTCCGGGACGTGGAGATGGATCAGGATCAGCCATGTCGATGGTATCCGCAGGATGGCCTCGGGCTCGCATCCGGTGGACGGCTGTCCCACTACCTGGGACTTTACGGAGCCAGCGCGGAGCCGAATGGCAAATTCCGGACCACGCTGAAGATCAGCAGAACACCGCCGAGCGACCACCACCACGCGGGCCCGAGGGTAATCCGCAGGGGCACTCCCCGTACCGCCCGAATCAGCCACATCACCCACACCGCGGCGAAGATTCCGTAGCCCACGACGGCCACCGCGTTGGACCCGAGGGCAGTCCCCAGATCCCCGTGGATGAACGCGTGGGCGCTGCGCAGCCCGCCGCAGCCGGGGCAGTAGATCCCGGTGAAGCGGAACAGCGGGCAGACCGGGTAGTGGCCCGGTTCATTGGGATCGACCGTGCCGACGTACGCGAAGGCCGCCGCGACCCCGGCGAGGGTCGCCAGCGGAGTGGCCAGGCGCCGCGCGAGCGGGGCCGGGCGGGGCTCGCGTGCCGGGCCGGGCTCGCGGGCCGGGCCGGGCTCGCGGGCCGGGCCGGGCTCGCGGGCCGGTGTGGTGGAGGAAGGCATGGCGTCCACCCCGTGATTCTCTCCGTTCCTACGGAAAGGCGCAGCTCATACAGAAAGGCGCAGCCCGGTCGCGCCGGGCTGCGCCTCGTGGAGCTGAACCGCGGCGTCAGGCGGTGGTCTGCGCCTGCGCGGGCTGCGCCGTCGCCTGGGCGGCGTGGTGCCTGGCCCGCACCGAGGCCTCGGACTCCTTCGGCATGCCGAGGCCGGCGGCCTTCATCGCCGCGCCGACCACACCGCCGAGCGCGATGACGCCGATACCGGCCCAGAAGCCGAGCGGGTTGGCCGCCACCATGAAGAGGCCTGCGATGCAGAAGCCGATGAAGGCGATGGTGACACCGGTCCAGGCGGCCGGGGTGTGTCCGTGGCTGGTGCCCGACATTGATGCGCTCCTCGTCGATGTGCTGGGTGAGCTGTTGTTCGGTGGTGAGCACTGAGCTCAACGCTCATTGTCCCGTATGCCGTGCCATGGCATGACGTGGGGTCCGTCACGCCTCGCGCGTCGGGTCCTCGCCGCGGTCCAGAGCCTTCCACAGATCCTCGGGCCGGTCCGGGTCCACCACCGCGGCCTTGCGGGGCCGAGGGGTGCCGTCGCGCTCGTAGCGGCCCGACATGGCGGGCCACTGCTTGCCGTAGCGCAGCGCGAGCAGCCCGGCGAGCAGGATCAGCAGGCCGCCGGCCGCGGTCGCATAGGGCCAGGCGGTGTGGGTGAGCGCGTCCACCGTGGCGGCCGTGTCCCCGGTGGTCTGCGCGGCCTTCTCGTCGAGAGCGGCGCTGTCGGAGGCCCCGATGAAGGCGGCGAGTGCCGCGCCCGCACCGCTCAGGGCCAGCAGGGCCGAGACGAGCAGCCGGCCTCCGCTGCGTACGGCGAAGACGGCGACGAGGGCGGCCAGACCGACGATGGCGAGCGCCGTGGGGACACCGGTGACATCGCTGCCCGCCGCCTCGAGCGGAAGGCTGCCGCCACCGACGGCGGCCTTGCCCTCGGCCCAGATCTGACCGGCGGCGATCAGCACGACGGCCGCGCCGACGGCGCCGAGGAACAGGGCGGCGGCGAGGCTGCGGCGGCTGCTTGTGGCTGAGGCGGCTTCGGCGCGGGGCTGGGGTACGGGTACAGCACTCACGTACCCCACTATCCCTTACCGTCCCGTCGGCTGTTGAGGCGGTTCGCGGTGTGGACGGCGCGGAGCACCGCGGCCGCCTTGTTACGGCACTCGGTGTCCTCGGCGACCGGGTCCGAGTCGGCCACCACACCCGCTCCGGCCTGTACGAATGCCGTGCCGTCGCGGAGCAGCGCGGTGCGGATGGCGATCGCGGTGTCGGAGTCGCCGGCGAAGTCGAGATAGCCGACGCAGCCGCCGTACAGTCCGCGCCGCGAGGGCTCCAGCTCGTCGATGATCTGCATCGCCCGGGGCTTGGGGGCGCCGGAGAGCGTGCCGGCCGGGAAGCAGGCGGTCAGTACGTCGAAGGCGGTACGGCCCGCGGCGACGCGGCCGGTCACGGTCGAGACGATGTGCATGACGTGGGAGTACCGCTCGACCGACATGAAGTCCACGACCTCGACGCTGCCGGGCTCGCAGACCCGGCCCAGGTCGTTGCGGCCGAGGTCGACGAGCATCAGATGCTCGGCGCGCTCCTTGGGGTCGGCCATCAGCTCGTCGGCGAGGGCCTGGTCCTCCTGCGGCGTCGCGCCGCGCGGCCTGGTGCCCGCGATCGGATGCACCATGGCCCGCCCGTCCTCGACCTTGACCAGCGCCTCCGGGCTGGAGCCGACGACATCGAAGCCGTGGAAGCGGAAAAGGTACATGTACGGCGACGGGTTGGTGGCCCTGAGCACCCGGTAGACATCCAACGCGCTTGCGTGGCAAGGCGTTTCGAACCGCTGCGACGGTACGACCTGGAAGGCCTCACCCGCCCTGATCCGTTCCTTGATGTCCTCGACGGCGTCCTGGTAGTCCTTGCCGCCCCAGAGCGCGGAGAACTCCGGCAGCTCGGAGGGCGGCAGCGCGGCGGGCGCGGAGGCAAGCGGACGCGCGAGGTCCGACTCCATGGCGTCGAGGCGTGCGACTGCGTCCGCGTACGCCTCGTCGACGCCGGTGTCGAGGTCGTTGTGGTTGATGGCGTTGGCGATCAGCAGGACGGTGCCGTCCCAGTGGTCGAGCACCGCGAGGTCCGAGGTGAGCAGCATGGTCAGCTCGGGAAGCCGCAGGTCGTCGCGCTCGCCGGGCCCGATCTTCTCGAGCCTGCGCACGACGTCGTAGCCGAGATAGCCGACCATGCCGCCGGTGAAGGGCGGCATGCCGGAGGCGAGGTCCTTCGGCGTGTGCAGCGTCTCGACGGTGGTGCGCAGGGCCTGGAGCGGGTCGCCTTCGACCGGGACGCCGACGGGCGGGGTGCCGAGCCAGTGCGCCTGGCCCTCGCGCTCGGTGAGGGTGGCGGCGCTGCGTACGCCGATGAAGGAGTACCGGGACCAGGAGCGCCCGTTCTCGGCGGACTCCAGCAGGAAGGTGCCCTCACGTTCGGCGGCGAGCTTGCGGTAGAGCCCGACCGGGGTGTCACCGTCCGCGAGGAGCTTGCGGCTGACGGGGATGACACGGCGGTCGGCGGCGAGCTTGCGGAAGGTGTCGAGATCCATGGCGCCCGACCCTACTGGCCCAGAGGAAGGACGTCGGCGTCGAAGCAGGTGCGGTCCCCGGTGTGGCAGGCGGCCCCCATCTGGTCGACCTTGACGAGCACCGCGTCGGCGTCGCAGTCCAGGGCGACGGACTTGACGTGCTGGACATGGCCGGAGGTGTCGCCCTTGACCCAGTACTCCTGGCGGCTGCGGGACCAGTAGGTGCAGCGGCCGGTGGTCAGGGTGCGATGCAGGGCCTCGTCGTCCATCCACCCGAGCATCAGCACCTCACCGGTGTCGTACTGCTGCGCGATGGCCGGAACCAGGCCGTCGGCGCTGCGCTTGAGGCGGGCGGCGACGGCGGGATCGAGGGAACCTGTGGGGACACTGCTGGTCATACGGCCATTGTGCCGTGTCCGCCGGGGTCGCCGGGCGGTGCGTCCACTGGGCGGACCCGGTGCCGCGGCCGTACGCTGGCAGTCATGTCGACCCATGCAAGGCGTGAACGGCTTCTGCTCGCCGACCTGTTGGAGACGGCGGGCCCCGAGGCTCCGACCCTGTGCGACGGCTGGAACACCCGGCAGCTCGCCGCCCACGTGGTGGTCCGCGAGCGGCGGGTGGACGCGGCGGGCGGGATCGTGCTGAGCGCGCTCAAGAGCCGCCTCGACCGGGTGCAGGCGGAGTTCGCCGAGAAGCCGTACGAGGAGCTGATCCAGCTGATCCGTACGGGACCGCCGCGGATGTCCCCGTACGCGATCAAGCAGATCGACGAGGCCGCGAACACCGTCGAGTTCTTCGTCCACGCCGAGGATGTACGGCGGGCGCGGCCGGACTGGACGCCGCGCGAACCGGACCGGATCTTCGAGAACGTCCTGTGGTCACGGCTGGAGAAGGCGTCCCGGCTGCTGGGCCGCAGGTCCCCGGTCGGGCTGGTGCTGCGCCGTTCGAACGGCCAGACGGCGGTCGGTCACCGCGGCACCCCGGTGGTGACGGTGACCGGGGAGCCGAGCGAGCTGACGATCTTCATGTTCGGGCGGCAGGAAGCGGCGCAGGTGGACCTCGAGGGCGACAAGGACGCGATCACCCGGCTGCACGAGGCCAAGCTGGGGCTGTAGCCCGGCGGCGCCTGAGCGTGCCGGACCGCCGGCGGCTCAGCGCGGCAGCCCGGCGCTGCGCGGCCCCTTGGAGCACACTGCGTGGACCGCCCCGAGGGCGCGGACGGCCGCGCTGACGGTGAAGACCGGCACGGGCCCCGCAGGCCGACGGCCGCGCCCGTCACCGGGTGGCTGAGCGGCGCGACGCCGAGGCTGAAAAGGTCGAGACCGAGGTGACCTGGCCGGGGGAGGCCGGATCGGTCCGGGTCTGCACGAGCGCGTTGCACAGCGCGCCGCTCAGCCCCGCGAGCCGTCCGATCACCACGGCGGCACCGACCGCGGCGACACCGACCGCGGCGGCGATGTGCGCCACCACGGCGAGAGCAGCGGTCGCCCCGGCGCCGACGATCAGCCCGAGTTCCTGGACGAGTCCGGCGTGCGCGATCCGGCCCTGTACCGGTCACCTCGGCGGTCAGCCGCGGCAGATATTCGCAGCTGAAGTCGCTCAGGCCCGTCGGAGGCGACCTGCCACCGGGCGCCACGACCGTCCTTCCTCTGCCGCTCGGCCGCCTCGACCGCCCCGTCGAGCCAGGGGGCCAGAGGTCACCAGCGCACGGGCAGCTTCCGTACGCCCCTGATCAGCATTCCGGGCATCCATGGCAGCCCGGCCTCGTCGGCGTCCGGCGCGACGTCCGGGCAGCGCTCCAACAGTGTGCGGATCGCGATACGTCCCTCGAGCCGGGCCAGCGGCGCGCCCAGGCAGTAGTGGAGGCCGTGGCCGAAGGCGATGTGGCCGCGGGCGTCCCGGCGGATGTCGAACCGGTCCGGGTCCTTGAAGCGCTCCGGGTCGCGGTCGGCGTCGGCCATGGCGATCAGGACGGTGGAGCCCGCCGGGATGACCGCACCGCCCATCTCCACGTCGTCCAGGGCGAGGCGCTCGGTGCAGGTCTCGACCGGTCCGTCGTAGCGGAGCATCTCCTCGATCGCCCCGTCGAGCAGACCGAAGTCGGCGCGCAGGGCGGCGAGCTGGCCTGGGTGCGCGAAGAGGGCCCGCATGCCGTTGCCGATCAGATTGACCGTGGTCTCGTGACCGGCGATCAGCAGCAGTACGGACATGCCGATCAGCTCGCGCGGCGAGAGCCGGTCGCCGCCCTCGTCGACTGCGTGGATCATCGCGCTGAGCAGGTCCTGGCCGGGTGCGGCCCGCTTGGCCGCGATCAGCTCGCCGAGGTACGCCGGCACCTCCTCGTACGCACGGGCCTCGGCCTCCGGGCTGGTGCGCGCGACCATCTCGTTGGACCAGCCGCGGAAGGCGTCCCGGTCCAGCTCGGGCACGCCGAGCAGTTCGCAGATGACGGTCATCGGCAGCGGGAAGGCGAAGGAGTCGATCAGATCGGCCCGCCGCTCCTCTTCCGCCAGCATCGCGTCGAGCAGTCCGTCGGTGATCTGCTGGATGCGCGGGGCCAGGGTGTCGATACGGCGCGGGGTGAATTCCCGGGCGACCAGCCGGCGTAATCGTGTGTGGTCCGGCGGGTCGGACATCAACATGTGCGCGAGGGCGGGCTGGTCCTGATCGGTGTTGATGATCTGGCCGATGCTCCCGGACTTCATCCAGGCCCGGCTGAGCCGCGGGTCGGTGAAGGCGGCGCGGCAGGCGTCATGTCCGACGACGAGCCAGAGCTCCTCGCCGTCCGGGGCGCGTACCTGGTGGACGGGGCCATCGGCGCGCAGCCGGGCGTAGACGGGATAGGGATCGCGAACGAAATCCGGGCTGAGCTCGAGCAGATCGACGATGGGCCGGGCCGCCATGCCGTTCCCCCGTTCCTAGGGTCGAACGGCACGCTACCCGGCCCGTCTCCCAACGAACGCCAGTTTCAGGTCAGTTGTCCACGTTGGTCAGCGGACGGGGTGGCCCGCCTCGCGGAGGGTGTCCTTGACCTGGGAGATCCGCAGATCGCCGAAGTGGAAGACCGAGGCAGCCAGGACCGCGTCCGCGCCCGCCGCGATGGCCGGCGGGAAGTCGGAGAGCTTGCCGGCGCCGCCGGAGGCGATGACCGGGACGGTGACGTGCTTCCGTACCGCGGCGATCATCTCCGTGTCGTAGCCGTCCTTCGTGCCGTCCGCGTCCATCGAGTTGAGCAGAATCTCGCCCGCGCCCAATTCGGCGGCCCGGTGCGCCCATTCGACGGCGTCGATGCCGGTGCCCTTGCGGCCGCCGTGCGTGGTGACCTCGAAGGAGCCTTCGGGAGTACGACGGGCGTCGACCGACAGGACCAGTACCTGGCGGCCGAAACGCTCGGCGATCTCGCGGATCAGCTCGGGACGGGCGATCGCCGCGGTGTTCACGCCCACCTTGTCGGCGCCGGCCCGCAGCAGCTTGTCGACGTCGTCGGCGCTGCGCACGCCGCCGCCCACGGTCAACGGGATGAAGACCTGCTCGGCGGTGCGGCGCACCACGTCGTAGGTCGTCTCACGGTTGCCGGAGGAGGCCGTGATGTCGAGGAAGGTCAGTTCGTCGGCGCCTTCGGCGTCGTACAGCTTGGCCATCTCCACGGGGTCGCCCGCGTCGCGCAGATTCTGGAAGTTGACGCCCTTGACGACCCGGCCGTTGTCCACGTCCAGGCAGGGGATCACTCGGACCGAGAGAGTCATCCGGCACCTCCTCGGTACGCCTCGACCTCGACCTCGACGACCAGGCTCGGGTCGACGAAGCCGGAGATGATGAGCATCGACGCGGCCGGGCGGACCGTGTCGAACAGCTCCTTGTGGGCACGGCCGACCTCGTCCACGTCCCGGGCGTGGGAGAGGTACATCCGCGTACGCACCACGTCCCCCCGGCCCAGGCCGAGCTCCTTCAGGGCGTCGAAGGCGACGCCGAACGCGGTGACCGTCTGGTCGTAGGGGCCGCCCGCGGCGATCTCGCCGCCGGCGACCGAGGTGCAGCCGGAGACCAGGACCAGGCCGTTCGGCAGCTCGACCGCGCGGGAGTAGCCGAAGGCGTCCTCCCACGGTCCGTCGGAGCCGATGCGCCGTACGGCAGGGGAATCGGAGAAGGAATCGGTCATTCCGACACCGCCGCGAGGGCCTCTTCCAGGGTGAACGCCTCGGCGTACAGCGCCTTGCCGACGATCGCGCCCTCGACGCCCTCGGGGACGAGCGAGGAGATCGCCCGCAGATCGTCGAGTGAGGAGACGCCGCCGGAGGCGACGACGGGCTTGTCGGTCGCCGCGCAGACATTGCGCAGCAGCTCCAGGTTGGGCCCCTGGAGGGTGCCGTCCTTGGCGATGTCGGTGACGACGTAGCGGGCGCAGCCCTCGGAGTCGAGGCGGGCGAGCGTCTCGTAGAGGTCGCCGCCGTCGCGGGTCCAGCCGCGGCCGCGCAGCGTCGTACCGCGTACGTCGAGGCCGACCGCGATCTTGTCACCGTGCTCGGCGATGACCTTGGCGACCCACTCGGGGGTCTCCAGCGCGGCGGTGCCCAGGTTGACCCGGGTGCAGCCGGTGGCCAGCGCGGCCGCGAGCGAGGCGTCGTCGCGGATGCCGCCCGACAGCTCGACCTTGATGTCCATGGCGCCGGCGACCTCGGCGATCAGCGCGCGGTTGTCGCCGGTGCCGAAGGCCGCGTCCAGGTCGACGAGATGCAGCCACTCGGCGCCCGATCGCTGCCAGGTCAGAGCGGCTTCGAGCGGAGAGCCGTACGAGGTCTCCGAACCGGACTCGCCATGGACGAGGCGTACGGCCTGGCCGTCGCGGACGTCGACTGCGGGGAGGAGTTCAAGCTTCGGCATTACAGCGTCTCAATCCAGTTGGTCAGCAGCTGGGCGCCGGCGTCGCCGGACTTCTCGGGGTGGAACTGGGTGGCCCACAGCGCGCTGTTCTCCACGGCGGCGACAAAGCGCTCGCCGTGCGTGGCCCAGGTGACCTGGGGCGCGCGGATGGCGGGGTTGGTGACCTCCAGGTCCCATTCGTGCACGGCGTAGGAGTGCACGAAGTAGAACCGGGCGTCGACGTCGACTCCGGCGAAGAGCCGGCTGTCGGCGGCCGCCTCGACGGTGTTCCAGCCCATGTGGGGCACGATCGGGGCCTTCAGCGGGCCGACCGTGCCGGGCCACTCGTCGAGGCCCTCGGTCTCGACGCCGTGCTCGATGCCGCGTGCGAAGAGGATCTGCATGCCGACGCAGATGCCCATGACGGGCCGGCCGCCGGAGAGCCTGCGGTCGATGATCCACTCGCCACGGGCCTTCCTGAGGCCGTCCATGCAGGCGGAGAAAGCTCCGACGCCGGGGACGAGGAGCCCGTCGGCGTTCATGGCCTTGTCGTAGTCACGGGTGATCTCGACGTCCGCGCCGACCCGGGCGAGGGCTCGCTCGGCCGAGCGGACATTGCCGAATCCGTAGTCGAAGACGACGACCTTCTTGGGCACGGTCATTCCCAGATCCCCTGAATCCGCAGGACACCGGCGACCAGGCACATCGCGGAGGCGATACCGAGAAGCCCGATCAGGCCCATGGGCATCTTCTGCTTGGAGAAGGAGTACACACCGCCGGCGAGGAAGAGACCGACGACGATCAGGATGGTGGAGAGGCCGGTCATGAGTTTAGAGGGCGCCCTTCGTGGAGGGGAGGATGCCGGCGGCGCGCGGGTCGCGCTCACAGGCGTAACGCAGGGCGCGGGCCAGCGCCTTGAACTGGCACTCCACGATGTGGTGCGCGTTGCGGCCGTACGGGACGTGGACGTGCAGCGCGATCTGGGCCTGCGCGACGAAGGACTCCAGGATGTGCCGGGTCATCGTCGTGTCGTACGAGCCGATCATCGGCGCCATGTTCTCGGGCTCGGTGTGCACGAGGTACGGACGCCCGGAGAGGTCCACGGTGACCTGGGCGAGCGACTCGTCCAGCGGCACGGTGCAGTTGCCGAAGCGGTAGATGCCGACCTTGTCGCCGAGCGCCTGCTTGAAGGCGGCGCCGATCGCGAGGGCCGTGTCCTCGATGGTGTGGTGCGAGTCGATGTGCAGATCGCCCTCGGTCTTCACGGTGAGGTCGAACAGGCCGTGGCGGCCGAGCTGGTCGAGCATGTGGTCGTAGAAGCCGACCCCGGTCGACACATCGACCTTTCCGTGGCCGTCGAGGTCGATCTCGACGACGACGGACGTCTCCTTGGTGGTGCGTTCGACCCGTCCTACGCGGCTCATGCGCTCTGCTCCTTCTCGCTGCGTTCCTTCATGAGGGCGCGTACCGCCTCGAGGAACGCGTCGTTCTCTGCCGGGGTTCCCGCGGTGACCCGCAGCCAGCCCGGTACGCCGTTGTCACGGACCAGGACGCCCCGGTCGAGGATCTGCTGCCAGACCTCGTGGGCGGCCCCTTCGCCGTCGAAGCGTCCGAACTGCACAAAATTGGCGTCGGACTCGGTGACCTCGTAGCCGATCGCCCGCAGCTCGCCGACCAGGCGGTCCCGCTCGGTCTTCAGCTGCTCGACATACCCGAGCAGCGTATCCGTGTGCTCCAGCGCGGCGAGCGCGGTGGCCTGTGTGACGGCGGACAGGTGGTACGGCAGGCGCACCAGCTGGACGGCGTCGACGACCGCCGGGTGCGCGGCCAGATACCCCAGGCGCAGACCGGCCGCGCCGAAGGCCTTGGACATGGTGCGCGAGACCACCAGGTTCGGCCGGCCCTCGATCAGCGGCAGCAGCGAGGGGCGGTGACTGAATTCGACGTACGCCTCGTCGACCACGACTATCGCCCCGGCAGTGTCGGCCCTGGCCGCCTGCGCCGCCTCGTACAGGGCGAGGACGGTGTCGGCCTCGACCGCGGTGCCCGTGGGGTTGTTGGGCGAGGTGATGAAGACGACGTCCGGCCGGTGCTCGGCGATGGCAGCCTCGGCGGCCGCCACGTCGATGGTGAAGTCCTCGCCGCGCGGCCCGGAGATCCAGCCGGTGCCGGTGCCGCGCGAGATCAGGCCGTGCATGGAGTACGAGGGCTCGAAGCCGATGGCGGTACGGCCCGGTCCGGCGAAGGTCTGCAGCAGCTGCTGGATGACCTCGTTGGAGCCGTTGGCCGCCCAGACGTTGGCGAGAGAGACCTCGTAACCGGCGGTGCGGGTGAGATAGCGGGCCAGCTCGGTGCGGAGCTCGACCGCGTCCCGGTCGGGGTAGCGGTTCAGCTCGCGGGCGGCCTCGCGGACACGGTCGGCGATGCGCTCGACCAGTGGCTCGGGCAGCGGGTAGGGGTTCTCGTTGGTGTTCAGACGTACGGGCACGTCGAGTTGGGGCGCGCCGTACGGGGACTTGCCACGCAGCTCGTCCCTGATGGGCAGGTCGTCGATGCCGAAGGTCACTTGCCGGGCACCTCCCACTCGGTGTGCCGGTCCGGTTCGCCTCCGGCGCTGCGCTGATCCAGCTCGCCTCCGGCGCTGCGCTGATCCAGCTCGCCTTCGACGCTGCGCCGGTCCAGCTCGCCTTCACCGCTGCGCTGATCCAGTTCGCCTCCGGCGAAACGCGCCTTCACGGCGGCGCCGTGCGCGGGCAGGTCCTCGGCCTCGGCGAGCGTCACCACGTGGTGCGTCACCTCGGCGAGAGCGTCTCTCGTGTAGTCCACGATGTGGATGCCGCGCAGGAAGGACTGCACGGACAGGCCCGACGAGTGACAGGCACAGCCGCCGGTCGGCAGGACATGGTTGGAGCCCGCGCAGTAGTCGCCGAGCGAGACCGGCGCCCACGGGCCGACGAAGATCGCGCCGGCGTTGCGGACCCGGGCGGCGACGGCGGAGGCGTCGGCGGTCTGGATCTCCAGGTGCTCGGCACCGTACGCGTTGACGACCCGCAGGCCCTCTTCGACGCCGTCGACCAGGACGATCGCGGACTGCTTGCCGCTCAGCGCCGGGACGATCCGGTCCTCGATGTGCTTGGTGGCCGCGACCTGCGTTTCGAGCTCCCTCTCGACCGCGTCCACCAGCTCCGTGGAGTCGGTGACCAGCACGGCGGCGGCCATCGGGTCGTGCTCGGCCTGGCTGATCAGGTCGGCGGCGACGTGCACCGGGTCGGCGGTGGAGTCGGCGAGGATCGCGATCTCGGTCGGCCCCGCCTCGGTGTCGATGCCGATCCGGCCGGTGAAGTACCGCTTGGCAGCGGCGACCCAGATATTGCCCGGCCCGGTGACCATATTGGCGGGGGCGCACTCCTCGGTGCCGTACGCGAACATCGCGACGGCCTGTGCGCCACCGGCGGCGTACACCTCGTCGACGCCGAGCAGCGCGCAGGCGGCGAGGATCGTCGGGTGCGGAAGGCCCCCGAACTCTTTCTGCGGCGGGGACGCCAGCGCGATGGAGTCGACGCCCGCCTCCTGGGCCGGCACCACGTTCATGATCACGGAGGAGGGGTAGACGGAGCGGCCGCCCGGTGCGTACAGACCGACGCGCTCGACCGGCACCCACTTCTCGGTGACGCTGCCGCCGGGGACAACCTGCGTGGTGTGCTCGCGGCGGCGCTGCGCGCGGTGGACGATTCTGGCGCGCCGGATCGACTCCTCCAGAGCGGCCCTGACCTCGGGGTCGAGCTGCTCCAGTGCGTCGGCGAGGGCCTTCGCACCCACCCTCACCTGCTCCAGCTTCACACCGTCGAACTTCTCCGCGTAGTCGATCAGCGCCGCCGTGCCGCGATGATGCACGGCCTCGCAGATGGGCCGCACCTTCTCCAGGGCGGCTTCCACGTCGAACTCGGCACGGGGCAGCAGGTCGCGCAGGGCGGCACCCTCGGGGAGGGCGTCGCCACGCAGATCGATTCGTGAGATCACGGAACCAATTCTCTCAGACCGGAATCGGCCGCTGGTCTCCCGTATCACTGGCTGATACATGCCCCAGTACATGTTCATGACCACTAGCGTTCAGTCCGTCACTCAGCGGGAAGAACAGCTGTACGAGCCAAGGAAGCGGAGGAGCGGCAGTGACCGAGCCGCTGGACGACGGGGCTCCGGACGGGCTGCGCCCGACCGAGCTGCGAATGTGGAACGCATTCCGAAACGGGAGTACGCACGACCTGAGCGACGCCAATCCCCTGCTGAACGATCCCTTCTCACCGCGCCCCTGGGGCCCCGAGCGCAGTGTGCGCGCCGGCATCGTCGCCCGGCTGCTGCTCAGCGGCCCGGCCGCGCGGCCCGGCCGGGTCGCCGCGCTCAAGCTCCGCGGGGTCCAGATCACCGGGACGCTCAAGCTCGCGGGCGGCAGCATCGCCCCCTACGTCGAGCTGAACGGCTGCCGCTTCGACAGCGAAGTGCTGATGCCCGAGGCGCACTTCACCACGGTGCGCATGGTGGGCTGTGCGATCCCGCGGCTCGAGGCGGCCCGGCTGCGTACCGAGGGCGATCTGCATCTGCCGCGCTGCCGGGTGGAGCACGGCATCCGGCTCACCGACGCGCAGATCGGCACGGATCTGCTGATCAACCAGATCAATGTCAGGCCGGACCGGCGCGGCCGCGCGATCACCGCGGACGGGATGTCGGTCGCGCAGGATCTGCAGGCCGAACTGATCGAGACGTACGGCGAGTTCAGCCTGCGCGGCGCGAAGGTCGGGGTCTCGCTGAGCCTGCGCGGCAGCCGGCTGCGGGCGGCGGCGGAGCGGCGTGCACTCAATGCCCCGCAACTGAGTGTGGAGCGGACGCTCTATATGACGGGCGCGTGGGTGAGCGAGTCCACGGGCAATCAGGGCACCACGCCCCCTTTCGGCATCGGCATCGGCAATGCGGCCACGCCGTCGCGCGGCACGCGGCTGCAGCCCTTCGAGTGCCATGGCGGGGTGCGGCTGGACGACGGGCGGTTCGGCGACGCGGTCGACCTCCACCGGGCGCGGTTCGTCCTGAGCTCGCGCGAGGAGCTGTCGCTGCGCCGGATCGCCACTCCGGAGCTGCGGTTCAACGCGGAGCGCCCGGAGGAGGGGCGCGTCGTGCTGAACGGCGCGAAGGTGGTGACGCTGATCGACATGGCGGCGAGCTGGCCGGGTCCTGGCGGGCTTGCGATGGGCGGCTTCGTGTACGAAAACCTCGTCCCGTACGAGGAGTTCCCGCTCGGGCGGCGCCTGGAGTGGGTGGCGTCGGCGACTCCGGAGTACTCACCGGAGCCGTACGAACGGCTGGCGACCGTGCTGCGCAACAGCGGCGAGGACGCGGACGCGCGCGAGGTGCTGCTCGCCAAGCAGCGCCGCCGCCGTGAGACGCTCCCGCTGGCCGCGAAGCTCTGGGGCTATCTCCAGGACTGGACGGTGGCGTACGGCTACCGGCCCGGCCGGGCGGCCCTGTGGATGGCGGTGCTCTGGGCGCTGGGCGCACTCGCCTTCGCGCAGGTGGAACCGGCGCCGATCAAGGCGGACGAGCATCCGGAGTGGAATGCCGCGCTGTACGCCCTGGATCTGCTGGTGCCGGTGATCAATCTCGGCCAGGACGGCTACTGGCGGCTGGACAGCCACTGGCAGTGGGCCTCGGCCGCGCTGATCCTGCTCGGCTGGATCCTCGCGACGACGGTCGCGGCGGGCGCGTCCCGCCTGCTCAGACGGGGCTGAACCACCTGTCGTACGACCTCTTTCTTTACGCTCTCTTGGCTTTCGCCAGGACAACCATTCTGCCGCTACGAAAGCTTCACAGCTGTCCTCTGGCGCGTCTTCGAGCCGAAGCTTTCAATGGTCCACACCATGCCATTGCTCCGCGCCATGATCCGCACCGCGCGCATGATCCGTCATACGCCGCAGCTCGCCGACGGCTTGCCGCCGGACACCGCGGTGCTGCTCGACGCCCCCGACGGGCGGCTGGGCCCGGCGCTGGTCGCGGCCGCGCTCGGTGAGTACGAGCCGGCCGCCAAGCTGCTCGCGATCACGCGCGAGGGGGCCGAGTGGGAGAACCGCGACCGGTACGTCACACGCCTCGCGGCCTTTGCGCTGAACCGCGACGAGTGGCTGACGAGCTGGCTCGCCGCGGCGCCCCGTGACCCCGACGCGCTGGTCCTCAAGGCCGAACTCGCCGTCCGCAGGGCCTGGGAGTCGCCCGCACGCGCCGAGCGGCTGCGGGAGATCGGGCCGCTGATCGACGTGGCGGCGGACGGCGATGCGAACGACCCGGTGCCGTGGCGCATCTCGCTGGACCACGCACGCGGTACGCATGCCACGCACACGGCCTTCGAGTCGCTCTGGGAGCAGGCGGTGCGCCGCTCCTCCCACCACTACGGCTGCCATGTCGCGGCGCTGCAGTACCTGTCCGCCCAGTGGTACGGCTCGCACCGCGAATGCTTCGACTTCGCCGAGCAGGCGGCGGCGGACGCGCTGCCGGGCTCACTGGTACAGGCGCTGCCGGTGCGCGCGGCCTTCACGCAGTTGCTGACCGGCGAGACCACCTCCGTACAGGACGACCGGATCGACGCGGCGGCGGATCTCGCGATCGCGCTCTCGACGGACTACGCGGCCGGGGATCCATGGCCGGCCGAGGTACGCAATCTGCTGGTGTACGTGCTGGTGGGGCGGGGGCGGTGGGCGGAGGCGCTGGAGCAGTTCCGGCTGATCGGCCCGTACGCCACGTCCTTCCCCTGGACCTACGTGACCGACGATCCGCTGGGTCAGTTCCTCGATACGAGGGACGGCGTACGGATCCAGATCGCCTCTTCGATGCCACTGCGTGGACGGGCCGGACGAAGCTGGTCCTTCGGCCATTAGGCTTGACCGTTGTGACCACCGCACGTCTCCCCCTCTTTCCGCTGAACTCGGTGCTGTTTCCGGGCCTCGTCCTGCCCTTGAACGTCTTCGAGGAGCGTTATCGCGCCATGATGCGCGAGCTGCTGAAGACGGACGAGTCCGAGCCTCGCCGTTTCGCCGTGGTCGCCATCCGCGACGGCCGCGAGGTCGCGCCGACCGCGCCCGGCATGCCGGACCCGACCGCGCTGCCCGAACGCGGCCCGGCGGCGGGCTTCGGCTCCGATCCGATCCAGGCCTTCCACCACATGGGCTGTATCGCGGACGCGGCAACGATCCGCGAGCGCGCGGACGGCAGCTTCGAGGTGCTCGCGACGGGTACGACGCGGGTCAAGCTTCTCTCGGTCGACGCGAGCGGCCCGTATCTGACGGCCGAGCTCGAGGAGATCCCGGAGGAGTCGGGGGACGGCGCGGGCGCGCTCGCCGAGGGCGTGCTGCGGGCCTTCCGCAGCTACCAGAAGCGGCTGGCGGGCGCACGTGAGCGCTCGCTGTCCACCGGGGCGGATCTGCCGGACGAGCCCTCGGTGGTCTCGTACCTGGTCGCCGCGGCGGCCGTACTGGACACTCCCGCGAAGCAACGGCTGCTGCAGGCCCCGGACACGGCGACCCGACTGCGGGAGGAGCTGACGCTCCTGCGCGCGGAGACCGCGATGATCCGCCATCTTCCGTCGCTGCCCGCGGTCGATCTGACCCGGGCGCCGACGAGCCCCAACTGACGGGAGCAGCTTGCGGTGCCGAAGAAGACCAAGAAGTCCGGCGGCCCTGGGGGCACGCCCGCCACGGTCGCGCTGGCCGCGGCGGGCACGGAGTTCACCGTGCACGCGTACGACCACGATCCCGCGTCCGCCTCGTACGGCGATGAGGCGGCCGAGGCCCTCGGCGTCTCCCCCGACCGGGTCTTCAAGACCCTGGTCGCGGACGTCGACGGCGAACTGACCGTGGCAGTGGTCCCGGTGGCCGGCCAGCTGGACCTCAAGGCGCTGGCAGCGGCGGTCGGCGGCAAACGCGCGACGATGGCGGACCCGGTGGCGGCGGAACGTACGACAGGCTATGTACGGGGCGGTATCTCGCCGTTGGGCCAGCGGAAGCGTCTGCGTACGGTCCTGGACGCGTCGGCTTCCGTCCACGCCACGATCTGCGTCTCGGCGGGCCGCCGCGGCCTGGAGGTCGAACTCTCCCCGACGGACCTGGCGACGCTGACGTCGGCGGTACTCGCACCGATCGGGCGGGCGTAGGGGCTCGACGGGGCGGCTGTCCTCGGATACGACCGTAGGAACACTCCGACGGGGAGAGGACGGCGCATGTCCAAACGAACCCGCAAACGGAAGTGGCGCATCCGAAAGCACCGGGCCAACCACGGCCGCCGCCCGGCGTGATCCCGGGGCTCCGCCCCGGACCCCGCGCCTCAATCGCCGACGGGGCTGAATCTCTTTCAGCCTGTCCGACTGTTGAGGACATGCGCCCTACGGGGACCCCTGAAGGGTGTACGGGGGTTTGGCGGAGCCTCCAGTCACGGGGCCCCGGACCCGCGCCTCAATGGCCGGCGGGGCTGAAAACTCCAGCCCGTCCGGCGATTGAGGACACGCGGCCGAAGGTCGCATCCGGGGTCTGGGGGCTTGCCCCCAGTCACGGGGAAGGGCGGGTAGGGGAACAGGCCCGCCGCAGGCGTCAGGTCGTGCCCGGCCCCGGCGGCTGCTCCGTCCCCGGCGCCCCGTACTGCGGCGGCCACTCCGGTTCCGGGTCCCGCGGACCGAACAGGGCCGTCAGCGCCAGGTGTACCACCATCGCCGCCACCGACCACGCCAGCAGCGCCCCCTTCGCCCTCAGCTCCAGGTACGCGTCGAAGGTCACCCCCTGGCCGACCTCCCGCGCATGCGCGACCACATCCTGCGTGGGGCCGAACCACACCCCGATCCCCCACGCCAGCAGCGAGCCCAGCAGTCCGCCCACGGCCAGCGCCACCACCAGCGCGATGCCCCCGCGCCTGCGGAACCAGAAGACCGCCGCCGCGCTCACCGCGCCGAAAGCGAGTGCCAGCAGCACGAAGGTGCCGTCCGCGCCCACCGCCTCCTCGCCCTCCGTGTCCTTGAGGAAGACCGCCTTGTCGTTCGAGATCAGCGGCACGCGCGGCGCCAGCCACAGCCACAGCAGCCCCAGCGCCACGCCCAGAACCGCCACGGCCACCAGCACCACGGCCGCGTCCCGCAGGTCGGTCTTCAGCTCGGGGCTCTCCTCCGCGTCCTCGGCGTCCTTCGCATCCTTCGCGTGCATGGACGCGTGGCCCGTCGGCGGCGACTGCCAAGGGTCGTCGTTCGGCGAATGCTGATGAGGCTGGTGCGGCGGTGTCAGAGGTGCGGTCACACCGCCATCGTGCCAGGCGTGCCGGAACGCCGCCTCACCGGACTGCCGCCCGCCGGTACGCCCACGTCGCGACCGTCAGCGAGACGACACCCACCAAGGCGCAGACCGCGAGGTCCAGCCCGACGACCGCCCAGTCCGGACGCGCGTCGAAGGTCCGCGCGAGGGCCTCGACGCCGTACGTGGAGGGCAGCAGATCACGTGCGTACGAGATCGGCCCCGGCAGCCGGCCGGCCGGCAGCACCCCCAGCAGCAGCGCCGCGGACATGCCCAACTGGCCGAGCAGCGTGGCAAGTTCCTGGCGGGGCGCGAGCAGCCCGAGCGCCGCGCCCAGCCCGGCGAGAGCCGCACCGGCGAGCGGGATCACCGCGGCCAGCACCCATAGATGCGTCAGCGGCAGCTCGAACAGCACGCTGCCGGCGACCGCCGTGACCACCGTGCCGGGCACGGTGAAGGAGGCGTACGCACCGGCAGCGCCGAGCACCACCGCGGCCGGCGGCACCGGCAGCGTGGCGTAGTGGTCGAGGCCGCCGCTGGCCCGCAGCTGCCCGAAGTACTGGGCGAGCAGATTGAGCGCGACGAAGGCGACGACGAGCACACTCGACCCCGCGACGACAGCGCGCGCCTCCGCGCCCCCGTCGACGACCCCGCGCATCAGGACCATGATCCCGATCGACTGGAAGGTCGCCACAAAGAGCAGCGGGATCCGGGCGACCCGTGCCCGGGACAGCTGCGCGCGGTACACGGCGCCGAGCGCCGGCAGCAGCCGCGCCCGCGGCGCGAGCGGCGCGGCGGCCGCAGCCTCGGCCCCGCCGTCCGCTCCGGCCCGTCCGGCCTGTCCCGCCTGTTCCGCTTGTTCGGCCACCGCCTCCGCGGGCACGGTGCTCACGCCTTGACCAGCCCCTTCGTCGCGTTCCCGCCGAGTGCCAAGTACACGTCCTCCAGGCTGGGCGTGGCCAGCGTGAAGTCGTCGAGTGCCGCGAACGCCGCGCCACCCGTCACCGCCGCGACCGCCGCCCGTGCCTCGTCCGGTGCGAGCCTGAGCACCCAGCGGCGCCCGGACTCCTGCGCGGACCCGCACAGCGCGGCGACCTCGGGCACATCCAGCGGTGCCCGCTCGCGCCACACCAGCTCGACCCGTACCTCGCCCGCGACCCGTTCCTTCAGCCCGGTCGGGGTGTCGCAGGCGATGACACGGCCCCGTTCCAGTACGGCAACCCGGTCGAGGACGGTCTCGGCCTCGATGACGTTGTGGGTGACGAGCAGCACGGTCGCCCCGTGCTCCGCGCGCCGCCGGTCGACCGCGGCCCATACCGCGCGCCGCGCGACGGGGTCCATGCCGGTGGTCGGCTCGTCCAGTACCAGGACCGGCCGCTCTCCGACCAGCGTCGTCGCGAAGCAGGCCAGCCGTCGCTGCCCGCCGGACAGCTTCTTGAGGGGGCGTGCGGCGAGCCCGGTCAGCCCGAGCTCCTCCAGTACGGCGTCACGCTCGGCCCGTGCGTCCCGTACGGACAGTCCGCGCAGCCGCCCCGTCGTCTCGGCGGCGAGTGCGACGGTCAGCTCGTCGAGCGCGGTGGACTCCTGCCCGAGATAGCCGACGAGCCGGGAGGCCCGCTCCGGATGACGTACGAGATCGTGGCCGAGCACCTCGACACTGCCGGAGTCCGGGCGCATCAGCCCGGTGAGCTGTCGTACGAGGGTGGACTTACCGGCGCCGTTGGGTCCGAGCAGGCCGAAAATCTCCCCGCGTCGGACATCCAGACTGATCCCGTCGGTGGCACGCACTTCAGGGGTCCCCGGCGTCCCCCGCCTGCCGCGCACGGCGGGGTACGTCTTGACGAGATCCCGCACCACGCACACCGTACTCACGAGGTACGAGACTACGGGGTCCGGACGCCCGGAATGCCCTCGGGCCCCGGCTACTCCCTTGCTGTTGCCGCTCTACTCACCGGCCGGGGCGTGCTCGGCGGCCGCCCGTACGTCGATCTCGCGCCAGAATCCCGCCCGGATCGCATAGCGGTCGTGCTCGTCGATCTGGTCGTCCTTGTGCGCGAGCAGCCCGAAGCGGGCCGCGTACCGCAGCAGTTCACCGTCGATGCGGTGCGGGATCCGCGGGTACATGGTGGACAGCTTCTGCACATGGCTGGATTCCGGCAGCCGTTCCATCCAGCGGCGGGCGAAGACCTGGCCGACCTCGAAGGGGTCGCCGCCGACCGTGGTGATGTCCTCCTCGCGGTCGGCCCACCGCTGCTCGGCGCTGGTGAGCTGGGCCAGTGTCGGCAGCGACGCGGTCTCCGGCGGTTCGCCCAGCGCCCCGCCGTTGCCGCCGGGGCGCTCGACCCAGCCCTTGTCGGAGGACCAGCGCAGGGTGGCGCTCGTCGGGTGCGGTCCGGTGTGCGGGCCGGGCGCGCGCAGGCCCGCCAGATCCTTGGGGGTGGGGACGCCCTTGGTGGAGGCGGGGACGGGGACGGCCTCGACACCGTTCTCGGAGGTCGCGGGCGATCCGTTGTGTACGGCCTCGGCCGCCCGCTCCTGCGACGCGGCGAGCGCCGACTCGGGCAGCGGCGCGGAGAGAATCGCCGCGATCTCGGGGCGCGGCACGGGCGGTGGCGCACAGATGCCGGTGAGCTCCTTGGGCCGCACGGCGCGGGTGATCCACACCCGGTCGAGCACCCGCCGCTCGTCGGCCTCGGCGACCAGGTCCTCGGACTGGTTGTAGTCACCGTCGGCAGCCTGCACCGCCCAGAGATGGACGGCGACGCCGTGCTCCTTGGCGGACATCAACCCGGGGAGCAGGTCACCGTCGCCGGTCACCAGCACGACATCCGAGCAAGCGCGATTTCTGGCCAGTTCGGTGAGCTCGGCATGCATCGCCGCATCCACACCCTTCTGCGCCCAGCGGCCGTCGCTCCGGGTCAGCGCGCCGAGCCGGACCGTCACTCGCGGCATGACGCGCAGCCGCCGGTGCTCGGGCTGCGGTACGCGGTCAGGGGCGCCGTCGAACCAGTAGATACGCAGCAGCGGTCGCTCCGTATCGGCTTCGGCGAGTTCGCGAAGGCCCTGAATGAGGGCGGCGTGGTCGACGGTGATCCGGGAACGCGCCGGTTCTCCGGCGAGAAGGCTCGCGGCGGCGCCCAGCAGATATCCGGCGTCCACCAGGACAACGCAGCGGTCCACGCGTTCCACCCTCTTTCGGGAACTTCGGGATCGGGGAAGGTTCCGGATCGGGGATTGTTCCGGGTTTCCTTCGAGTCTGCCCGACCGCAAGAGGGTTAACGGCCGGAACTCGATCATCGGCGTGGCGGAAGCCCGGCACGGGGCGCGACATGGGCCGTTTACCCACCGCAATGATCCAAAATGCGGCAGTTCTACGGGTATGTGAGTCTGACAGCGGCCCTGGCCCCGAGAAATCCCACAGGAGGCATCACCATGGCCAAGAACAAGAACCGCAAGCAGAGCAGCCAGCAGCAGGACCGCTCCTCCTCCCCCGCCGAGCGCGGTGGCGAGCAGGCCAAGTCCACCGCCTACGAGTCCCAGGCGCAGCCTCAGTCGCAGGCCCAGGGAAGTCCGGCGGATGTTGCCCGCAAACACCAGCGGCGCTTCGGCCACAACTGATCGCGCTGTAAAGACGCAAGGGGCGCGCCCGTGACGACGGGCGCGCCCCTTGCGGCGTTTGTGCGTACAGGCCGACGGACTTACGGGTCCACCGGCTTATGGCTCACGAGCCCACGGACCCTAGCCGGCCAGGCAGGATGGGCCGAGCAGCACCTTCAGATCGCCGAAGAGAGCCGGGTCCGGCTGGACGCGGTGCCGGTCGAGCCGGAGCACCGTGGTCTTGCGGGGGCCCTGCAGCTTGATCCTCACCTCGGTGTTGCAAACTCCTCCCCCGGGTAATTCCAAGGGCTTCCCGTGTCGTTGGCTTATGCCGTGTCACCGAGGACCAGCCCGGCCCTTTTGAGGATGTTCAATGCGCCAACGTGGGCCGCGTTCGCAGAGAACCCGCAGGCGGTGCATTCGAACTTCGCTTGGGTGGGGCGGTTCTCCTTCGCTATGTGCCCGCATTCCGGGCACGGACGGGAGGTGTTGCGGGGGGCCACCGGGATCACGCGACGACCGGCACTTTCAGCCTTGTGTACGAGGATTCCCAGGAACACCCCCCAACCCGCGTCCAGGATGCTGTGGTTCAAGCCCGCTTTGGCGGCGCCGTTCGGACGGAACGCGCCATGCTGCTCGGTGTCGCGTTTGGGTATCGGGGCGCGAATGACCCCTGCGCTGTTCAGCTTCTCGTGCGCTATCACGTCGTGCCTGACGCA
The DNA here is from genome assembly GCF_042736455.1 of Streptomyces sp. NPDC060064. Lineage (NCBI taxonomy): Bacteria > Bacillati > Actinomycetota > Actinomycetes > Kitasatosporales > Streptomycetaceae > Streptomyces > Streptomyces sp. NPDC060064. The sequence continues at coordinate 78,186 of NZ_JBHWWF010000034.1, forward strand.
CGAGAGCGAGCGCGAACGCCATACGAGGTTGTAGATCTCTCCGAGCGGCCGGCGCTCGGCGACCCTGTAGGCCGCCCCGTTGAGGCGGGCTTGGTAGTTCTGCGAGACGGCGGGCAGATGGATCTCTTCCAGCCGGTTCGCGAAGTAGCGGAGGGCTTCCTCTGCGATGAGTTCCTGGACGATGGCCAGGAGGTCGTCGTGCCACCCGGCTGTCATGCCCGCCGGTCCAGGGAGGAGATCAGGCGGGCGTCGAGCGTCTCCACTGCCTTCTCCGGGCTGGTGCCGTAGGGGGCGCAGTAGCTGGCGGTCAGAGGATAGAAACTGTCGGTGAGCTGGGGTGCGGGAAGGGCATCCAGGTCTCCTGCGGCTTCGCGGTACGCCTTCTGGAAGTTCTCCGGAGTCCGGACGAACGCGGCGATTTGCTGGAGGGGTGGATCTGCAGAATTCCAGCTCGCATCAGTGACCCGAGCAGCGGGCTGATCTTCATGCTGTCCGGGTGGAGCGGGTCCGGCCAGTGGTTGATGTCGGCAATGGTGACGTGGAGGGCGCGTACCGCAGCAGGGCCAGGGCACCGATCATGTCGCGGACTCCGGCCGAGGGCGGGGTGCTGGTGTCCGAGAGGAAGGTCCGTGTACTTCTTGGCGATGGCTCCTGTCTGGAGTTGCTGCCCCCAGCCGGCGGTGTCGATGTCCGTGGTCTTCTCGCACCACACAGGAGTGCCGTAGTCGGGGGCGAAACCAGCCAGGGCCCAGTAGCGCTCGCCGATCGCCACGAGCTCGGGGTCGGCATCGTCAGCAGCGATGACGGCCGGGATGAGCTTGGTGAGGTCGTCAACCGTGGACTGCTGTTGGAGGATCTCGCTCGTCCCAGCCGCCACCCTATGGGCTCCCACTGACAGCCCCGGCTGTTGCCCAGCCGATCACGAGATGACTACGCTCGGCAGATTTTCGGGGACTCTGAGCGATCGTGCGAGGTCGTCGCTTGCCCCGTTTCCGATCGCTCGGCGAGGCGGCGGGAAAGGCGTTTCGGAGGGGGCCCGAGGGATAGGGTAGAGGCTTCCCCAGACCGTCCTCGGAGGTGCCTGCCCGGTGGCCGACAGCTTTGTTCACCTGCACAATCACACCGAATACTCGATGCTCGACGGTGCTCAGCGGCTGAAGCCGATGTTCGCCGAGGTCGAGCGTCAGGGCATGCCCGCCATCGCGATGAGCGACCACGGCAACATGTTCGGAGCGTACGAGTTCCAACAGGTGGCCAAGAGCTTCAAGGGCGTGAAGCCGATCATCGGGATCGAGGCGTACGTCGCGCCGTCCTCGCGCCGCAACCGCAAGCAGGAGTTCTGGGGTCCCGGCGGTGTCAGGGCGATGTCGGACGACGGCGAGGGCTCGAAGGACGTCTCCGGTGGCGGTCGCTTCACCCACATGACGATGTGGGCGCAGAACGTCAAGGGACTGCAGAACCTGTTCTATCTGTCGACCGAGGCCAGTTACACGGGTCAGTTCCCGGCCGGCAAGCCCCGTATGGACATGGACCTGATCTCCGAGCACGCCGAGGGGATCATCGGGACGACCGGCTGCCCCTCGGGCGCCATCCAAACTCGGCTTCGTCTGAATCAGTACGACGAGGCCCGGGAGATCGCAGGCCAGTACCAGGACATCCTCGGGAAGGAGAACTACTTCCTGGAGCTGATGGACCACGGCCTGGCCCTGGAGCGCAATGTCCGCGGGGACCTGCTGCGTCTGGCGAAGGATCTCGATATCCCGCTGCTGGCCACCAATGACGCGCACTACGTTCTCGAAGAGCACGCGGACGCGCACGACAACCTGCTGTGCATCGGTGTGGGCAAGAACAAGGACGACCCGGGCCGGTTCAAGTTCAACGGCACCGGCTACTACCTCAAGACCGCCGCCCAGATGCGGGAGCTCTTCTCCGAGATTCCCGAGGCGTGCGACAACACGCTGCTGATCGCGGAGCGCATCGAGTCGTACGAGTCGGTCTTCGAGAACGTCGACGAGATGCCGAACTTCCCCGGTGTCCCCGAAGGCGAGACGCAAGAGTCATGGCTGCGCAAGGAGTGCCTCAAGGGCCTCGCCATGCGCTACGGCAACCCGATCCCCACCGAGGTCCTGGAGCGGTTCGAGACCGAGATGTCGGTCATCGGCCCGATGAACTTCTCCAGCTACTTCCTCGTCGTCGCCGACATCTGCCAGTACGCACGCGACCAGAAGATCCCCGTCGGCCCCGGCCGTGGATCGGCAACCGGCTCGATCGTCGCGTACGCCACCCGTATCACCGAGCTGTGCCCGCTGGAGCACGGACTCCTCTTCGAGCGGTTCCTGAACCCCGAGCGCATCAACCCCCCGGATGTCGACCTCGACTTCGACGACCGTCACCGCGACCGGATGGTGCGCTACGTCGTCGACAAATACGGCGACGAGTTCACCGCCATGGTGAACACCTTCGGCAAGCTCAAGGCCAAGAACGCGATCAAGGACACATCGCGGCTCATGGGCTACCCGTTCTCTCACGGCGAGCGGATCACGAAGGCCCTGCCGCCGGATGTGATGGGCAAGTCCATCCCGATCAGCGGGATCTTCGACGAGAGCCACCCCCGCTATGGGGAAGCCGGCGAGATCCGGCAGATGTACGAGAACGAGCTGGACGTCAAGAAGGTCATCGACGGCGCCAAGGGCGTCGAGGGCCTGATCCGCAACACCGGTGTCCACGCGGCTGCGGTCATCCTGTCCAAGACACGGCTCACCGACCGAATTCCGCTCCACATGCGCGCCAAGGACGGCGTCAAGATCACCGGCTTTGACTACCCCAGTTGTGAGGACATGGGGCTGGTCAAGATGGACTTCCTGGGGCTTCGGAACCTCGGCGTCATCGACCACGCGATCCAGAACGTCCGGGAAAACCGCGGCATCAACATCACCACCGACACCGTCCCCCAGGACGGCGCCAAGCCGATCCCACTGGACGACGCCACCACCTACCAGCTCCTGGCGCGCGGTGACACCTTCGGCGTGTTCCAGCTCGACGGCGGCGGCATGCGCACCCTGCTCAAGCAGATGGAGCCCAGCCGGTTCGAAGACATCGCAGCAGCCCTCGCCCTCTATCGGCCTGGCCCCATGGCGGCGAACGCGCACACGAACTACGCGTTTCGTAAGACCGGCAAGCAGGAGATCCAACCGATCCACCCGGAGCTGGAAGGGGCCCTGGAGCCGATCCTGGGCAACACGTTCCACCTGCTCATCTACCAGGAGCAGATCATGGCCATCGCCCGGCAGCTCGCCGGGTACACGCTGGGCGGCGCCGACCTGCTGCGGCGTGCGATGGGTAAGAAGAAGCCCGAGGTACTGGCCGCGGAGTGGGACAAGTTCTCCGACGGCATGATGAACCAGAACGGCTATTCCAAGGAGGCCACCCAGGCTCTGTGGGACGTCATGCTCCCGTTCTCGGGCTACGCGTTCAACAAGTCCCACACCGCCGGATACGGACTCGTCTCGTACTGGACCGCCTACTTGAAGGCGAACTACCCGGCCGAGTACATGGCCGCGCTCCTCACCTCCGTGGGGGATGACAAGGACAAGGCCGCGATCTACCTGGCCGACGCCCGGAAGCTGGGCGTTCAGGTCCTCCAGCCGGACATCAACGAGTCCGTCGCCAACTTCACCGCCATCGGCGACGACGTACGGTTCGGGCTCCGCTCGGTGCGTAACGTCGGCGAAGGCGTCATCGAGTCCCTGGTGACCTCCCGCAAGTCCAAGGGCAAGTACACCTCCTTCGCCGACTTCCTCGACAAGGCCGACATCGGGGCCCTCAACAAGCGGGCCGTCGAATCGCTGATCAAGGCCGGCGCCTTCGACTCGCTCCAGCACACCCGCAAGGGGCTGTCGGCCGCGCACGAGGACGCCATTGACGCGGTCATCCCGGTGAAGAAGCAGGCCGCGATCGGGCAGGACGACCTGTTCGGGGATCTCGGCGGCGACAGCGACGAGCCGGTCTTCGGCCTGGACTTCCCCATCGACGACAGCGAGTGGCCACGCAAGCAACTGCTGGCCGCGGAGCGCGAGATGCTCGGCCTGTACGTCTCCGCGCACCCACTGGACGGCACCGAGCACATTCTGTCCCGCAACCGGGACACCACGATCAGCGAACTCCTCGGCTCAGGCCGCACGGAAGGCGTCGTGCAGCTGTCCGGCCTCATCACCAGCGTCGACCGCCGGATGACCAAGCAGGGCAACCCCTGGGCGATCATCAACCTCGCAGACCGTGACGGCGAGATGGAGATTCTGTTCTTCCCGGCCACCTACACCCTCGTCCAGCACGCCCTGATCCCCGACTCCGTCGTCTCCGTCCAAGGACGCCTCAACGACCGTGACGGGGCTGTCAGTATCTTCGGGCAGGAGATCCAGGTGCTGGATGTCTCCTCGGCAGAGAGCGGCGGCCGGCCACCGGTCATGCTGTCGTTCCCCGCCTACAAAATCAACGAACCGACGGTCACCGAGCTGAAGCGCATCCTCTCCGCGCACAAGGGCGAGAGCCCGGTACGGATGCGGATCCAGACACCCGCGAAGACCGTCCTGTACGAGCTGGGGTTCCTGGTGGACCCGACCTCGGTCGCCTCCGACATCAAGGGCACCTTCGGCCCCGACGCCTGGATGGGCGTGGCGTGAGCGACACCGAGGAGATCCTCTTCCAGCTCGACGAGCTGCCGCCGTGCCCGTGCTGCGGCGGAGCGGTTCTGCTGCTGGCCCGGTTCTCCCACGTATGGAAGAACTCCCGCGGCGAGGGCGTCGCGGGAGCCCGGGAGTCGCTGCTGTGCCCGGCCTGCGACCGGGCCGAGTCGACCGCGGACCAGTTGCTGGCGCTCTCGCCGTGCACGAGCAGTTAAATCCCGACAACAGCTTTGTTTTCGGAGGCCTGATAGCGGCCTGGGTTGAATCCGTCCGGCACCGGAACGTGGAGGCGGCGATCACCGCAGAGCACGAGCAGTGGCGGCGTGGAGATCTCTGAACAGACAACAGTGGGGGTGGCGTTGGCGTCATACCACGGTGGTCCCGGGCGATCTTGCAGACGCTGCCCATCCCGTGCGGGTCCACGTGCAGGGACGTGTGGCCGGCGTCGCAGCCGGTGAAGATCTTGCGTTCGCGGTGGCGGGTGGTGGCCTGGGAGGACAGCGTTTCGCCGCTGCCGACAAGAACCCGCTCTTTCCCGCGTTGCGGTACACGGCCGAGGAATGGCAGGCATTCCGGCAAGGCATGATCACCGGGTCTCTATGAGCCGCACCAAACCGATTCGGGGCCGTCTCCCCCAGCCTGTAGCAGGGGGAGACGCCCTCGCCCGCTGAGCGTGCCGACTTCTGGACGGGGCATGCGCGGACCATGGTCGCCCGCTCCGCCACCGCCTGGTGGGTCGCCACGGAAACGACGGCGGCGGCATCGGAGTGGGAACGTCATCTGCTCCAGCACAGTCTCCGCCTGACCGGCCTCGCCCAGTGGTCACGGCGGAATGCCTCCGGAGAACGGTGGGCGACAGGCTGCGGGCAGTCTGGGGGGACAGCGTGGAAGTCTACGTCTCCGCGCTGACAGTCGGCGGGCACTCCCGAGTACCTTCGTCCGTTGAAGGGGCGGAACTGCCCGCCCCGTTTGTCATGCACCAGGAGGCACCCAGCGATGTCGGTACCGCGACCCGCCGAGGTCACAGCTGAAGAGCGCGGCGAGCAGATTCTCACCGTTTTCGACACCGCGTTCGGCGAGCTTCTGGCCGCCGACCCGGGCGCGTTCCGGGTGAAGTTCCGGAAGATGGCCGCCTCGGCCTTCGCCTTCTACCGGGGCACGGCCTGCCTGTTCTACAACGACCTGGAGCGGGAGCAGCACGGCGGGCCGTTCCTCGACGACCGCACCGGCCGGGTGTGGATCCACGGCGATCTGCACGCCGAGAACTTCGGCACGTACATGGACGCCAACGGCCGCCTGATCTTCAACGTCAATGACTTCGACGAGGCGTACGTCGGCCCCTTCACCTGGGACCTGAAGCGGCTGTCCGCCTCGCTGGCGCTGATCGGCTACACCAAGGCGCTCAGCGACGAGCAGATCACCGAGCTGGTGCGGATCTACGCCGCGGCCTACCGCGAGCGCATCCACGCCCTGGCCACCGGCGCCAAGAACGACGAGGTGCCGCCCTTCACGCTGGACACCGCCGAGGGCCCGCTCCTCGAGGCGCTGCGCGACGCCCGCTCGCTCACCCGCTTCTCGCTGCTGGACTCGATGACCGAGATCCGTGACTTCGAGCGGCGTTTCGCGCCCGGCGGCGGCTCCATCGAGCTGGACGCGGCCACCCGCTACAAGGTGCTCGCCGCCTTCGACGGCTATCTCGAGACCCTGCCCGAGTCCAGCCTGACCAGGCCCGACTCGTACCGGGTCAAGGACGTCGTGGGACGGCGCGGCATCGGCATCGGCTCGGCCGGGCTGCCCTCGTACAACATCCTGCTCGAGGGCAACAGCGACGCCCTCGAGAACGATGTCGTGATCTATATGAAGCAGGCGCAGACCCCGGCGGTCTCCCGGCACATCACCGACGCCGCCGTGCGTGAGTACTTCCAGCACGAGGGTCACCGCACGGTGATCTCGCAGCGCGCGCTGCAGGACCACGCCGACCCGTGGCTGGGCTGGACCGAGCTGGACGGCTCGGGCCAGCTGGTGGCCGAGGTCTCGCCGTACGCGGTGGATCTGGACTGGTCGGACATCGACGATCCGGAGGAGATCGCGGCGGTCGTCGCCGACCTCGGCCGGGCGACGGCCACGATGCACGGCGCGGCGGACTACGAGAGCGGTCACTCGTTGGTGCCGTTCTCCACGGAGCGGGCCATCGACGCGGCGATCGCGGCCGACGAGGACAGCTTCGGCGAGCTGCTGGTGGAGTTCGCGCACAGCTACGGCGCGCGGGCGCGGGCGGACCACCAGATCTTCGTGGACCTCTTCCGTAACGGAAGGATTCCGGGTCTCTAGGGTCGGCCGGGAGCCGGGCGGGATCCGGCCGGGGGGCCAGGCGGGATCCTTAGGTGTCGCTTACAGAGACGCATGGGACACTCCCCGGTGATGGACATGAGCGAGGCGCGGCTCAGGGGGCTGCGGGCAGCGATCTTCACGGCACTGGTCGTGACGCTGTCCGCTGCCTCCCATGTCCTGCTGTCGCGGGTGCCGCTTCCGCTGACGACCGTCGCCGGACTCGCGGCCGGTGTCTTCGCCGTGGCGTACGCGCTGTCGGGTCGGGAGCGCGGCTTCTGGCGGATCGCGGGCCTGCTTGTTCCGCTGGAGCTGGCCGCCGACACCGTCTTCACCACCGGTCAGGATGTCTGTTACGGCCCCGGCGGCGGACCGGTCGCCGGTTCGCTGCGCTCGGTCGGCTTCGATGTGCTGTGCGGCGGCGGTGTCGGCACGGCGCTGCCCGGGGTGGCCGTCCCCGAGCGGGGCGCGGCCGCTCTGCTGCACTCCACGGACCCTGCCCTGCCCTGGCTGCTGCTCGCCGCGCATGTGTCGCTCGGGCTGCTCGCCGCGGCCTGGCTGCGGCGCGGCGAGTCGGCGCTGGCCGGACTGGTGCGGGCGGTCGGCGCGTTCGCGTTCCGGCCGCTGCTGCTCGCGGTCATCGCGGTGGGCACGGCCCATCGTTCCGTGGGCCGCGGAGCGCGCCCCGCGCCCCGTCGGCCCCGTACCTCCCCCACCTGTCTGCTGGTGCACTCCGTCGGACGGCGGGGACCGCCGCGCTCGGCCGCAGTTTTCGGTTGAGCCCGCAGTCCCCATTTTCCGTATCTCCTGATACGACATCACACGGAGTGAATCAGCATGAGTGCACGCAACAGCCAGGCCAACAAGGCGGCGGCCCGCGAGCGGCTGCGCCAGGAGCGTGAGCGCCAGGCCAAGAAGGACAAGACCCGTCGGCAGCTGATCGTCATCGGTTCGACTGTCGTGGTCCTCGCGATCGCGGGCGGCATCGGTTACGCGATCATGCAGGCCAACAAGCCGACCCACTGGGAGTCGGTGAAGGACGAGAAGAACGTCACCGCGCCGAAGAACACCGAGGGCGAGAACGGGACGACCGTCGTCATCGGCAAGCCGACCGCGAAGAAGACCCTGGAGCTGTACGAGGACTCGCGCTGCCCGGTCTGCGCGAGCTTCGAGCAGACGGTGGGGGCGACGGTGAAGAAGGACGTCGACGCCGGCAAGTACAAGATCAAGTACATCGGCGCCACGTTCATCGACGGCGAGAAGTCCATCAACGGCCAGGGCTCGAAGAACGCGCTGAGCGCGCTGGGCGCGGCGCTGAATGTGAGTCCGGAGGCGTTCGCCGACTACAAGACCGCGTTGTACTCGGCGAAGTTCCACCCGAACGAGACGGACGACAAGTTCTCCAAGGACTCGTACCTGCTTGAGATCGCGGACACCGTGCCGGCGCTGAAGGGCAACAGCGAGTTCAAGAAGAACGTGGAGGACGGGACGTTCGACGGCTGGGCGATGAGGATGACGGACGCGTTCAACAAGAGCGGGGTCACGGGCACGCCGACGCTGAAGATGGACGGCAAGACGGTCACGGCGCAGGGCAGCAAGAACCCGCCGATGACGGTGGAACAGTTCAACGCGGCGATCACCAAGGCTCTGAAGGCCTGACAGCCTGACGGCGCGAGCGTGGGGGGGGGGGGGGGGGGCCCCCCCCCCCCCCCCCGGGGGGGGGGGGCGCCCCCACGTGAGGGGAGGGGGGGTGTGTTATAAAAAAAAGAAGCAGCCGACCACCCAAGGGGGGTTGTTATAGG
>NZ_JBHWWF010000035.1:0-86604 GCF_042736455.1 Streptomyces sp. NPDC060064
CCCCTCGCCGGGACTCCTCCCCCCGCGCGGCGGGTGCCGCCGGTTCCGCCCCCCCCCCCCCCCCCCGCCTCTCTGCCTTGCCTGCCTTGCCTGCCTGTCTTCTTACTCGCTTCTGCCTCTAGATCCGCACCTGTACGGCGCGGGCGAGGCGGTCGTGCAGCCCGCGCCCGTCACGGTCCCAGATGAGCGCCGGGATCGCGATGGAGAGCAGCAGGCTCCGTACGAGAACCCGCACGATCCCCAGCCGCCCGCCGCCTTCGGCAACAACGCGCAGACCGAGGATCCGCTTGCCGGGGGTGAAGCCGACCGTGCCGACGGTCAGCACGCTGAGTACGAGGAAGATGCCGAGCCCCCAGTTTCCGACGGCCTGTCGGTCACCGTTGGCGAACAGCCCGTATGCGATCAGGAGGCAGAGCCCCCAGTCGATGAAGACGGCGCCGAACCGCCTCCCGAGGGGGGCGATGGAGCCGGGGCCCGCCTCCGGCAGGCCGAGCCGCTCGCCCCGGTGACCGAAGTCGGCGCCCATGTCCTCGGCCGCCGCGCGGGGCCCGGAGAGCCACGATCCGATTGCTTGCCTGTTGTCCACCCGTACACGGTACTGCGCCCGGTTTCACCCACCTGCGGTCGGGGTCTTGGCGCGACCCCGACCCCGGTCCGGTTAACTTCGGCGAAACAAATGGGTCATGCTTGAGAAATCCCGTCTACCTATGGTCGGGTCCAGCGTGTGCCACCGCACTGGCCGCACGACCGAGCTACAACCCCGCCCCTCCCGGGTCGGGAGTAGGAGGAGTTGGATGTTCCAGAACGCCGACGACGCGAAGAAGTTCATCGCCGACGAAGACGTAAAGTTCGTCGATGTCCGGTTCTGCGACCTGCCTGGTGTGATGCAGCACTTCACCATTCCGGCAAAGGCGTTCGACCCGGCCGAGGAGCTGGCCTTCGACGGCTCGTCGATCCGCGGCTTCCAGGCCATCCACGAGTCCGACATGGCGCTCCGCGCGGACCTGTCGACCGCCCGTGTCGACCCCTTCCGGCGCGACAAGACGGTCAACATCAACTTCTTCATCCACGACCCGATCACGGGCGAGCAGTACAGCCGCGACCCGCGCAACATCGCCAAGAAGGCCGAGGCGTACCTCGCCTCCACCGGCATCGCGGACACCGCGTACTTCGGTCCCGAGGCCGAGTTCTACGTCTTCGACAACGTCCGCTTCGAGACCAAGGCGAACGAGGCCTTCTACCACATCGACTCCGAGGCAGGCGCCTGGAACACCGGTGCGGTCGAGGACAACCGCGGCTACAAGGTCCGCTACAAGGGCGGCTACTTCCCGGCCCCGCCGGTCGACCACTTCGCCGACCTGCGCGCCGAGATCTCCCTGGAGCTGGAGGCGTCCGGCCTCCAGGTCGAGCGCCAGCACCACGAGGTGGGCACCGCCGGCCAGGCCGAGATCAACTACAAGTTCAACACGCTGCTCGCCGCGGCCGACGACCTGATGCTCTTCAAGTACATCGTGAAGAACGTCGCGTGGCGCAACGGCAAGACCGCGACCTTCATGCCGAAGCCGATCTTCGGCGACAACGGCTCGGGCATGCACGTCCACCAGTCCCTGTGGCAGGGCGGCGTCCCGCTGTTCTACGACGAGCAGGGTTACGCGGGCCTGTCGGACACCGCCCGCTACTACATCGGCGGCATCCTGAAGCACGCGCCGTCGCTGCTGGCGTTCACGAACCCGACGGTGAACTCGTACCACCGCCTGGTCCCCGGCTTCGAGGCCCCGGTCAACCTGGTCTACTCGCAGCGCAACCGCTCGGCGGCGATGCGTATCCCGATCACGGGCTCGAACCCGAAGGCCAAGCGCGTCGAGTTCCGCGCCCCGGACCCGTCGTCGAACCCGTACCTGGCGTTCTCGGCCCTGCTGCTCGCGGGCCTCGACGGCGTGAAGAACAAGATCGAGCCGGCGGAGCCGATCGACAAGGACCTCTACGAGCTGGCCCCGGACGAGCACGCGGGCGTCCCGCAGGTCCCGACCTCGCTCCCGGCGGTGCTCGAGGCGCTGGAGGCGGACAACGAGTACCTGCAGGCCGGTGGGGTCTTCACGTCCGACCTGATCGAGACGTGGATCGACTACAAGCGGACGCAGGAGATCGCCCCGATCCAGCTGCGGCCGCACCCGCACGAGTTCGAGCTGTACTACGACATCTAGAAAGACCCCAGGTCAGAGCGGGTTTTCGCTCGCCTGGGCCGTCTGTGGGCCGTCGGCCGTGCTCTTCCCTCTCCGGAAGGCATGGCCGACGGTCATTTGGTCCGGTGTTCGGGGGCTGGTGCCGTCGGCCGCCAGGCCCCACACTCCAACAACATGGGGGACGGTGGGCTGTGGATTGCAGGGCTGACGGGCGCCACGGCCGTGCTGGCGAGCTGGGTTACCAGCCGCGGGCATACACGAGCCGCACAGTTACAGGCTGAGATTGCAGTGGCAGCTCAGGAGGACGCTCGCCGGCGCGAAGTCCGACGAGCGTCCTATTTCGCCTACCTCGAGCAAGCTCACCTCATGGGCGTCGAGTACCGCCAAACGCCAAACATCCTGAACATTGAGGACCTGGAGCAGCGCCGTGTGCGGCTCGAAGAGCACAGAGCGCGCCTACGCGAGGTCTTCGGTGCCTTCCGCCACACCTGTCAGGTTGCTACCGTCCACGGTCTCAGCACCCGAGCGATAGACGCATGCAATGGTGTTTCGGCGGCGTCTAGAGCGGTCTACATGGGGCTGGGGGATATCACAGAGGGCATCAGAGACCCCTCAGCGTTCTATTCCGCTCTTGATGACTACTGGACAGCGGTCTACGAGCTCGGCGAAGCCGTGCGTCTTGAAGAGCCCTGAACGATGGAGCGAGGCATCCTGTCAGGAGGCGCAGCGTCTTTGCCAGTCTCGTCGGAGTCGCGGCTGTTCGTGGTGAAAGCCACGTCGATCGCCTTGCGGGCCCGATCCCTACTGTTTGGCATTAGATGCGTGTACGTTCGCAGCGTGAACCCCGGATCCGAGTGCCCGAGGTACTCAGCAAGTGCCTTTATGTTTTCCCCCGCGTCGAGCAAAACCGACGCGTAGTAGTGCCGCAGCGCGTGCATGCCGTGCTCGCGCGACTGCTTGAACCTCTTCCCCGGCATACGCGCCGGAATGACGCCAGCGGAGACGAGAGCGGGCTTCCACAGGTACATGTTGACGTAGTTTCGGTTCAGCGCCTTCCGCTCGCGCGAGTAGAAGATCAGCGTGACCGTGACGGGCGGTCCGTCCGGGGTCTTCCACGGCAATGTGACATCGGTGGGCGGGCGCTCCGTGATGTGCGCCGCGAGAGCGTACGACACGCTGTTGGGCAACGGCACGTCACGTAGCTTGCCGCTCTTGGGCGGCGCGAACACTAAGTGCGGGCCGACCATTTTGACCTGCCGGACGACGTGCACGACGCCCTCGAGGAAGTCGACCTCGTCAACGGCCAGCCCGAAAATCTCGCCCTGTCGCAGCCCGCAGCCTGCCCCCACGTCCACGGCAGTGGCGTACTGCGCCGGCAGACCAGACCGAACCGCGAGCACCCGTTCATGGGTCCATGGCTTCATCTTCCTGGCGTCCACTTTCGGCGCCCGCACCGAGCCGGCGCGACAGGGGTTCCGGGCGATGATGCCGTCATCGACGGCGGCGCCAAACACGGCGGAGACGTTGGCAAAGATGACGCGCTGGTACGACGATGCGATCCCGGAGTCTTTGAGGGCCCTGGCCCACGTGCGGAGGTGGCCAGGCTGAAAGGCGCTGAGAGAACGAGACCCGATGTGCGGAAAGGCGTGTAGCCGGAACCGCAGCTCCATGGCGACGATTGTGGACGCATCCGTTGTCTGCGATGCAAGCCATTGCGTGGCGAACTGCTGGAACGTCACCTTGCCGGCCGCCGGGTCGACATACTGCCCTCGGGTCAGATCAGCGGCGATCTGTGCCAACCACGATTCCGCGAGCCGCTTGTGCTTGTCGGGGAAGGAACGGCTCTTCTCGCTGCCGTCGGGGCCGATGTAGCGGGCGCGATAGCGCATCCCGCTACCGTGGCGCTCGCTCTTGATCCGGCGCGGCTTGCCGTCGGGCCCGGGCTCGGTCTTGTACCACCGGTCTTGGATATGGCCAGCCACGATCAGGAACGCTCGCTTTCAGTGAGGGACTTGATCCAGCGGTGAAGGGCATCGGGGTCGTATCGGAGGTGCTTGCCGACTCGAAATCCGGGCGGACCAGTGCGCTTGCGGCGCCACTGATAGACGGTCTCAATGGGGACGCCGAGCAACGCGGCGACGTCATGCGGCGTGAAGTAGCGCTCAGGCAGTACGGACATGCGGTCCTCCGTCGGTACTGGCCGGGGCGGGGTCGCAGCAGGGGTGAGAGGTCTCCCCCACGGCCGCTGCACTCGGGTCGAGCAGGGTCCTGCAAGTGACACAGAGCGTCACCGCCTGCGGGGTGTCACCAGAGAGAAGCTGCATTCCAGCGCCCGGAGCACCCGCAGCACCCGAAAGGGCAAGCTCGCCCTGCTCAGAGTCGGTACGCATTTCGGGTGTTGGCGAAGCCACAGCACCCGGTGCAGCGCCCGCAGCACCCGGGTTGGTGTGCTCGCCGGTGCTGCCGGGTGCTTTTCGGGTGCTGGCGCCCGCTCCAGCACCCGGGCGTTCATGCAGTTCAGCAATAGTCCCGGGTGCTGCGGGCGCTCCGGGTGCTGAAATGCGATGACTCTCTACTGACGTGATGCGGTAGAGCCGCGAACGGTTACCCTCCGTCTCCCTCCGGGTGTCGTCGACGTCGAAGCCGATCGCGCGTAATGCCGGTGCGAGGCGCTTGAGCTGTCCACCTGCTCGCGTGGCGTCCTTGGGCCATTTCCGCGGCAGCTTCTCCGGGGTGGCGATCTTTCCGAGGATGTCGGCTGCGGTCATGCAGACCCCGGCGGGGCCTGCCGCACGGACGAGGTCGACGACGGCTCGCGCGAACGGCTCGCCTTCGAGCACGTCGGCGACTGCGTCGGCGGCGGTGGCCCGGTAGGTGCCTTGGGTGTCCCAGCCGGTGACGTGGTCGACGGCGGCCAGGACGCGGGCGAAGTCGGCCATGCGCGGGCGGTGGGTGAGCTGGACTTCGGGAAGTACGCGCAGCACCTTCGCGAGCAGGTCGAAGAGCGAAGCGAGGATTCCGGCATGGGCGTCGCGATAGGCGCCGTCCAGTTCGGCTTCCTCGCGTCGGTTCCGGTCGGGGATGGTGTGCAGCTCGATGGTGAGCAGCCGTTCCGCGAGGTCGCCCGCGAGGGCGCCGGCATCGATGGTGGTCATGGCCAGCACCCGGCGGAATTCGAGGACGACGACGTCATCGTCGGTGTAGAGGGCGCGGTCGACGATGCCGTCACCGGTGACCGCTCGGCACAGGGCGTCGGAGAACCAGTCCGGGATGTACGAGACGTTGTCGATGCACAGCGCCCATGAGTTGAAGGCCTGTGTCGCCCACGACTTCACGTCGCGCGGTGCGGTGCGTTTCGGCGCCCCGGAAGGGTCAACGATGCCGATGACCATGGCGGCACCCTTGGACTTACCGGTTCCCTGTTCTCCGCGAAAGGTCAGGATCGGGTGCGGCAGATCCGGAATGAAGGAGGCGACCAGCCATGCAGTGAGGAGGTGGAATCCCTCGTCACTGGTGTTCATCAGGGCGCGCAGCTTGGCCAGTCCGTCGCCGTCACGTACTGGGGCCGGCAGTGCCTTCATTGCTCCGGAGCGGCGGAAGAGGACCGGGGAGCGAGGGCTTCGCTCCCAGCCGTCCGGGCCGATGAGGACGCAGCGGCCGTCGGGGGTGGCGAGGTCGACGACGATGTGGTCCTCGTGGCGGGCGGTGCGCAGTTGCGGGGTGCACGGGTCGGCGACTGCGGCAACGCCTTCGAGCACAGTCATAGCGTCAGCGAGGGCCGATTGTGAGGGGACGTTGCCGCCAGTGGCGTCGGTGTAGATCCGGGCAAGCTGAGAGCGCAGTCCGGCCTTCCCCCGCAGCGGAAGGGCAATGTTCGGTCCGCCTTTGGTGACGGCATAGGGGCGGCCGTCGTCGGACATGAAGACGTCGAAGCGCTGCCGGGCGAGGGCGACCAATTGGGACGCCTGCGACGGCCCCTTGCCGCCGTCCCTCGATTCCGGGTCGACGCCGTTCTGTGCCAGCAGGTCCTTGGCCTTGTCGTTGCTGGTCATCGGCCGCCCCGAATCCGGCGCTCGGCAGAGGCCACGGTGGCGCGGGCTTCGCTTTCCGCGAGGCCGACGCTGACCGCGGCGTCGACGAGGGCGGCGGCAATCCCGTCAGCGGCTTCCGCTCCGGTCTCGTATGCACGAAGGGCAGCCCAGTAGAGGCGGTTGTTCCGTTCGCCCTCGCCTGCGTCCAACACGGTCTTCACCAGTCCGACGGCACGGCGGCCGGGAGCCGATGAGGGGAGACGGACCGGTGGCGCGGCGGGCCTGGTGGTCAGGGCGTCGGCGAGCCAGCCGGGCAGAGCTACGGGATCGGTGTCGCGGAGGGTGGCATAGGAACGGCCGTCGACGACGCTGCCGGCGGCAACGACGTATCCGCCGGACGCGCGGGTATCGATCTTCCATCCCAGCTTGCCGCCCGTGTTTCGCAGCTCCCGGCCGACGGGCGCGCGGAAGTACAGATGGGTGCCGCCTCGTCCGGTGCGGACGGTGAAAGTTCCGTCGGGATACGGCTGCTTAAGGCGCTCGGACACGACCGCGAGCACGTCGCTTCCCTCCGCGATGCCCGGCATTGCCCAGTCCGCCGGCGGGACATCGTCCGGACCTTTGGGGGTGTCGAGGTCGACTACGACAAGCCGGGAAGGACCGGTGGCCAGACCGACGTTGAACGGTCCGGCATGCCAGCAACGGGCAATTCGTTCGGCGTCGGTGGTGGCGCGGTCCTGCCAAGCACGGACGGCAGGGCGCTTGCTTCCAGGGATGAGCGGGAAGACGTGCCAGCCGCGGGCAGCGGCGAGAAGCGCTGCCCTGAGCTGTCGGTCGGGGGCGAGCTGGGGCATTCTGGTGGTCTCCTGTTTCGTGATCGGGACTGGAGAGCCGGGGCGGGTGGGTTTCCTTGGCCGGAGACACCCGCCCCGGGCCTCGTTACTGGTGCCGGCGCCAGTCCGCGTAGGCGTTGCGGACGTAACTACGCGGGTCACTGTCGTAGCCGGTCGCCCTGTCGAGGTCGATGAGCCGGCGGGCTGCATCTGCGGCCACTTCGGCCGCGTCGCTCCGGATTCCCTGGTCACAGTCGACGAGCGCGATGCGGTCCAGCACCGCGGCCTTGCGCAGCCAGAACTCCCGAGCCATCTGCCGACCGAACTGGCGGGACGCGGCCTCGTTGGCGGTCCAGCCGATCTCGCTGACGATGCTCGGGGCGAGGGCGTAGGCGTTGTGCGGCGTCAGCGGCTGGGGACGCTGGTCGGCGACGGCGTACAGCCGGACCTTGTGGCTGTTGCGGGTCGGGAGCTGTCGGACCGCTCCGAGGATGAACGTCTCCGCCAAGCCCTTCGTGATCTCGGGGACGTCGACTTCGTGGCAGATGACGCGGATGTCGAACATGGCTCTCCTTTGTGGGACTGCTAGTCGCAGGTGCAGGGCGGCAGGTCGCCGCGGCCGGTGTCGCCGCACAGGCAGCAGTGCGGGTACGGGTATGGCTCGCTGTCATCGCCGGGGGCGCACAGCTCGCAGTCGATGAAGCCCTCGTCCATGGGTCAGTGCTCCTTGTGGCTTGTGGTGGGCAGTTCGGGCAGTCCGGCCCGGGTGAGCGCGGCGAGGTCGAAGCCCGGCAGGGCGGCGCGGGCGGTGAGGGCCTGGGCGAGCGCTTCGGCGTAGGCAGTGCCTTCGCGGGCCACCTCGATCTGGGTCCGGCCGCGGATGGTCTCCACGCGCTCGATGTGCGCGTGTTCCTCGCGCCGCACGGTGGTGTGCCGCTCGTACGCGACGCTCTCGCGGCGGTCGGTGCGCCAGTAGCGGGCCGCGAGCCCGTAGGCGATCGCGGTCGCGAGCGCCCACAGCAGCAGCGGGAGTGAGATGCCGTCGGCGTATCCCGCGACGCCTGCCAGGGCGAGCCCGCCGGATGCGGCGAACGCCGTTCCCGCGAGCACTCCGTCACCGTTGCGGCCCGCGGCGGCGAAAGCGCCGGCTGCCGCGGCACTGGTGGCGAGCACCACCATGAGGGCGGCGTTGCCCACGCTGTGTTCGGACCCGTTGGCGTTCCAGATCCGGCCGAAGACGAGCACAGTCGACGTGGCGAGCGCGGGCGCGGCTTTCGGCAGGGCGAGGGCGAGTGTGTGGCGGGCGGTGATGGGTTCCTTCATGGCGGTGCCTCCCTACAGGTTGGGGATGGCGTTGATGACAGCGGCGGTGAGTTCGTTGATGGGCCCGGACGCGCCGGTGGAGGCGAGGAAGAACCCGAACATCGCGGCGACGAACGCGGAGCCGTAGCCGAGGGTCTTGGAGCGCAGGAGGAAGAACAGGACCAGTCCGAACAGCAGGACCAGGGAGACGGTCACGGCCATGTGGGGCCTCCAGCCAGGGAGTTGTATGGCGATAGGGTTCGGTGCAACACACGCCTTTGGGCGGTGTTTCGAGTGGGACCGGCGACCGCGCCAACCTGTCGTCAGCTAGACGAGGGGTCCGCCTCATGGCGGGCGGTCGCCGGTGTCCGTTCGTGGGTCAGCGGGTGCCTTGGCGGTAGGTGTGTGAGGCGCGGTTGTAGAGCCAGCGGCCGATGCGTATCCGCTTGCCGTGGCCTCTGCAGCGACGGCAGGTCTTGCCGCGCTTGGGCCGTCCCTTGCGATCGGCGGTGGTGGCGAAGCCGAAGCCGTTGCACCTGCGGCAGGTCCCGAACGGCGACGCCGCACACACCGATATGTAACCAAGGGTGACGATCAGCAGGCATGCGATAGCGAGCAGGGCAGGGGTCATGAGGGGCCCTCCCAGGCAGGTTTTGGTGTTGTTACAGGTGGGCCGCTAGCGACTCGTGTCCTGATCAGGTGCTATGCGAGCCGCTAGCGGGACCTCTAGCGCTAGAGGGTCTGACCCCTAGCGCTAGAGACACTTGACCCTCACCCCGCGCCCCAGTTGCGGTCACGGTCCGCAATCACCGTGGCGATGTGGGCGCGCTCGAAGCCGGTCCGGTTAACGGTCTTGCCCTTGATCCGGCGGGCCACCTGCCCGGTGGTGATGCCGTAGGGCTTGAGCGCGGTGGTGAGCTGCCGCGCCTTGTCCGCCGGTGCCATCTCGGCCCACGGGCCGTAGGTCTCCGGCCGCAACTCGGCGAGGCGGTCCACCGTGACGTCGTTCCACGGCTTGGCCTCGTCCGCCGGGATGATGGCGAGGATGTCCTGGAGCAGGGTGTCCGCCGCTGCCCGGCGCTCCGGCTCGATGCCGGCGGCGAGCCCGGTCAGAGTTCCGGCCTCCTGGCGGGCTTTGCGGGCGCGGTCACAGATCCGGTCGGCGGTCGGGCCGTCGATGTAGTAGGTGCGCACGATCTGCGGGTCGTCCGCGGCTCCGACCAGGTAGCCGATGCCCTTGTCGGACTTGGTGAACGACGTTGCCCGGATGCCGTTCTTGTAGGTCGAGGTCCCCAGGATCATGTCGTTCTCCATCTGGCCCATGACCCGCAGGCAGAACCGCGTCCCGACGTTCGCGCTGATCGCGGTGGGCAGCGACTCCTTGTCCGGCCGCTGCGTCGCGAGCAGAAGGATCACCCCAAGCGCCCGACCGCGCTTGATGATGGCCGTGCACAGCGTCCCGGCTTCCTTGCCGTACTTCTCGTGACTGAACAGTTCCTGGCACTCATCGATCGCGAGCACCAGCGGGTGCAGCCTGAGGGAGCGGTTCGCGGCGAGGGACGGGGTGACCTTGTTCTCGGGGCACTTGTCCTTGGGCAGGGAGCTGATGACTTTCGCCCGGCGCTCCAGGTCCTTGTGGACGTAGCGGATCGAGTCCAGCGCGGCGGCGCACGTCTCGTCGTCCGGTCCCGAGCCGTAGTCGGCGGCAACCTTCTTGCCGACCGACTCCAGGTCGCCGGTGCCTTTCAGCTCCCAGATCAGCAGCTCAGCCAGCACGTCCAGGGCGGCGGCCAGCAGCGGAGTGCGCAAGGAGAACGTCTTACCCATGCCGGGCATCGCGCCGATGAGGACGTTGTCGTACATCAGCGCCACGTCAACGTTCCGGCCCCGCTGGTCGGTGCCGAACGGCAACGGCTTGAACAGCGACGCGCTGCCGCCCTTGGCCAGCGGCCAAGCCGGGGGCTTGACCTTGTTCAGCGCCTTGTCTCCGACCCAGAGCATCATCCGGCCGGCGTGCTCGTCAGCGACCGGCTCGGGCCACACACAGCCCAGCGGGCGGCGCAGGCCGGACGCAAGCTTCTCGCGCCGGTCCAGGATGTCCGGCAGCGTCACCCCGTACGGGAGATCCACGTCAGCGCGCCAGCCGGGACCGTCGCGGGTGATCGGGGCCGGGAACTTGAGGCCCTCCCCGCCCTTGCCCAGCGCCTTGTTGATCTCGGCGATACCGAGCGCACCCAGCGCGCGCTCCACAATCCCGGAGGTCAACCGCTCCACCTCGGTCGTCACGACCGCGCGGGAGATGAGGGGCTTGTCGGCCGGTGCGCCCAGGAAGCCGAGTCCGGCCGTCATCACGGCGAGCGCGATGACGGTCAGCCAGGTGGGGGCGAGTACATAGAGCACGAGTGCGAGGACCGGGCCGAGGATGATGCCGAGCAGCATCAGGATGCCGCGTAGCTTCACCCGGTTGTCGCGCTGGCGGGAGAGCTTGAGGTACTGCTCCACGTCCTCGCGGCGTGCGGCAACCTGCCGCAGCGGCTCGCCCTCGGTGTCGGCGACCCAGCGCATCGCCCCGCCCGTGAACTTGGCTGCCCCCGCAGGGGCTTGCAGGGCCAGGCGCAGGCAGTACCAGGGCAGCCGCACCGCGTGATACGTCGTGGTGTGCCAGGCAAACCCACCCAGCCAACCGAGGGCGTCAACAAATTCCGGCTTCGAGCGCGCCCACGCGGGGACCACATCGCGCCGCATGCCGCCACGGACCTTGTCCATCACACCCGGGCCGGCCGGGGCGGGGCCGTCGACCATGGCGGCCGACTCCCCCGGCTCGTCATCGGCCGAGTCGGCCGGGTCGGCCGACCAGTCGGGGGCGACAGTGGCCGCGGTACGGGCCGACCGGGCCTTGTCGAGGTCGACTACCTCGCCGCCCGCATCGGGCCCGGAGTCGGGTCCCCATGCGGCTTCGAGTCGCTGGAACAGTTCGTTCTCATCGTCGTGATTCACTGAACGTCCTTCCCGGACAGGTGGGGTTGGAAGGGGCCCGGACGGCGCTTTGGACGGCCGACCGTCCGGGCCCCACTTGGCGAGAATCGTGCGGGTCACACGCAACGCGCTGTTCCTCGGGCGGGCGCCGGTCTGCAGCCGGATGCCACAGCCGCTGACGGTCGAACTCACTCACTCCCGACGGGCACCAAGTGCAGGCCCTGCCGCTCCGCAGGCGCAGCGTGCGCTGCTCCGGCAGTGAGCAAGTCCTTGGCCTCGCGGATCCGCGCGCGGCACCAGGTCTCCCCGCGCCCCGACTCCTTGGCCAGCTCGCGCCACGCGACCTCATGACCCGCGCGCAGCCGCTCCGAGACCCACGTGCGGGCCTCGCCCTGCTCTTCGGGATCGCTGCCGCGTGCGGTGTGCGCGGCCGCCGTGCGGGCTGCCGCGACGTGCTTCACGCGCGGCTTGGCCTCGGACTTGACCGGCTTGGGCGCGGCCGGGGGGTTGTTCGGTGCGGCCTGCGGCTTCTCCAGGCTCACCGGCTCTGCCACGAGCTCCTCGGTCGGGGCGGCGGCGGGGGCGAGCTCACCGAGCTTGAGCAGGACTCGGGTGCGTCGCGACGTCTCGGAGCGCCACCGTCGGCCGTGTTGGTCGCGCAAGTCCGCGCGGGCGAGCTGACGCTCACGCTCGCGGTTCAGCGCGTCCGTGTACGAGGTGATCTCCCACAGCGTCATCCGGCGCCAGAGCGCGAAGGTGGAGGGGAAAGCCAGCAGCCAGCGCGAGCGCCGGATTTTCTCCATCCGTCGACCAGTCGCCACACCGATCCGGACCGCATACACATGCGCGGCGATCTCGGAGAGCACGACCCACAGCAGCGGCATCGTGCCGTGCGCGACCTTCGCGGACAGCGTGCGCCCGGCCGCGACGTTCAGCCAGCACGTCACCAGCGTCAGCATCCACGGAACGAACCGCACCCACCCCAAGGGCATGTTGACCCGGATGAGCAACAGGTTGGCAGCGGTGAACACCGGGATCGCAATGTCGATGCCGACCGGCAGCATCCACGGTGTGGCGAAGCCCCAGCGCGCGCCTGCCGCTGACACTGCCTCGAACGACGATGCCAGTCCCAGTACTCCGACTGCGGCCGCCGTCACGGCGACCGTGCCGAGAAGAACCTTCTCCGGCTTCGCCAGTGCCGGCGCCTCGTGCCGCGTCATGCCGCCGCCCCCTTGGTCGAACCTGTGGAGCGCAGACGACGGTCAGCTTCAGTGTTGGCGAACCGGCACGGGTCGCACGGCTTCTCGTTCTGCCGCAGGTGTCGCTGATAGCCGCCTCGAGTACCGCACTTGGCGGGCTCCCACTTCGGCTTGATCTGCCGTAGGGCCGGGGCCGACTCGCTCGCGTCATCGACCAGAGCCGGCCTTCGAGTGCCCCAGTAGATCGCGTGTCGCTCCTCAGGGCTCTTGCCGCCGCGGATCCCGAAACGGTTGGCGTGACCGGCACTGCCCTCGCTCGCGAGGGCATCGGTCAGGCAGGCTTCCACCACCGGGCACTGTGCGCAGATCTCCCGCGCCAGGGCCGCGGTAGGCCGGTCGCCCCGCTCGGGGAAGAACAGCTCAGGCTCGATGCCCTTGCACAGCGCGGCCGCGAGCCCCGGATCCGGAGCCAGCTCGAATCCAAGCTCCCAGGCGCCAGGCGTCCGGCCCGTCAGATGCCCATTGCGCGTACCGGCGATCAGCCCACTCATCAGGCCACCGCCTTCACACACCGCGCCTGACGGCCGCGCAGCAGCGACTGCGCCAGCGCGGCAACACCCGCCGTGAGCTCGTCCGACTCCCCCGCCTCGACAAGTTCGGCGAGAACTTCCCGAGCGACCGCCAGCCGAACGCGCCGTTCCGAGCGCGATTCACCGGGAGAGCCTGCGAACAGCTCAACGTCTAAGCCGAGCGACAGCTCGGCGAAGTCATGGGCCGATAAGGCCACATGACCAGCAATGAATGACTTCATCAGTGCTCCTGCGCTTGATCGGGACAGGACTCGATGCCGCGGCCGGGTTCTCTTTGGCCGGAGACGACCGCGCTAGAACTAGGTTGCACTAGTGCGCACTAGATCACAAGAGGTTTGCGACAGTGCGTTGCAGAGCGCCCTAGGTCGATACGCTCGGAGGCATGAGCCTCGCCGCGAACGACCCCAGGCCCAAGTCCGTGCAGGCTGCCGATGAGCTGCGCAGACGCATCGACGCCGGCAGATACCGGGACGGCAAACTGCCGCCCAGCCGACGACTCGCAGAAGAGTTCGGCATCGCCGGGGAGACCCTGAACAAGGCTCTACGCGTCCTCGTGGCAGAAGGGCGCATCTTTTCCGCAGGCAACCGCGGGTACTTCGTCACTGCGAACGAGAACGACGGTGCCGGCGCTAAGCCGGATGTTGTCGACGACATCAAGGAAATCCGCTCCCAGATTCAGGCGTTGACCGAGCGAGTGGCGGAGCTCGAAGAGCGTGCCGCTTCCGGTGGTGCTTGAACTGGGGACACCATGCACGGACGGGCCACACTGAAATAAGTGACAGGAGAGGGGGCACCGGCTGAGGCAAGGGGACACCGAGCTGTCCCCGAACTGTCCTCTTGCCTGTCCCCCCGCCCCACGGAGCAGACTCGCAGCACGGCACCCGAGGGAGGGCGAATGAGCGACGACAGGCCCGCATGGGCACGGCGCATCACAGCCGAGCGAGCGGCACGCGACTGGTCACAACGTGATGCAGTGCGAGCGCTGCGGGCCCACGCTCCGACTGAGCTACCTGCGGACGAGAGCATGATCCGCCAATGGAAGCGCTGGGAATCCGGCTCCCTACCCAGCGAGTTCTACCGGCCGATCATCGCGGCAGTGTTCGGCACAGTCACGCACGCGCTCTTCCCCGCCCCCAGCCGGCGCGACTGCGACCGCGAGATCCTCGCCGCGAGCGGCATGGAGACCCTGGAGATCGTCAGCCGCCTGAACCGCTCCGATGTCGACGGCGCCACCCTCGATGCGCTGCGGATCACGACGGACCGGCTGTGCTCCGAGTACCCGTTCATGCCGAGCGATCAGCTCCTCATTGAGGGCCGGCAGTGGCTCCGCCGCGTCGTCGACCTCCACTCGAAGAGCCTCACCCTCGCCCAGCACCGCGAAGTGCTCGCTCTCTCCGGGTGGCTCGCCCTTCTGGTCGGCTGCGTCGAGTACGACTCCGGCGACCGCCACGCGGCAGAGTCCACCCGGCGGGCTGCGCTCTCTTTAGCTACGGAGTCAGACCATGCAGAGATCGCGGGTTGGGCGCACGAGATGCGGGCCTGGTTCGCGCTGACGACCGGCGACTACCGCGGCGTGGTCGCCGCTGCCCAGGCCGGCGCGGAGTCGGCTGCCCACCACTCCGTTGCCGTGCAGCTCGCTGCCCAGGAAGCGAAGGCATGGGCTCGCCTCGGTGACCGCCGCCAGGTCGAGGTCGCGCTCGACAGGGGCCGGCGCCTTCTCGAAGGCCTCCCCCACCCGGAGAACCTCGACAACCACTTCGTCGTCGACCCCGCCAAGTTCGACTTCTACGCGATGGATTGCTACCGCCTGGTCGGTGAGGACAAGCTCGCCCGCACCCTCGCGAACGAAGTCCTGCGCGCCGGCACCGACTTCGACGGCACGGAGCGCTCCCCGATGCGCAACGCGGAGGCCCGCGTCACCTTGGGTGTGACAGCGGCCCGCGAGGGCGACCTCGAACAGGCCCTCGTCCATGGCGAACGGGCGCTTCAAGGCGACCGCCAATCGGTACCTTCCCTGATCATGACCAGCCGTGAACTGGCCGCGGTCGTCCGCGATCGCTACAGCTCAGAGCCGACGGCACAGGACTACCTGAACCGCCTAATTGAACTGGGGCGAGCGAAGCCCGGCTTCCTCCCCTCATAGGAAACGTCCCTGCCCCATCAAGGCGGCTCGCTCCCCGGCTCACCAACCGGTCCCGACGCTCTTGTCTCCGCCCCGCTCTGGGTCCCAGCTCCGCCGATCGCCGGCTAAAAGCCAACAGACTGGTGATGGGGAACACCCGCTGTGACTGGGGCGGTCGGCTCCGCGGCTTTACGCAGCCACGATGGAGCGAACATCGAAGATCGGGGCCCACATCGGGCTCATGCGGGCAGTCCATGGAGTCCCCGACCCTTCATACGCCTGGAAGGCCGTCAGGTCACCGGAACTTCACCCAGCCCGCTGGGATCTTGCCCAAAGACCTCCACTAGACGCTCCATTAGCATCTGACGTAGCTCGGGCTCGCTTGTAAGTTCTTCAGCACACATCAGAGAGAAGACCCGACTTAGATGTGAGCGGCCGGGGGAAACTCCGCGAATTCCTTCCATCACGGGGATACGCTGCCCTGATGCTGCGCGGGACAACATCTCATCACACAGAGTGCGAGCCTCAGCCCTGGACTCAGGTTCCCCAAAAACAGCGGCTACCAGCAAGCTTATGACCTCTGCATCACTATCAAGTATGGCTTTTCTTGAGATATCCGACGCCCTCCACATGCTCCAATATTCTGGCTCACGCCAAACCGTAGCCGCCTCATGTCTTGCTGAAATGGCAAGACGAGCAATACCCCAACGGCTGGGATCTTGCATCCAAATAGAGAGCAGCATCTTAATTCGTTCGGAAGAGCATGTCGAATGAAGCTTGCCACCTTGTTTACCCGCAAAATCCAAACAATCGATCCAAGGATCCATCGCTTGCACATCAATGTATTCCATCCAGCCCACATTGAAATACTTGTGATGGGAGGCATCCTCCAGAACCAGGCGAGTCACAGACGGCCCGACTTCATCAACTAGCCCCCCATTCGCATGGGCCCCTACAAAGAATAGACTAAGCAGCCATGATGCAAACGCCTGCCGAACCCCATCCGACCTCACACGGGCTTCGCCATAGCTAGCAAATATCTCCTTGATCGAATCAAGTGTTGCCGATTGAGGATTCGGAATCATATACGATCCGCGAGCCGCGGAAAGAGGGTAAAAATCCACCCCTTCACGGAAGTGATCTTTCATGCCATTAAGAAATGCCTGCCAGTGAATCTGACCAGCCCAAGAACCTTCGAGCTCCTCCCAATCGCTCAGATCGCCGTACTCTCCAGACTCAACGGCGCTCGCCGCTTCAAGGATCCCTGGCTCTTCTACCAGCACTTGTGTCACGACCCATGGGAGGCAATTCGAGATCGCCAATAGATCCCCTGGCCGGTTCGAGGCCGCTCGCAGAAAGACAGCAAGACTCTCGGCTCCGGGGGCAATCCCAAAGTCAGCAAGTTCATGCATCAGATTGCGCTTTGGAGGGTTTGATCGAGCAAGCCGTTGCCAGACGGATCGAGATGAATTGATCTTGCGTAGCTGCGCGTCGAAACCCAGGCTTTCTTCAGGAGAGGAAATCGCATCAATGACTCGCGTCTGCTGTCGAATAGCACTTCGAAATGCCCTCACCCATTCTGGTGCCGACATTCTAGTGGTGGCTTTAAGGGCGGCACGACCTCTACCGCGATCTGATCCGACGACGGCATCTACCACGTCTTGAAGAGGTGCATCGACGAGGCAATCTTGAGTGAGACTATGAAGCGTCAAACTCCCAGTCTTGTACGCGAGCTTAAGTGCATCCTGCTTCACTTGATCTGAAATCTTGTCATAGAGAGGAGCAATAAACCTTTTCAGTGTGGAGCGAGTTGCGCGAGATAGATCATCACGCCGGGAAAGCACACTCAGCGCATATAGAAGACTCAAATCGTCGACTTTGGCCCGGCCCTGCAGTCTCCCTTCAGCCAACTGGACGACTACATCAATCATTTCCTCAGCAATACATGACGGGACCGTGCGGACGTCAGCGTCCGGTGGCAGCTGAAAAAGCTGTACAGCCTGATCCGTTAGCGATTGAAGATAGATCGGTGATCTAACTATCCCGTCCGATAGAATGGCTACGGCCAGACGAGAGCCAGCCCAGATCGCTTTCTTGACTTCCCCATGCTCGACAGAATGACTGTTGAGTTCAGACACCAAGGCAATTACGGTATCACGCAAGGTTTCTCGTTTGGAGAAAATATGCCCCAATGCGAAAAGTAACGTATTGCGCCAATGTGAACTGGAGGCAATTCGACGAAGACTATTCGATATTTGAGCCTCCGTTCCATGCATGATCCCTTGGCCAGCCCAGAATTCCTGCAGAGATCTGATCTCGAACCCGATTTCATCAGATCTAGTCGATACGAGAAAAACGAGCCTGTCGGTAGCCGTCTTTATAACTTGCTGACAGAGAGAGGAAAGCGAATCACCCTTGTGGCCTTCCTGCTCCAATCGAGCACGCACGATCTGACCTAGTTCATCCGCCGAGAGCGTGGAGTGGGTTTCTCCGGAGTGTTCACTGCGAGTTTGAAGGAGGAGGCCAACCTGTGCATGAATGGCGTCGACGTCCGATCGGCGATCACGCAACAGGGCACTGGCCTGGCTATCTTTTTCGAGTTCCCTCTCGTAGATCACACGGTAGTAGTCAGCAAAGAGGTTGTATCTATCTTTTGGCGCTTGCCCAACACGCTCAAGTAGTACGGCCAAGATAGTCACTTGCAATGGCGTGGTCATGAGCCGCGACGTCGCCGGCTCGGCATAGGCTCGCTCCAATCTTTCGATCAGCCGGTCAGTTCGATCGCTCTCAATACTATGCCGAGCGATAGCCAGCTTTTTCCCATAGCTCATCGCAATGTCTCGCGTCAAAGGAGTTAATTGCAGATGTTTGTAATAGTGAGGAGAGAATTCATCGGTATAGCCCTGTGGTCGCGTCGTCGCGACAACAAAAATATCAGCGTTTACTGCTGAGGATTCGATGAGGAAGTCGTCGATCAGGGATAGAACTTCGCTCCGATTGCTGGCTGCGGGGACCTCGTCGAGACCATCCAGCACAACAAACCAAGGATAGGTGGCTAGCCAGCCACGCAACTGATGAGCACTAACTGACGTGGTAGTCCTACTAGAGATGGTCTTGGCCAAATAGCCAAGCAGCGACGTGGATTCACCTTTCGCAACATCATCAGCAAGTCGAGTCAATTGAATGTTTACCGGCCATCGACGGTTTTTCGGTTGCACAAGCCCCTCCTGCTCCATCAGACCTGAGATCTTGGCGCAGGCATCCTTGACTTTGCCGAACTTCCCAGCAGGAGTCTCGGAAACGAGTGCAGATCGATACATCTGGCAGGCGAACTGCGTAATGGTTGTTTTGCCCTGTCCGGGACCTCCGATGAGGACAAATCTTTGATCGTCGGAGCCATCTCCACCTGAGCGCTTTTCATTGCCGATAGATTCCCGCCCATGATCGGCAGCAGAAATTAGAGATGTCAGAGCCTTTCGGGAAACACCCGCCGAGGCCTCTTCCATTCCAGACCAGAACTCGTACGGAAGATCAATAAAGATTTCGGCTAGCGCAACGCTGCGATCGTCGGCCGAACCCGCCTGATCGAGATTAACGTATCTTTCACGCAAGAGTTCCTTGGCGGTGAACGATATTAGAGCATCAGAGAATTCTCTCTCCGAGTGCACCTGATCAGAAAGAACTTGTGACAATACGTCACCCGGTGTCACCCAGGATGCATACGCTATGCGGACTTCCTGATGGTTGGCTACAAACGTAGAGATGGAATCAGAGTGCCATACGAGCCACCCAGTTAATCCCAACGACTCGGCATGCCGTTTCAGGCATTCGTCGACTCTGTCGATCCCTCCGTCATCCTGCGGGGAAAGTCTCACATTCGTTGAGACAATGTAGTAATTGGGGATGTGTTTTTTTGCAGCCTTCCTTTTGCTCCATCCTTTCATTTCTCCGTCAATCTCACTGATTAGCCAGGTTGCGTCATCTTTAGGCTTGCCGAGTACTTCCTTATATTTGGCCTGAATGACTCCGTAGCCATTCCACTCGTGTCCGTTCGTCCTGATAGGAACGGGCCCATCGAACGTAGCTTCCCTTCCGCCATCGGCTCCGGAACCGAACACGCCTACGCCTGGCCCTAGCTCGGCAACTGCGATGGATTGGGTCAAGTGCTCGAATTCTCGGCTGCCTAGCCGGGTGAGGTCAAAACGCATGCCTCCATGGTGCCCCCAGATTCATGAGCTGTCATGGCTTCGGATCAAGTAGTCAGTTAGCGACTTGGGAGTCTGCCGAGCCTTAGCCCCACCGAACCGGCCGTCCGCACATGAAGCAGCCGCGACACGTCCGCGTGTCACCGTCGTGGTACCCGAACAAGCCTCGTCGTCACCGGCCAGCAGATTCTGGCTAGAGCTACGGATCAGAAGGCGATGTGGGGAGTCAGCCGGCGCACTCGGCGGGCATCACGCTGGGTCGGTCGCTACGCGGAGCGTCGTTCGATGGGCAGATCCAGCGCTTCGTGGTGGTGCCACAGCAGATGACGATCCCCGCGGCGCAGCTCTGCGTCTCCCCACTCAAGGCGCATGACTCCCTTGTCCATCGCACATGCGTAGGCCAGGATCACTAAGCCAATGTCTGGGTCGAGTTGGTTCAGGTCGTCGTGGAACTCCTGCTCCCGTAGTTCTTCGAACCCTAAGTCCAGCTCTCCCTGCATGGGCTCTGGTCCGTGTCGCCGGATCAGGTCAGCGCGGAGGCCAACCGCGCGACGGAGTCGAGCCACCGTCACAGGTACATCTTGCTTCGCATATCGGATCGGGTAAAGAACCTGGCCGGCGACCACCATCACGGTTCGAGCCTGAAGACGTACCGGAGTGGCGCCGGGAAGGTCAGCCAAGCCTGCGGCTAATTCTTCGTATTGGCATGCATGGAGACCATGCCCGTAGGCCTCCAGCGTCTGTGTGCGGACTCCCTGCTGCCCGACTCGTGCCCGCTCATGAGCTCGGACGATGCACAGCGATATCCGTCTCGCCAGCGGGGCAGTCAACTCTCCGAAAACGCTGGCCGCCCATGACGATGCGGCGTTCGGTTTCACCATCACCGTTCCCCTCGCACGTGTGGCGCTGGCAGAGGTTGCGAAAATCTGACAGTGGCTCACCATCGCGCTCGACGCAAGGGCGCATGACGGGAGCTACCAGCGCAGGCGAGCAGCATTGGCGAGCTTGTACAGAGATCACACACGTGGACACGGGCATCGCTGCATCAGCTCTGTCAGTCGCCGCAGCACATCGCCGGAAGTTCGGTGGACAGTCTGTAGAGAGGTCACCGGTTCCATGACTCGGTTTCCTCCGGAGCCGTGCGCGAGGTGGCTAGCTGCGCGGCTCACCCCAGAGGTCCAGGCCACTCAATGAGCGCCGGATCACCGAGAGCCAACACGTCCGGATCAAGCCCAGCCCTGCGCAAGAACTCCAACAGGTCAGCCGGACCCATCGCGAGTCCCGCGACCTGGTAGCCAATCATCACCCGCCGGCCTCCCGTCCGGGAGGGCGGGTGCACGATCACCGGTGGGCGTCCGGACACGACCCCAGCGTGCACCGGAATCTCCTCAGACGCTCGCCCGATGGCGACGCTACGTCGGGCCGTCGTGGGGCCGTGGAAGGTCGCTCAAGGCTGGCCAAGGACGACACTCAACGACGGCCCCGCCGCAGGTGGGAGGGTCGCCCGAGATGATCGCCCCCGGCCAGAAACCCGGCGCATCAGTTCTACGACATCTAAAGATCAGGTCCGGGCGCGCTCCCTTGTGCACCGTGTGTGCACCGCCCGGCCGATCCTCTGACGTGACGTCAGCAGCAGTGATGGCTGCCACCCCGAACCGGGGTGGCAGCCCTCACTCGTTCCGGCCCGCGAGGAGGATCGGACCGGATTTTGACGGTAGCCCGGCGGGGTTGACGACGGTTCGGTGACGGCGGGCCCGGTGCGGTTGGCGGCTCTACGTCGTACGGCCCGTGGACACCGACCCCGGCCTCGCTCACGTTCGGCAAGAGCTGAGCGTCACGCCGGCGGCCGGGTGAGTTTG
Organism: Streptomyces sp. NPDC060064; assembly: GCF_042736455.1. Lineage (NCBI taxonomy): Bacteria > Bacillati > Actinomycetota > Actinomycetes > Kitasatosporales > Streptomycetaceae > Streptomyces > Streptomyces sp. NPDC060064. The sequence continues at coordinate 21,301 of NZ_JBHWWF010000035.1, forward strand.
GCGGCCACAGCGTCGAGTACCCAGTCCAGGCCGGTCGCGAAGGATGTCTCGGCGTCCACGTCCGTGCCGTCGTACACGGCCTTGGTCAGCGCCGGGAAGCGGCCCGTGGCCAACATTCTCGTCACATGCGGGCCGGAGGCGCGCTGCCAGTCGCGCTTGGACAGGCCCGTGGCACGCTCGGCCCGCAGGTTCGCGATCTCGCGCCTGATCGCGCCAGTGAAGTAGGCGCCGACAGTCTCCACGGCGCGCATGACGGTGTCGAGGTCGGCGAGGCCGTCGAGGGCGGCCAGCGTGGCCTCGGCCACGGCGAGGCCGTTCGGGCCCAGGGCCGGACGGCCGCCGAGCAGGTCGGCCAGCCATTCGTGACGGAGAGCGGCCCGCCTGGTGCGGTGGGCGAGGATGCGCAGCGCCTCCCGCCAGTCGCCGGGCTGCTCCTCGGGGAGAATCTCGGCGTGGACCTCGTCCACCATGAGGTCGAACAGCTCCTCCTTGGTGGAGATGAATCCGTACAGCCGCATCGGGCCGGCGTCCAGCCGGGCGGCGACCTTGCGCAACGACACCGCTTCCAGCCCGCCCTCGTCGGCCAGCGCGATGGCGGCGGCGACGATCCGCTTCCGGTCGAGCGGCACGGGGCGAGTCGGCGGCTCCGGCCGGTCCCACACAGTCATGGTCACATCGTACTGTTGCGATGCACCGTAATGGAGAAATACAGTGTATCGACATGAGACACCGCATCGCAGTGGTCGGGAGCGGTCCTGCCGGCCTTACCTTCGCCCGCGTCCTGCACCGCCATGATTACCCCGTCGCCGTCCTCGAACGCGATCCCGCCCCCGACGCCCGCCCCCCGGGCGGCACGCTGGATCTGCACGAAGGGCTGGGCCAGCTCGCGCTGGACAAGGCGGGGCTGCTGGCGGAGTTTCAGGCGCTGTCTCGTCCCGAGGGGCAGGCCATGCGCATCCTGGACGCGGCCGGGACCGTCCTGCGCGACTGGCGACCCCGTCCAGACGACCGGGCCAATCCCGAGATCGACCGCGGGCAACTCCGTGACCTGCTGCTCGGCCCTCTCGACGTCCGGTGGGGGCGGGGCGTGACGCAGGTGGTGCCGGGGACCCGGGATGGCGTGCTGGTCCATTTCGCGGACGGGCGACAGGAGACGTTCGACCTCGTAGTCGGCGCGGACGGTGCCTGGTCCCGGGTCCGCCCGGCGGTCTCGTCGGTGACGCCGCAGTACACCGGCGTCACCTTGGTCGAGACCTCCCTGGACGACGTCGACACCCGCCACCCTGACCTCGCCCGGTTGATCGGCGACGGTTCCGTGGCTGTGTACGGCGTGAGCCGAGCTCTCGTCGCCCAGCGCAACAGCGGCGGCCACGTCAAGGTGTACGCCCAGTTCCGCGCGCCGCTGGACTGGCACACGAACCTGGACCTGGCCGACGTCGAGGCCGTGCGATCGAGTCTGCTGGCTCTGTTCGACGGCTGGGCCGCTCCCGTCCTCGACCTCCTCCGCCACGGCACCGCTTTCGTCCACCGCCCCCTCTACGTCCTGCCCGTGTCCCACACCTGGACCCACGTCTCCGGGGTGACGCTACTGGGCGACGCCGCCCATCTGATGCCCCCATTGGGGGCGGGCGCGAACCTCGCGATGCTGGAAGGCGCCGAACTCGCCGAGTCCATCGCCACCGGCCCTGGAGATCTGGACGAGGCCGTCCGCGCCTTCGAGGAACAAATGTGGGCACGGGCCGGCAGGTGGGCGAAGATCACGACGGCCGGTCTGGAACGCCTCGTGAGCCCGGACCCCGCCGAAGCCCTCGCCCTCTTCGACCAAGTCCAGCCATCCTGACTGCCAAGCGCGAGAGCACCAGGGAGGCGCTGGTGGCCGAGCGCCGCCCCGACCGGTCGGTACCGCCGATGGCCGGTACCGGCGCGATCGGGACGGTGGTGCATCTGCCGGCCTCCGCCATCGAGGTGGGCCGGGGCCTGTCCTCGATGAGCGGCATGCCGGCCGACAGCGCCTAGCGTCTGTTGCCGGCCTGACGGCCCGGCCTCACTTCAGGTGCCGGTCGTAGAACCGCCCCCCGTCCTCCACCTCGAACCACGGGGTGCCGACGTGCCCGCCCATATTGGCGTGCAGCGTCTTCTCCTTGGTGCCGAAGGCGTCGAACAGGTCCAGGGCCCGTTGCCGGGGGTTTCCTTCGTCGTCCCACTGCAGCAGGAACAGCAGCGGAATGGTGACCTGCCGGGCCTCCTCGCGCTGGGCGCGGGGCACGTAACCCCCGGCGAAGAAACCGGCGGCCGCGATGCGCGGCTCGACCACCGCCAGCCGAATGCCGACGGCGGTCCACCCCGAGTACCCGACCGGGCCGTCGATCTCGGGCAGCGAAAGGAGGGCGTCCAGGGTGGTCTGCCAGTCCGGGACCGCCTTTTCGACCAGCGGGCCGATGAAGGACTCGAAGATCTCGTCGACCGGCTCGCCGGCCTGCATCGCCCGGCGGAGGTCGGCGCGGGCCTGCTCGTCGGCGGCGGAACGGGGCCGGTCACCGCACCCGGTGGCGTCGATGGCGGCCACCGCGTAGCCGTACGCCGCGGTTTGCCGGGCCCGGGCCACCAGCCGGGATTGCCCCTTGGGCAGGCCGTTGTTGTGAGCCATCAGGATCAGCGGGACCGGTGCGGCGGATTCAGGCGTCCACAGGGTGCCGGGGATCTCGCCGAGGGTGAATTCGCGCTCGAGGACGCCGTCGTCGAGGCGCAGTTCAGAAGTGAATTGCATGGTCGTGCCTTTCGGGAGTGCTGTTGAAACGGCGCTCCCGGACGACCTATCGCCCGACCGTGACCCCCGAGGAGAGCACCCATGTCGATACGTTCACGGGTACCACCTCCTCGTTCTCTCGCACGGCCTCCGGAAGATTAACAGTGGTCGCCGTGGTCTGCCCAACGGGTTTTTGCGGAGGCTCCGTTCTTCGAGACCAGTACCGCCTCGGCGAGTTTCTCGACAGCCACACCGGCATGCAGCGCGAACTCGTCGTAGCCACCGCGAACATGGTCGTCCATAGCTCGGTGGGCGGCCTTCTTCGCGCTGCGTACTGATCGCGCCCGTCGCCTACGGCCCTCCGTTGAAGAAGCCGGACTTCAGGTTCCCGATGATGGCGTCGAGTGGATGCCCACTGACGATGAACGGTCCGCTCCAGGGCGCGCTGAGTGCGAAGAGCAACGCCAGGCTCAGCCCGACCACACTCGCAACACCTACGATCAGCAGTGACGTTCGCAGGCTGCTGCGGAAGACCAGTGCGCCGGAGTTCACGATCAAGGCCAGTCCGCTGACCACAAGCGTGACGACGTAGAGCGCGGGAACGTCGCGCGAGGCGGCCGCAACGCGGGCGCGACGACTACTGGTGACACCGTCCACGGAAACCACCAGCTCCGTGCCTGTCGGGGTTCCCACCTCGGGCCTGGCCGCCTCGGCGCGCACACTCCGCTCCAGCCGTGCGATCGCGCGAGCGGTGGCGGGGTTGTCACCGGACGCCGCTGCTGTAGCCTCCCACTCCCTGGCACGCGTGGTCTGCAAGTAGTCCAGCAGTGCCGCATGGATCGGCTCCGACTGGACTCGCGGACTTGTCGCCGCCCATGCCAGACGGGAGGCCGCGGCCGCCTCGTCGCTCACCAACCCCTCGGCTGCGCGCAGGTAGCCTGCCTCGCTGGCCAGTGTGAGTGCCGCAAAGATCGCGAAGGCAGCGCCGAGTGTCGGCATCAGGGGCGTGGCGATCTGCGGCACCCGATCCCGTTCCTCGACCGGTACGAGCACCCGGACGCCGACCCGCGCCACGGCCGCGACCAGTAAGGCAAGCAAGAGCCCGCCCACAACCAGCACCACCGCCGGCAGCGAGGTCAACCAGTTCACCACATCACCTACAGCGCGTTTCCGCGAGCGCCACACGCCGGCGGCACATCGGCCCCCGCGACCTGAAGCTCATCGTCGATCACTTTTAATGAACGCTCCATGATCACAGGTCGAAGGCCTTTGACGCTCGCGACGCCCGGCACGGCATGTCGTTGCGTTGGCCAGACAGCCGAATACGGCCCAGTACGAGGCTGTACTAACAACGACCGCCGCGCCCGTCTCACTTTCCGTCTCATTCAGCCGCGGGTGAAGCCGTCGGCCAGATCGTTTTCACGGCTGTACTTCGACCTCCAGGTGGGCCCGGCGCCCCTGAAACCTGCCGGCACAGGCGTCACGGCGAGGGCCGTCACCCCGAATTGGGGCTGGCGGCCGACGGCCAAATCGTGGTTCCGCTCTCGCTCGCGCTCACCGGGCCGGGACGGCTGCTGATCGGCACCGTGGACGGGCGGATCCTCGACTGTTCGGTGGTCGGCTCGGCGGCGGGTGTCTCAGGAGTGAAACGCCGTCGCCTCCGCTCACACACCGTGTGCACCGGTTGTGCACCGCACATGTCCAAGCAGCCGCATACATGCAGGTCAGAAGGATTTCCCGCCTCTACTTGTCAGGCTCATCACGCCGAACTGGCGGCTGGATCGGCCGGTATGTCCCCAACAGGCCACAACCCTAGGGAGAGTTGGGGGACTGCGCACTCTTGTCGCCCCGGTCGCTTGTTCCACATAATCGCAGGGCGCTTTGCGGACTCATCCCCCACTGGGTTCGGACGCCTTGCGGCGTGCTGCCGTTTTCCAACGCACTTCATTCGGTGGTGACTTCCGATTCCGGGGTTGGCATGGGCTCGTCATGGGCGTACCCCCCACGAGAGGAAGTCCGTTGAAGAGCTACCTGAAGCACCTCAGGGCGACCACCGCGATCGGTGCCGTCGCCCTCGCCGCCTTCAGCCTCCAGCCCGGCTCGGCCAACGCCGCCTCCGCACCGACCCCACGCGGTGAGGTAGGCGCGAAGGTCGTCGGCGGGACCAAGGCCGATCAGGGTGAATTCCCATTCATGGTCCGCCTGTCCATGGGCTGTGGCGGCGCTCTGTACGCCAAGGACATCGTTCTCACCGCCGCCCACTGCGTCGACGGCAGCGGCCCGAACACCGGCATCACCGCGACGGCGGGCGTCGTCGACCTGGAGGACTCCAACGCGATAAGCGTGAAGTCCACCGAGGTCCTCCAGGCGCCCGGCTACAACGGCAAGGGCAAGGACTGGGCACTGATCAAGCTCGAGAAGCCGATCGATCTGCCGACCCTGCCGATCGCCGGGGACGACAAGTTCAACACTGGCGATTTCGACATCGCCGGCTGGGGCGCGGACAAGGAAGGCGGCGACCAGCAGCGCTATCTGCTCAAGGCCAAGGTCCCGTTCATCGACGATGCCACCTGCCAGACGGCGTACGGCGACCAGCTGACCCCCGGCGAAGAGCTCTGCGCCGGGGTCCTGGACACCGGCGGCGTCGACACCTGCCAGGGCGACTCCGGCGGCCCCATGTTCCGCAAGGACGACGCGGGTGCCTGGATCCAGGTCGGCATCGTCAGCTGGGGCGAGGGCTGCGCGCGCCCGGGCAAGCCCGGTGTCTACACCGAGGTGAGCACCTTCGCGGCGGACATCAAGCAGGCCGCCGACGGGCTGGGCGGCTGACGCCGGTCAGTGGTGTCGAGCAGTTGAGCACCATCGCGTTGGATTGAGTGTGCATCGCCACGCCAAACCCTGACGCGCTGTCAGCAACAGTAGTGAGGGCTGCTATCCCGGATTTCCCGGTAGCAGCCCTCACCGCTGTCACGCGGCTGCCACCCGCTCCATCGCTTCCCCTTCGGAGGAGTACGGCCGACGGGCGTGCCGTCCTGCTCCAGCTGGAACGCGATCCGCGAGGCAGACCCGCTTGCGCTCGCGGCGCATCCTCTCGATCCGGTCGACCGGACGACCAGGGGGCGGTCGGTCTGCCGGTGCGGGGCCGAGGACCGGTCAATCAGTCCGAGCTCGCCGTAGCGGCAGCGCTCGTTGAGCCGGCGGCGCCCTTCCGGGGTGAGCGGGGCGTTGCGGTGAGTCATGCGACCCGGACGTCTTCGGCCGACGCGGCGGGCTCAGGGGCGGACAAATGTATCCGCTTGGGCAGCAAGAACGGGGTGGCGAGCAGGAGAACGCCGGACATGGTGATCGCGGCGAGCGGGCTGGTGAGTGTGGCGAGAATGCCCCAGATCACCATCAGGGCAGCTTGTAGGAGTTTGCTGACGGCACTCCATGTACTGAGGATTTGGGCGGTGTGATCCGCGGGAGTCCGTTGCAGGCGTTCTGTTGCGTAGATCGGATTGAAGATGCCCATGCAGGTGATCAGCAGACCCTCGACGATGATCACGGTGAGGAGTCCGGGGATGCCGGGATGGACGAACGTGAGACCGAGTGGGAAGAGCGATCGCAGCCAGCCGGAGACGATCATGACCCGGTGCCGGCCGTAGCGGGTCACGAGGCGCGCGGAGAAGCGGGCGCCCACGAAGCCGCCGAGTGCCGGGATGCCGAAGGCAAGACCGTATTGCCAGGCCGGGAAGTGGTACTGGCCCAGCAGGAGGACGGACAGGAGCGGGACGGTGGCCATGATCAGGCCGCCGACCAGGATTGAGTTGAGGAACAGGCGCCTTAGTGCGCGGTCGCGGAGGATGAACCGCCAGCCGCCGAGAAGGTCGGCTCCGCGCAACCTGGTGGCCCGGTCGCAGGGTGCCGCGACGTCGCCTCCGCGGATGCGGAGGACCCCGAGCGCGGACAGCAGGTAGCTGAGGGCGTCGGCCATGACAGTGATGACCGGGCCGAGCAACCCTGTGAGTGCTCCACCGAGGGGCGGGCCCGCCGCGGTCGCCACCCAGCTCGTGCCCTCGAATCTCCCGTTCGCCACAAGGAGGTGATCGCTACGGACGAGATACTTCAGATACGCGCCGGATGCGGCAGTGAAGGCGATGCTCGCGGTCCCGGAGATGACCGAGACGACCAGCAGTTGGCCGTATGAAAGCAAGCCGAGGACGTACGCGATCGGGACACTTGCCATCGCGACGAACCGGATCAGGTCCATCGCGATCATCACCGGACGCTTGGCCCGGTGCTCAACCCACGGCCCGAGCGAGAACGCGACAATCGCCGCGACGGCGAGCCCGGCCGCCTCCAGGAGCGACACGGCGAATGCCGGCGAGTGCAGCACTCGAACCGCGATCAGCGGGAACGCGCCGAAGGCAATCCACGTCCCGTACGTACTGACGGCGCAGGCCGACCACAGCCAACCGAAACTGCGCCCCAACTGCACGCGCATGCGACTCCCTCGCGACAACCGATGTTTGGGTCTCTGCATCACACCGGCCGCACCGTCGCGGGATCAAACAACCGACTCCCGGGCGAGCCACAACCATCAGTTGGGCATGCGTATGCTGGATCAATGGAGACCGAGGCGGTGCGATCGTTCGTCCGCGCGGCCGAGCTCGGACAGCTGCAACACGCGGCCGACGAGCTCGGCGTAACGCAACAGGCCGTGTCGAAGCGGATCGCAACCCTCGAGCGCGAACTCGACGTCCGGTTGTTCACCCGCACCGCCCGAGGGGTCGAGCTGACACTCGACGGCCAAGCTTTCCTCCCGCACGCCCGGAACATCATCACGGGTGTCGATCGCGCCATCACCGCGATCAGACCGGGCTCGCGGGCCCTTCGGATCGACGTTCTCGGCCTGCGATCCGCGCAGGCCGTCGTCCTGCACGACTATTGGCGGTCGCATCCCGAAACCGACCTCGACGTGGTGACCCTCAGGGTCAACGACCCGCGCGTGGCGGTCACCGCCGTCCAAGCCGGCGATATCGACGCCTCGTTCCGCTCGGTCACCGACCCGGCCACACTGCCGCGCGACGTGCAAATGATCCACGCGTTCGACTCCCCGCTGGAACTCCTCGTCGGCCCGAGGCACCCGCTCGCCTCCGCACGAACACTGACACCGTCCCAGCTGCGCCGGCACCGGATCTGGGTGCCGGGTATCGCGCCGCGAAGCGAATGGGCAGAGTTCTACGATCAGCTCGCCACCGACTTCGACCTCCGCATTGACGCCGCGGGCCCGAACTTCGGCAACGAGGTACTCCTCGACATCCTCGCGGACTCCGCAGACGTGGCAACCCTCGTAGGCTCGCGCGACCGGTACATCTGGCCGACGAACTACGACCTACGCCGCATCCCGATCGTGAATCCGACGCTCGCATACCCGCTCTCGCTCATCCTCCCCCGAGCGAATCCACACCCAGGACTCCGGGCAATCATCAACCACTTCGGAAGCCTGGCACCGCTCCCCGAGACAGCCTGGCTCCCATCCTGGGCAACGACACCACGCCGCACCGACGGAAACATCGAACACACCCGCCGCTGACGGTCGCCAGCAGCAGCACACTGCCGACACGACCAGCCGAACGCACCCGTAGCCAAGGTGACTCGATCGGTCGGTGCGGCAAGCCATCGTGCCGGCCAACTGAACCCCGTGTTCGACTGCCAGGGCTGCTTGGCTACTCACCTGGATCTGAGTAGTCACCCCCACGCGCCGTGCGTCCCCGGCCCTCTAACCTCCGCACCATGAGTTCCGTTCAGCCTGCCACCTGCACCTTCCGCCCCGCATCGATGTGGCGCGTCTCTCGCATGGCCGCCACTACGGCCGGCGTGGGGGCCGACGGATGCTGAAGAAGCACTCCGTTCGTTCGATTCTGTGGCTCATCGGCGTCCTGCTCGTCGTGGCCGTGACCGTGACCGTGACCGTGACCTGCTACCGCGTGTGGAACGGGGAGCCATATCCGGCGAGCGACCCTGACCAGGTCGCCACTCGGCTCAAGCAGGAAGCCCAGCGGGTGTACGACGAGGTGGCCCTGCCCGGGCCGCCCGACGTGAGCTCCCGCGTGGAAACGGGCACCTGCTACTACCGCGGGCTGCGGTCCATCGCCCACATAGACCAAGGCCGCAGCGACGTGCGCAGCTTCGGACTCGAATGGCGTGTGACGGACGTCCCAAGGAACACCGCCCGCAGCGGCCAGGAGCGCGTACGCCGGCGGCTGGAGCAGGAGGGCTGGAAGCTCACCAGCGAGAACGTCTCCGACCTGGGCTTCAGGTTCGAGCGCCCGGACACCGACGAGATGGTCGATGTGGACTGGTACGAGCCCACCGGAACGCTCGCCGTCAGCGTTTACGCACCGTGCGGGAAGCTCCCGGGCGGCTTCGACGAGTACGAATGGCCGGAGTCCGAGTGGAGCCCCAAGTGACGGCGCCGCAGGGGCGCACCGGCACCTGCTCGCTGCTCCTGGGCGTCGGCGCCGTGGCCATGTTCGGATGCCCTTGGCTGCCGTCCGCCGTCTCGTCGTGGATCCGGATCTTCCCCGTTTACCTGATCGTGCCTGTCGGGATCTGTGCGGTCGTCTCCGGCGTGGGGGCTCTGCGCGACATGAGGGGGAAGGAGGAGGCTGACCGCCACCGCGCGCGGGCCGGAATTGCTCTCGGCTCGGTGGCCATCGTCGTGCCGGTGGCCGTCGTCGCCTGGGCCTGCTGGGCTCTCAGCGACACATATGGATAACTGAGCGGAGAAACCTGAGTAATCCGAAGCCCGGACCCACGGCGGCGCGATCCCGAATCCGGATGCGCCAGGATCACTCATCTGCGATAGTCGCGCGCTGTGAACAGTGCTGAGCTTGTTTTTCGGCGTGCGGATGACTCCGATGCGGCCGACATAGCCGAAGTGTGGCTGCGTTCCTTCACCGCTGCGCTGCCGACCGTGCGCCGCGCGCACAGCGACGATGAGGTGCGGGACTGGTTCTCCTACGTGGTCGTGCCTCAGTACGAGACCTGGGTAGTCGTCGCCGAGGGCGCCGTGGTCGGGCTCCTGGTACTCGATGGCGGAGAACTGGAACAGCTTTACCTCGATCCCTCGTGGCGCGGCCGGGGTGTGGGCGACCGGTTCGTGGAGTTGGCCAAGCAGCAGCGGCCCGATGGACTGGGGTTGTGGACGTTCCAGGTCAACGGACCAGCGCAACGGTTCTACGAGCGACACGGCTTCATCGCAGTTGAGCGCAGTGACGGACTGCGCAATGAGGAACGTGAGCCGGACATTCGCTACGCCTGGCAGCCCCAGGAGTAGGACTCACCGAGGTGATGGGTCACGCGGCCACGGCTTATGCGCAACCCCGAGCTGAACTGTGGGCCCCAGCCCTGCTCGTTCACCGACTCGCCCACCAAGGAGTGAACGACTCGGTCATACAAGGCAAGTGCTATCGGATGAGTTGGCACGACCTCAACCGATAGGAGATCAGCATGAAAATCCGATCAATGGTTGCCGCTGCCGGCCTGGTTGCCTGCGCGCTCCTGGGCGGCGCCGGTGCCGCCGTCGCCGACAGCGGGGCCAAAGGCGTCGCCGCAGGCTCCCCGGGCATCGTCTCGGGCAACGTGATCCAGGTTCCGATCCACGTCCCGATCAACCTCTGCGGCAACACCATCGACATCATCGCGCTGCTGAACGAGGCATCCGGCAACACCTGCGTCAACGACTGACAAACCGCCCCGCCTGTGGTGCCGCGCAATGCTCCTCGCGGCACCACACCACCGCGTCCGAACCGAAACGCCCCGCGGCGTACCAGAGTTACCCGAGCAATCTCCGTCGCCGAGGTTCGAGTACTTCGACGGCCCCGGTGCGCGACCGGGCTCAATTACACGCAATGTGCGGACGAAAATCAGTTCATCATGAATATGTCGATTGCTCCGAGTTGTCGAAAATCGGCGCGTTTCGATCGTGCGTGACGATCGATCGGCCGCGTACGGGCCAAGCTCACCCTTGGGTTCGGACAAAACGATTGAATCAAGGAGCAAATGCATGATTCCTGACAACAGGACAGGGCCCGTGCTGGGGCCGCTGCCACGTCGAGACAAGTGGCTGGCCGGCAGCACGATCGCCTCGCTTGCGCTGGTCCTGGCAGCCGGGGTGATCAGTCCCGTCGCGGCCGCGGCTCACAACATGGGCGAGCGGGTGAGCGCGTCGAGCGGTCCGAGCGGCGTACTCGATGCGTGCACGGACGTGTCGCAACTCGGCGACAAGGACAACTGCAGGAGGGGTGCGACCGGCCCGACGGGCGCGACGGGTCCGACGGGCGCGCAGGGTGTGCCGGGTACGCCGGGCGGGCCCACAGGTCCGACGGGCGCGCAGGGTGACCCGGGTACGCCGGGGCCGACCGGCCCCACAGGTCCCGCTGGTACCGGCGGCACCACTGCATACTGGGGACCACTCGTCACCGTGCCTGCGGGTGGTTCCGCCCAGAGCACAGCCCAATGTCCGTCCGACCACGAGGCGGTCTCCGGCGGTTGGTACACCCCCAACGCTGGGGTTGTGCCGGGTATCTCCTGGCGGACCACGACCGCCACCCCCGACGACAGCTGGCAGGTCGTCGGCGACAACCCAACCCGCAGCGCCAAGAGGATTCAGGCCATCGCGTATTGCTCGCCCTGATGGCGTAGCGCAACGCAGCATGCGGACCTCAGCCGTGTGCGGGGGGGCCGACTCCGTCAACGAGTCGGCCCCCCGGGCTTGGTCAGCCCGCCTTGGCCCGTCCCGGGCCGTTCAGTCCTCCGACCCCTCGGACGACACCAGCTCCCGCAGTTCGGCCACCGCCTCCCGGAGCCGGTCGGCGAACGTCCGCATCTGGTCGGCCACCGCCAGCGGCGTGCTCAGGTAGAGGTTGAAGCGCTCGGGCAGCAGCACATACGCCACACCGATGCACCTGCTGCTGGTCGAGCCGAAGCCGAAGTACTGGATGTTCTCGGACGGCGCGGAGCTGGTGCTCAGGTAGTCGTCCCGCATCGTCAGCCAGCCCGGCGTCCGGTACAGCGCGGGCTGCTCGGTCACCCCGAGCTCGGCCCCGCGCCGCCGCTGGATCAGCTCCAGCTCCCACAGGTGCTGCTCGGGCACCTGCCCCGACTGGCACTCCTTCGCGCGCGCCACATGGCCTTGGGCGGCGGCCCGGAACGCGGCGCGCCGGGTGTCCGCATCCGTCGCCGGGTCGTCCATCGCCGCCACGAACTCCCGCATCTCGGGGGTGACGACGCGCATCGCCTCGGTACGCCCGTGCCGGTACTGCCGGGTGGCGATCGACTCGTACGTGGCGCCCAGGTGCCCCTTCGCGCGCTGGTGGGCGAGCTGGTAGGCGACCTGGACGAATGCGTCCGGCGACACCCCCAGTGCCTTGATCGCGCTGCTGCCGAAGTCCGCGAACGACACGGTGCTGGTCGCGGTGTTCTGCCCGTACGCCGCGAACGCGTCGGCGGCGGAGCGCACCTGGGCCCGCAGGGCGTCGTCCAGCTCGAACACGATCGGCTCCAGCGCCGGCAGTCCCTGGGAACGGGCCCCGGACTGCTGTGAGTGCTCCTCGGCCGGGGCGCTGAGCAAGGCGTCGGTGAAGCTGAGGATGGTGGTCCCGTCCAGCTCGCAGTGCTCGACGTTGATGCCCGCCCGGCCGTCGGCGAAGACGACGAGGGACACGGCCTTGTCGAACCAGCGGTTGCCGCGGTCGCCGTACAGCAGCTGGTCGCAGGTGTCCTGGGTGTCCGCGGGTGCGAAGTCCTCCAGCGCCACGCAGAACAGCGCGGTCTCGACGTCGTCCAGCGCGTCGGCGTTGCGGGGGTGGCGGGCGAGGAGGGACTCGCGGGCGGCCGCCCACTCCGCGCGGGCCATGGTGGTCAGATGGCCCACCGAGGTGTCCGCGCCGGCCGGCTCGGCGGCGGACTTCATCACGGCGCGCAGCCCCGCCTCGAGGTCGTCCAGGCTGTGCGGGACACCGTCCGAGCCCAGCACGTCCAGCCGGAACATGTTGCCCCGGAAGAACACCACGATGTGCCGGGCGTCGGACGGGCCGGGCCACTGGTCGGTGTAGGGGGCGCGGACGGTGTCCTGCTGCGCGCCGGGGATCCGGGTGGTGGAGAACAGGAACTTGTTCTGCACCATCGACTGGGGCGCTCCGCGCTGCACCACCGGCGGAATGAGCTCCTGATCGAGCTGCCGCTTGTAGTTGAGAGCCCCGGCGATGAGCCCGGCCGCCCGCTCCACCTGCGCCTGGCCGGAGTCCTGGAAGAGGAAGAAGAAGTTGGCGTTGAGCGCGATCCGGTCCCGGCGGCCCAGGTAGCGGTAGGGCCAGAAGGTGTCGAGCCAGCTGTGCACGCCCTCGGTGGCGTTGTACTCCTCCAGCGCCGCGTGCAGCACCCGGCCGGGGCCGTCCGGCCGGAGGAAGGCGGCCACCTCAGCCTCGGTCGCCGCCCGCTCGTCGGCGCTCAGCAGCGGCGCGGACCAGGCGAGAAACCTCTCACAGCTCGCCTCCAGAGTGGGCAGGGGTACGCGCGGCAGGCTGTCCTCCTGGGCGAAGGTCACGTTGCCTGCTACGTCCTGACTGATCTTCAATTCCGCTCTCGATTCGGATCGTTGGGACCTGGGATGTCGTGGGGCCGGGAAAGGAAGAGCTGTGCGTACATCCAGCCTTCCGCTTCCAGGCCCCGCGCATCCACTCCGGCGGCCGACATGCGCTCGAGTACGAGCGCCTGTTCCTGCGAAGAGGCGAACCGCCGCTGCTTGAATACCTCTTCGACACGAATGGTCCGGTAGCCCAGCCCTGCCAGTGCGCGCTCGACGGGGTCGAACGGGAACATCCGCAGCACGAAGTGCGCCATCCAGGGCCGGCGGGTGCCCTGTGCCTCGATGACTCGTCCGAGCGTCCGCTCGGTGACATAGCCGAGGCAGCCCGTCGAGATCACCAGGTCCGTCCCGGCGAACTGGGCGCGCTGGCGCGGTGTGGGCTCGTGGTCCTCCAGGTCGGCGTGCACCGCGTCGTCGAGGAACCCGGCCTCGAGCGCGTAGGACAGCGCGCTGCCGGAGGTGTCGAGGCCGACAAAGCGGATGGGCTGGGCGGGTCGGCGCAAGCGGGACAGCTCCCGGTCGCGGGCCAGCAGGGCTTCGCGGCTCTCCCCTTCGCGACCCTCGTCGTCGTAGCGCGCGTACAGCTCGTCCATCGTCGCGTCGTACTTCAGCAGGGCTGCGTTGATTCCGTACGAGCAGCCGATGTCCAGCACTTTCGGCACCGTGACGTGCTGGGACTCCCGGTACTCCTTGATGAGCTTCGCGAAGTAGGGCTTGGCCTGTTGCGGAACGCAGTAGCCGAGCGGGCGCAGTAGGCGGAAATAGCTGCGGGGATCGGGCTGGGTGTAGATGTGGTCGAGCGAGACTTTTCCGGTCGCGTCGAAACGCACAGGGCTTACTCCTCGGTCGATCTCAGAGTGGGGAAACGGCCTGCGACGACTGCACTCCTTCGCGGTCTGCTAATCCAGCAGTAGGTCGCCCCGGACGGCCCGGCCCTCGGCCGCCAGGTGCTCGGGCAGTACCCGGCCGAAGAGCTGCCGGGTCCGTGCGACGCTGCCGATGACTCCGGGGCGCTCGCTGTACGCGAATATCGCGGAGTGGCGCGCGACCTCGCCCCGCACGGGGCTCACCCGGTGCAGCGAGTAGCGGCCCTTGAACAGTTGCAGGTCACCAGGTTGCAGGGAGAGGCGCCTGGTCAACCGCTCACCCCGGCCGTCCAGTACGTCCCGGACGTCGTCGAAGCTCTCGTCGTGCGCGGACCTGATGTTGGGGCAGTATTCGAAGACGCCGCCGTCCTGCGCCTGCCGGGTGAGCATGCTCACGGTGAACTCGTTGGTGTCGAAGTGCCAGGGATGCTCCATACCCGGCGCGACGACGTTGAGAACCAGCCCGGAGAGCGGGTCGGCCAACTCGTGCAGCTGCGGCAGTCCGAAGCAGCGGGCGACGAAGCGCTGGAACACCGTGTGCGAGTAGAGCAGGCTGATGACGGAGTCTGCGGGGACGCGGTCCCGCGCGACGAACGCGTTGCCCCGCTGGAAGGTCCTCCGGCCGGGGTGGTCCTCAGGCAGAGCCGAGTCCACCGCGATGTTGTAGACGTTGACCGTTTCGACGTCGAAGTGTGCCCGGGGGGCGATGGCCGAGCACTCCTGTTGCAGCACATCTCGGAGCGACGGGCGGATGAAGTCCGGCAGTACGGTGCAGCCGAGTGTCGACAGTTCGCGCCGGGCACGGGCAACCACGGCCTGTCCCTCGGCGCTCTCGAGTTCCGGCAGGGGATACCGAGCCGTGTCGACCACCTGGTCGAGCAGCGTCATGGCTTCCAGGGTGCTCATTCGATCCTCTCCACGTACGGGCAGACCGTCTCGAGCCGGATGCCGCCGCCGGCCCGCGGTTCCGCCTCCGGCGCCCTCGCGGGGCGACCGATGCGGTCCGTCGTGCCGTCCGGTCCTCATCCCCGGCTCAGCAACTCCACTGAGGAGTAACACAGTTGAAACTCCCACAGCACCGCCCGGGTTGTCTGTGACACGTCACACTGCGCCGATGCGGCACACTCGTTCCGTGAGGAAGCTCGGCACCTAGGACTGTGGCTGGTGAGTGTCCACCGAGCCCGCGAGGATGTTCTCCCGTCCCCAGGCGCCGAGCGGCGCCAGCGCGTCGTTGAGTGAGACCCCGAGCGAGGTCAGCGAGTACTCGACGCGAGGCGGTACCTCGGCATGGACCTCGCGATGCACAATGCCGTCCGCCTCCAACTCCCGCAGATGAGAGGCGAGAACCTTCTCGGTCACGCCCGGAACCAGCCTGCGCAGTTCGCCGAAGCGGCAGGTCTGTTCGTTGAGCGCCCAGAGGATCAGCACCTTCCACTTCCCGCCGACCACGTCCATCGCCGCGTCGATCCCGCAGACGTACGCCCCTGGTCTCCGTACGGTCCCCATGCCCCACCCCTCCCGCCCGCTTGCCCCGGGGTAACTACCCACTTGGAACTGCATACTTGATCGTTTCGGGGCCCGCGGCAAGCCTAATCGGTAGGACATCGCACTAGTGCAAAACAGGATTGCGGCTAGTGCAGAAAGTGGTTACGGTTCGAGCCATGCCTGCCCAGACACCTTTGCCTGTGACACTGACCGGCCGCCATGTGCGCCTCGAGCCGTTGACGATGGAGCATCTCGGCGACCTCTTCGCCGCGGGCGGCGGAGACGACGAGGTCTGGCGCTGGCAGGGCGGCCCGACGCCGCATACGCAGGACGAACTCGGCTCCAAGCTCGGTGAACTGCTTGAAGCCGCGGAGCACGGCACGTACATACCGTTCGCCGTCATCCATCGCGCGACCGGCCGGGCGGTCGGCTGGACCACGTTCATGGACGTCGACGCGGAGAACGAGCGTCTGGAGATCGGCTGGACCTGGTACGGGCGCGCGTCCTGGCGCACGGCGGTCAACACCGAGGCGAAGCTGCTGTTGCTGACGCACGCCTTCGAGGAGCTGGGCATGGGGCGCGTCCAGTTGAAGACGGACCATATGAACCAGCGGTCGCAGGCCGCCATCGCGCGTCTGGGGGCCCGGCGCGAGGGTGTGCTGCGCCGCCACCGTCGACGCCCGGACGGTACATGGCGGGACACCGTCTACTTCTCCCTCCTCACGGAGGAGTGGCCGGCCGCGAAGGCGCGCCTCAGCGCCCGGATCTGACCTGCCGAGTCGCGAGGCGGCGATCCGCCGGAGGCGGTGACCGTCTCGGGGCCTTGACCGGGGATCGCCACGCCGCCGCGCGCACGTACGATCGACCGGCATGGGGATCACTGTGCAGAAATTGACGTACTACCCGGTGAAGGGCTGCGCCGGCACGGAAGTCGACTCCGCCCGGGTCGGCGAGACGGGGCTCGAGCACGACCGTACCTTCATGGTCGTCGACGCCTCGGACGGTGCATTCCGCAGTCAGCGCACGCTGCCCGCCATGGCCGCGATCCGGCCCGAGATCGTCGACGGAGGTGCGTCACTGCGGCTGTCCGCCGACGGGGTCGAGAGCGTGCTGCTGGCGGTCGACCCGGACGGTGAGCGGCGGCCGGTGAGCATGTTCGGGCGGGCCATCGGGCAGGGCGCGGACCAGGGGGATGCCGCCGCGGAGTGGTTCTCCGAGGTGCTGGGGGCGAAGTCCCGGCTGGCGCGGGTGCCTTCGGACTTCGACCGGGACCGGCTGGGGCGAGACGCCGGGCAAGGTCGGGTTCGCGGACGCGCATGCCGTGCTGGTGGCGTCTCAGGCGTCGTTGGACGGACTGAACGCGCGGATCGCGGAGCGTGGCGCGGCTCCGGTGCCGATGGACCGCTTCCGGCCGAACATCGTCCTCGACGGCTGCGCGGAGCCGCACGCCGAGGACGAGATACGACGGCTGGAGATCGGGACCGTCCGGCTCGCCTACGCGGTCCGGGCGATGCGGTGCAGTGTCCCGCTGGTCGACCAGCTCACAGGGCTCCGCGTAGGCCCCGAGCCGATCCGTACGCTCGCGACGTACCGACGGGAGCCGGAGTACCAGAACAAGGTCAGCTTCGGCATGAAGGCGGCGGTCCTCGGGCACGGGACGTTGAGCGTCGGCGATGCGGCAGTGCCGACGTGGGCGCCCGGGGCCGCTGCCTGAGCGATCGCCCCGGGCGCGTATGTCAGCAGCGCGGAGCCGGCTTGCTGTAGGTCGTGTTGCTGGGTGTGGCCACGTAGTAGTCCGAGACATAGCGGTCGTTGTCGAGCCGGTCCCAGATCTTGGTGGTGCCGACCGCCGAGCCGGACCGCTGGCAGATCGTCCACGCCAAAGACCCGTTGGGGGACGTGCCACGGACAGCGGACGAGGTGCCGGCGCCCGTGTGCTCGGCGAGGCCGCCGGCCGCGGTGGTCTGGTAGGGGTACGTGCAGCGCGGCACCGGGGCGCTGTATCCGGTGTTGGACGGGGTGCTGACGTAGTGGTCGGTGACGTAGGTGCCGTCCGAGAGCTTGTCCCATACGGCGGTGGTGCCGACGGTGGAACCGGGCGCCTGGCACACCACCTTGAGGGCGGATCCGGGCGCGTGCGACGCGGCGGCGGGGTAGCTGGTCGAGGGGCCGGTGCGGGCGTTGAGCGTGGTGGAGCTCGTCACCGTGTACGTGTACGCCACTGTGGCGACGGGCGTGTCGAGCCGGTCGGTGTCGATGTTGAGGGTCACGCCGCCGTAGGTCTCGTCGTGATCGCCCTTGAACTGCTTGGCCCGCTGGTGGACCGCCCACGTGGAATCGGCGATGCCGGTCCAGCCCTTCAGCGAGTCGACCCCGTCGAAGCGGGCGATCCACAGCGCGTCGGGACGGGCGTAGGAGGTGGACGTGAAGACGTCGGAGAGCTGCTTCGCACCGAAGTTGAGATTCATGTAGACGCCCGAGACATAGCCGACCCGGTGCAGTTCCTTCGTCCACGCGGAGACGAACGCCAGCACTCCGGTCCGGCATGTGGCGTCGGTCTGCGTGTACTGCTCGATGTCGTTGTAGACGGCGCTGCCGGGCTGCATACCGAGCGCTTTCGCCTTGGCGACGGCGTCGGCGGCCGCCGCGGCGCCCTGGCCCCTGGCGGTCGCGGCGGCCCGGCTGATCTTGGCGTCGGTGGGCCTGCCGCCGCACGGCGGTTGCAGGCCCTTGTAGATGGGCAGCAGACGCCACTTCAGCGCCGATACGGACGTCACCCATGACGCAGTCAGCTCCGGCTGGGCGCAGGTGCGGCTTATGCCCCCGATGTACACACCGACAGCGCGGTACGGGGATGCGCTCCACGCCCGGATTGCCGAAAGCGGCGGTGCCGTACAGGTGTCGAAGGCCAGTCCGGAGTACCGGGTTGCGCTTGCTCCCGCGGGATAGGCGACCGGTGTCGCCGGTTCGGCGGCGACGGGCGGAGCGAAGGCGAGCGCGGCGCCGGCGCCCAGCACGCCGGCCGCCGCGAGGACGAGGAATCTTCGAAGGGTGCGGTGCGGATGGGACATGACTCCCCCAGGGCAGCTCGAACCGAGTGGGACCAGAATGCCCCAATGTGCGCCAACTGCACCCTATGCCGTTTGAGTTGTTACGAGGAGCTTGTGGCCGGGCGAGTCACCGTTGCCGGCAGGCGGCGCGAGTGCACCGCGAGCCTCGCCGAGGCATCCGGTCCGCGGAGCTTCCCGAAGACATGCGCGTCCCGCCGCCGTCACCTCGGGTGACAGCGGCGGGACGCGGTTGTTCGGCTTGTTCAGCTGTTCACGCTGTCCAGCTGTTCGCGCTGTTCAGCTTGTTGAGTCTGTTCAGCGGCCGTAGCGGATCAGTGCCCGCACCATCCGGCACGTCGTGTCGGACGGCGGGTGGACCCCGATGCGCTCCGCCGTCGCATGTATCTTGCGGTTGTCTGCGGTCGCCGGGTGATAGACGCCCGAGTCCAGCAGGGCGATCGCCAGGCGCATGGCCTTCAACCGGCGGTTGTGGGACACGTACCACTCGCGCGGCTGTCCGGCCGGCAGTGGCTTCTTCTTCAGCGGCTTGTACACGGGCTTCGTCGTGAGTGTGGCAACGGCCATCGGCAACCTCCTGGCGCGGTGGCGGGACCATCCCGAACTACTGTTCATTCTACTGCCCACCACTGACAATCGCCGCTGGCCAGACGGTGTTTGAGGGGTGGTCGAGCCAGTACGGTGGGGGCATGGAGATCTGGATCAATCCGGCCTGTTCCAAGTGCCGCAGCGCCATCGACCTTCTCGACGAGGAAGGCGCCACGTACACCGTCCGGCGCTATCTGGAGGACGTGCCGAGCGCGGAGGAGATCCGGGCCGTCCTCGGGCGGCTCGGGCTCGAGCCGTGGGACATCACGCGGACCCAGGAGACCGCGGCGAAGGAGCTGGGGCTCAAGGACTGGGCGCGCGACGACGGTTCGCGGGAGCGGTGGATCGAGGCGCTCGCGCAGCACCCCAAGCTGATCCAGCGGCCGATCATCACGGCTGAGGACGGGACGGCCGTCGTGGCGCGTACGGACGAGGCGGTACGGGACGCACTCGGCCGGTCCTAGGACGACGCCGAGGACGACGCCGAGGACGACTCGCCGCTGAAGGCTCCGGCGCGGGCGGCGTGGTGGGCGGCTTCGGCCGTCACCGCTCGTCCGTGCCCGCCACCTTGCCCGTGGCCAGCGCGATCCGGTTCCAGGTGTTGATGGTGAAGATCAGGGCGAGCAGGTGAGCCAGCTCCTGCTCCTCGAAGTGGGCCGCCGCGTGGGCGTACACCGCGTCCGGCACTCCGCCGTCCGCGACCAGGGTGACCGCCTCGGTCAGGGCGAGCGCCGCCTGTTCCTTCTCGGTGAAGAAGTGCTTCGCCTCCCGCCAGACGGCAGTCATGTGCAGACGCTCCTCGCTCTCGCCCGCCTTGCGCGCGTCGGCGGTGTGCATGTGCAGGCAGTACGCGCAGTGGTTGAGCTGCGAGGAGCGGACCTGAACCAGTTCGACCAGCGTCGGGTCCAGGCCCTCGCGGGCCGCGGCGTCCAGGCCGATCACGGCGCGGAAGGCTTTCGGGGCCAGCTTCGCGAAGTTGATGCGGGCGGTGGTCGGGGTGTTGATCTCTGTCGTCGTCATGTGTACGAATCTAGGGGCTCAGGCGACCGGCAATGGGGTGCATTTCAGTGGCAGATTCATGGGTCAATTTGGCGGAGATCCTGGGTGCGGATCTGCATCTGGAGCTGACGGGTCCGGGCAGTCGGCGCGCCGTTCTGATGCGGGCCCTGCGCCAGGGAGTCAGGAGCGGGCGACTGGCCCCGGGTACGAAGCTGCCGCCCTACCGCTCCCTCGCCGCCGACCTCGGGATCGCCCGTAACACCGTCGCCGACGCGTACTCCGAGCTGGCCGCCGAGGGATGGCTCACCGCGCGCCAGGGGTCCGGGACCCGGGTCGCGCAGGGGGCCTGCCCATCGCCGGGCAGGGGAGAGGTCGCGACGCCGGTCGCTCCCGTACGCAGACAGCGCACTGCGGCCAGAACCGTCCGGCCGACGTACGACCTCGTGCAGGGGCAGCCCGACCCCTCCGCCTTTCCGCGCGGAGCGTGGCTGGCCTCCGCGCGGCGGGCGCTGACCACCGCGCCGCACGATGCGTTCGGGCCCGGCGATCCGCGTGGGCGGGCCGAGCTGCGGGAGGCGCTGGCCGGGTATCTGGCGCGGGTGCGCGGGGTGCGGACCGATCCGCGGCGGATCGTCGTCTGCTCCGGGGCCGCGCACGCACTGCGGCTGATGGCGGCGGTCGCGGGCGGACGGTGGGCCGTGGAGTCGTACGGGCTGCCCTTCCACCGCGGACTCCTGGCCGACGGCGGCATACGCACCACACCTCTGCCGGTCGATGAACACGGCGCCCGGATAAGCGAGTTGGGCGCGGTGGGCGCCGTGCTGTTGACTCCCGCGCACCAGTTCCCGACCGGCGGTCCGCTGCATCCGGAGCGGCGCGCCGCCGTCGTGGACTGGGCGCGGTCGACGGGCGGGCTGGTCCTGGAGGACGACTACGACGGCGAGTTCCGCTACGACCGCCGGCCGGTGGGGGCGGTGCAGGGCCTCGACCCCGACCGGGTGGTGTTGATGGGGTCGGTGAGCAAGAGCCTCTCCCCCACCCTCCGCATCGGCTGGATGGTGTTGCCCGAGCACCTGGTGGACGAGGTGGTGGCGGCGAAGGGTGAGCGCGAGCAGTGGTCGAGCGCCACGGAGCAGCTCACGCTCGCGGACTTCATCACCTCGGGGGCGTACGACCGGCATGTGCGGAAGATGCGGCAGCGCCACCGGCGCCGGCGCGACCAGCTGGTGTCGGTCCTGGCGGAGCGGGCGCCGCAGGTGCGGGTGACCGGGATCGCGGCGGGGCTGCACGCCGTGCTCGAACTTCCGACGGGGTCCGAGCGGGCCGTGGTGAAGGCGGCGGCCTGGCAGGGGCTCGCCGTCGAGGGGCTCGCCGACTACCGGCACGCCGATTTCCCCGCGGACGGGCGGGACGGACTGGTCATCGGTTACGCGACACCGCCGGAGCACATCTACGCCGCCGCGCTGGACGCGCTGTGCCGGGCGCTGCCGCCTGTTGAGCAGCAACAACCTTAAGGAAAGTTAAGGAAGTTGTAGGTGAGAGTGCTGAGAAGAACGGAATGGCTACTCGTACGTAACGGCACACGGAACCCACCCGACAGGAGTCCCACGTGTCACGCAAGAAGACCCTCAGCGGGAAGAAGAAGATCGCTCTGCTTGTCGGCGCCGCTGCCCTCGCAGGCGGTACGGCGGTGGTGATGACTGGCACCAGTCAGGCGTCGGTGGCCTGCGACGGACTGGTCACCGCCCTCCAGAACAACGAGAAGTTCATCGCCGACCAGCGCGCCAATCCGGATGCGCAGTCCGAGGCACGGATCGCTAACCGACAGGCCGTCATCGAGCAGATCAAGCGGCAGCAGGAAGCTTCCGGGTGCGAGGTCGGCGGCGGTGCCGGTGGTGGTGGGGAAGCCGCGCCCCCGGCCGAGTCGCAGCCCGCCGCACCGCCCGCCGAGTCGCAGCCCCCCGCCGGTGCGGGCGGCGACCAGGCCGGCGAGGTCGTCTGCGCCGGCTCGACCGTGACCCTCTCCGGCGAGGCCGGCGCACCCGCCGCCTCCAGCAACCAGTTCCCGATCGGCACCACCCTCAAGGTGACCAACCTCGACAACAACAAGTCGACCACCGTCAAGGTCACCTCCACCTCCGGCAGCTGCGCCCTGCTGAACAACGCCGCCTTCGAGCAGGTCCGCGAGCCCGGCAAGAACCTCATCCGCAAGGCACGGATCGAGAAGATCGGCGGCCAGGCGGGCGGTCAGAACAGCGACAACCAGAACGCCGGCAACCAGGCGGGCGGCGACCAGGGTGCCGGGGACCAGGCAGGCGGTGGCCAGGATGCCGGCAACCAGGCAGGCGGTGGCCAGGGCAACGTCGGCGAGGTCGTCTGCGCCGGCTCGACCGTGACCCTCTCCGGCGAGGCCGGCGCACCCGCCGCCTCCAGCAACCAGTTCCCGGTGGGCACCACCCTCAAGGTGACCAACCTCGACAACAACAAGTCGACCACCGTCAAGGTCGCCTCCGCCTCCGGCAGCTGCGCCCTGCTGAACAACGCGGCCTTCGAGCAGGTTCGTGAGCCCGGCAAGTTCCTCATCCGCAAGGCGCGGATCGAGCGCGTCGGCTGACGCTGACGGATTCCAGGACGGTGCCGTTCGCCTCCTCACGGCACCGCCCTGGCCACCGCGCCCACCGACTGAGCACCAGCTCACAGCTCCGGCCACGCAGCACCACAGCTCACAGCTCCGGCCACGCAGCACCACAGCTCACGGCCCTAACCACGCAGCACCACAGCTCACGGCCCTAACCACGCAGCAGAAGCTCCGCCTCCGCCTGCGCCAGGATCTCGGTGAGCCGCAGCCCGAACCGTACGTCGCAGTCGTGCGCCCGCCCTGTCCGCGCCGACTCCAGCAGCGCGTCGACGGCCGCCTCGAACGAGCGGATCGCGTCGCTCCAGGCCGGCAGCACCGCCGCCCCCCGATCGCCGACAAGTTCGATGCTCACGCCCGAAGCCTTCACCGGCGCGCTCAGGCTCAGCGTCGCCGTGCTCGACGCCCCGGACTCGTGCCGCAGCACCAGATGCGCGGTGTCGACCGGGCCACGAGCCGCGGTCACCTCCGTCACATCGCCCAGCACCGGCAGCAGTACGGACAGCACATGCGGGCCCACATCCCACAGCCCGCCCTTCTCGCGCCGCCACGGCGAAGCCGCGTACGGGCTGTCCCCGCCGGGCGCGTACAGCGAACCGAGCCACCGCGCATGGGCCGTGAACCAGCCGTCCACCCTCGCCTGTTCGGCGATCCAGGGCGCGGTTTCGGCGGCAAAGCGCAAGGTACAGAACACCACAGACGCGACCCCGGCCCTGGCTGCCGCCTCCGCCGTCTCACGCGCTCCGGCCACCGTCGTCGCGACCGGCTTGTCCAGCAGCAGATGGCAGCCCGCCGCGGCCGCCCGCGCCGCGAGCGGCGCCTGGACGTCCGGCGGCAGCGCGAAGGCCACCGCGTCGCAGGCGGCGAAGAGCGCGTCGATTCCGTCGTCGCCGGAGTACGCCGTCGTGTCATGGGCGGCGGCGAGCGCGGCGGCCGCTTCGGCCCGCCTCCCCCACACGCCGGCGAGCTCGACATCCGGATGGGCGGCGAGCGCGGGAGCCTGGGTGCGCTCCGCCCAGGGCCCGGTCCCGAGGAGTCCGATACGCAGCTGCTTCGCGGGCTTCGTCATGCGGCCCAGTCTGCCCCGTGGAGAAAAATGCCGGGGAACGCGAAACGAACGGTGTTACGTTTTCGGAGCCGGCCGCGGGACTCCGGTGCGACTTCCGGGACTTGCTTCTAACGCAGTGATTTCGCTGTTCGCGCCCTCATTCCCCGGTCGGCTTCCGTCTTTGTACGTACGGGGAGAGACGATGGCGGAGACCGCCGGGACCGACGCCGAACCGACCATCGAGACGCACGCCGATCTGGTCGCTGCCGAGGATGTGCTCCTGTTCGTGAACGCCGCCGTGACGTCGACCGGACAGCGTGAATTCCGCTCCGAGGCGTACGCGCAACAGCTGTCGCTCTCCTTCCTCCATGAGTACGTACGGGTCAACTACCGGTCCGTGTACGCCGCCGCGCTCGCACTCGACATCAACGACCACAACGCCGCCCGGATCGTGGAGCAGCTGCTGCGCACGGCGGGCGAGGCGAGCGACGCACAGAAACGGACGGAGGGCCGGCTGATAGCGGCGCGGCTGGCCGTGCTGCCGCCGCAGCGTGTCTATCGGCTGTTCCGCACGCTGCGCGCCGCCAAGGTCAACAACCGCCGTACCCGTGCGATCCTGCGCGACTGGCTGGCGGCGCGCACCGATCTCGGCCTTGACGCGGTGAAGTACCGCAGCGGTCTGAAGACCGCCGTTCGCCATGCCCATCTTCCTTTCGGAGAAGGCGAGTTCGCGGGCGACGAGTTCGGCGACTTCCTGTTCCGTCCCGGCCGGCGCGTCCGCTACGAGCACGCCTTCCTGGACGCGTACCGCCGCGCCCACTTCGAGCAGGTCGCGGTCTACGATCTGCCGTTCACCGTCGCCGAGGGCTTCGCGGCGAAGCACGGCATCCCGCGCGGGGTGTTCCTGGAGCGGATCGCGCCGCGTATGACCCGGCTGGAACGGCTGCGTACGCAGCGGGCCGGGACGAAGACCGACCTCAGCGTCATGCCGCTCACCCGCCTCGCGCTGTACGTCCTCTCTCTCGAGGTGGCGGAGCGGGTGCGGCGGCGGGCGGAGCTGACCGGTGCACTGCGGGCCGCGGCACTGCGTGCGGCGGGGCCGTACGCCGGGACGTGGGGGCGGGTGTCGGCCGTGCTGGACGACAGCTATTCCGCCTCCGGCTCGGGCGTCAAGCGCCGCCGTCCGCTCGCGGTCGCGCTCGGCTGCCATTTCCTGCTGGAGGCGCTGGCCGGTTCGTACCGCGCGCACTGGACCTCGGGAGCGGCCGATCCGCTCCTCGTACGCCCCTGGGGGCCGACCCCGCTCGGCACCCGGATCCTCGATGCCCTGGAGGACTCGCCGGACCGGCTGGTGATCGTCTCGGACGGCTGGGACAACGCGCCGCCGGGGCTGGCGGGCGAGGTGCTGCGGGTCTGGCGCACCCGCCTCGACCGGGACCGGAGGACGAGTGTGGTGCATGTGAACCCTGTATACGACGCGGACGGTTTTGATGTGCGCCGGCTGGCGCCGAGCGTGCCGACAGCAGGGATCCGCGACGCCGAGGATCTGGCGGCGCTGGTGGAGATCGCGCAGTTCGCGGAGGGGCGGACGGGACTGGCCGAGCTCCAGGCGTATCTGGACCGCCGGACGGACCGATTCCTGGACCGCCATCACCAGGACCGACTCCTGGAGGGGGCGCGATGAACAAGCTCGACATGACCGGGCTGACCACCATGCCCGCGCAGGTGTGGGGCGGCATCCGGCTGGTGCCGCTGGTGCGCGAGGAGCCGGTGGACGGGCTGCGGCTGCACCACGAGATCTACGGCGGCTACGGCGATGTCCAGGTCGGCCCTCGTACGCACTACCTCCCCTACATCCCGCACGGTTTCGTCGCGGACTGGTCGGGCGAGGGCGGCCGGTCCGCCGCGTACGGAACACAGTTGGGCGACGCGCGGCCCGCCTGCGTCCCCGTGCGCCGTCACCACAGGATGGCCAAGCGCCGCTCCGCCAAGGGCAGCACCGAGGACCGGCTGCGTTTCCTCCCCCTCCATCTCGCGCTGGAGGGATATCTGGCACTTCACTTCGGCGGCCCGTCCGTCGTCTGGGACGAGTGGTCCCAGCAGGCGGTACGCCAGGGCCTGTCGCCGCGCGCCGAGGACGCCTACGCCGGATGGCAGGTGCGCGGCCTCGGCGATGCGCTGCGGATCTTCGAGATCCACCCGGACCAGTGCGGTGTGCTGGTGTACGCCGCGGACTCGCTCGCCGCTGCCTTCGTCGTACCGCACCCCGCCGACTACCGCGCCCTGCACTTGTCCCTGATCGAGGATCTGTACGGGGAGCTGGTGCATCAGTACGCGTACTTCGGCGGCCCGGTCCCCGACTTCGAGGCGCGCATCCGCGACAGCCCGTATCTGCGGACGATCGCCGATCTGCGGGCGGCGGCCCGCGCGCAGGAGCGCACCTGGGCCGAGGACCACGACACGCTGTTCGCAGGCCGGCTGCTCGACCCGTCGTACCACTTCGAGCGCGTCTACCGGATGGGCCCGTTCAGTCTGTGGCGCTTTCTGCCGCCGTTCCGGCGCGGGGAGCCGGAGCAGCACATCGGCGAGGTGATCACCGACCACAAGGGCCGCGTCGCCTATCTCAAGACCTTCCGGCTCTCCGAGGCACAGGTCCGGCGCGGCCATCTGCTGAACCGGCTGCACGACCACGACTGGCACCTGGGCCGGACCGCCGAGGCGCTGGGCACCAGCTACCTCGATCTCGTACGCCGGATCCGTGCCGCGGGCTTCGAGTCCCTGCTCAACGAGCACGGCGTCGCGCTTACGGCCGCGACCGAAGCCGCTCACGGACGGACAGCTCCGCCCGCCTGTTCGGCGTAACGTGGGGTTCACAAACGGGCAACGGACGGGAAATCCCGTATTGCGAAGCTGCGCCCCATACCGCTGCACCCGCAAAGGATGAGGCCCCGTGACCTTCAAGGCTGAGTACATCTGGATCGACGGCACCGAGCCGACCGCCAAGCTTCGCTCGAAGACGAAGATACTGGCGGACGGGGCCGAGCTGCCCATCTGGGGCTTCGACGGGTCCAGCACCAACCAGGCCGAGGGCCACGCATCCGACCGCGTGCTCAAGCCGGTCTTCTCCTGTCCGGACCCGATCCGCGGCGGCGACAACCTGCTGGTCATGTGCGAGGTCCTCAACACGGACATGACGCCGCACGAGTCCAACACGCGTGCCGCGCTCGCCGAGGTGGCGGAGAAGTTCGCCACGCAGGAGCCGATCTTCGGCATCGAGCAGGAGTACACCTTCTTCAAGGGCTCCCGCCCGCTGGGCTTCCCCGAGGGCGGCTTCCCGGCCGCGCAGGGCGGCTACTACTGCGGTGTCGGCGCCGACGAGATCTTCGGCCGTGACGTCGTCGAGGCCCACCTGGAGAACTGCCTCAAGGCGGGCCTCGGCATCTCCGGAATCAACGCCGAGGTCATGCCCGGCCAGTGGGAGTTCCAGGTCGGACCGCTGGCACCGCTGGAGGTCTCCGACCAGCTGTGGGTGGCGCGCTGGCTGCTGTACCGCACCGCCGAGGACTTCGAGGTCTCCGCGACGCTCGACCCGAAGCCGGTGAAGGGCGACTGGAACGGCGCGGGCGCGCACACCAACTTCTCGACGAAGGCGATGCGCGAGGGGTACGACGCGATCATCACCGCCTGCGAGTCGCTGGGTGAGGGCTCCAAGCCGCTCGACCACGTCAAGAACTACGGCGCGGGCATCGACGACCGCCTCACCGGTCTGCACGAGACCGCCCCGTGGAACGAGTACAGCTACGGCGTCTCCGACCGCGGCGCCTCGGTCCGTATCCCGTGGCAGGTCGAGCAGGACGGCAAGGGCTACATCGAGGACCGTCGTCCGAACGCCAACGTCGACCCGTACATGGTGACGCGGCTGATCGTCGACACCTGCTGCACCGCGCTGGAGAAGGCCGGCCAGGTCTGATCGCGCTGCCATGCCGCACTCAGGAGGGCGTCCGCCGGTCCCGCCGGTGGGCGCCCTTCGGCGTGGATCGCGCCGAGTGACCGTCAGGTCCGTATCAGCGTCCGCATCAATGCGCGTATCAACGTCCGTATCGACGTCCGTATCAACGTGCGGAAGGCCACTGCTGCCACCGGACGACATCTGCTTCAATAGGGACATGGCCAGCTTCCAGCACATCGCGACAGGTCGCAGCGACCTTGAGCCGTTCTGGCCTTCCC
The DNA here is from genome assembly GCF_042736455.1 of Streptomyces sp. NPDC060064. NCBI lineage: Bacteria > Bacillati > Actinomycetota > Actinomycetes > Kitasatosporales > Streptomycetaceae > Streptomyces > Streptomyces sp. NPDC060064. The sequence goes on from NZ_JBHWWF010000035.1 coordinate 49,596, forward strand.
GGCAGCACCATGACTTCGACCGGGTGTGTTGCCGCGCGGTGAACGCGCAGGCCCTCTAAAGCCGCTCACCCCGGTCTTCGGCCAGCGCGCACGACGTACGTCCGTCCTCTCGACTCGACGACTCCTCCGCGCGAAAGAGCTGACCTCTCATGGCGAACTCCCGTTCCTTCTCCGCCGTACCCGCCGTCTCCGCTGCGACCGCCGTCAATCAGAATCCGATCAGTCCGGGCCGGCACCGGCTGCGTGCCGTCGACCGGGACGAGGTCGTGACCACCGGGCAGGTGGTGGACTTCCTCCCGCCGGGCGCCACTTGGCTTCCCGCGCCCCAGCACACTCTGCCCACCCTGCCGGGTCAGCCGCCGATGATCGGCTACCTCGTTCTCGTACCGGCCGATCAGCAGCCGCCGGCCGCTCTGGTGCAGTCTCCCGCGCCGGACCGGGCCGAGGAGGGCGCCGGACCGGTGTCGATCGACAGCGTCCAGCGCACCGCCCTGGTGGACGGGCAGGTGCTGGACCTGACCTACCTCGAGTTCGAGCTGCTGGCGCATCTGGTGGCGCATCCGCACCGGGTGCACACCCGCGACCAGCTGGTGACCACCGTGTGGGGCTACGGGCATGTGGGCGACGGCCGGACCGTCGACGTCCATGTCGCCCGGCTGCGCCGCAAGCTGGGCGCCGAGCGCCGCCGTACGATCCAGACCGTACGGCGGGTCGGCTACAAGTACGCGCCCTGAGCCAGGCCTGTCCGGGCAACGTCCGCCCGGTCGGGACGACCGGCACACGGGCTCGCCGTATCGGCCGAAGCCCTCGCAGCTGCGCTACGAGGGCTTCGGCCGGCGATTCCCGCCGGGAGCGTTGACGCGACGACCGCGCTACGAGGACTGGAGCACCTTGATGGGGCGGTACCGGTCGATGGTGGTGCCGTCACCGAGCTGGCCACGCCCGGATCGCATTCCCGCACAACCGCGGATCCGCACCGCCGGTCACGCTACAAGGCGATGTTGGCAGTGATCACATGAGCTTGATCGGAGGACTGGCCGGGCGGCTGGTCCCGGCCGAGCGCCCGCCGCCCGACAGCCCCAACCCACCCGAGCCGCAGGAATTCGCGGCCACCACACCCTGGACGTTCATGTGCCCGCATCCGCCATCGTCGGCACCTACCGAGGCACTGTGACACATTCGGTGGCCTGACCCAGCTCCTTCGGGTGCGACCTGCCCGGACCAGCTCCACCATCTGGCGGCGGAATCCCGGCGGGTGGGCCGGGTGTGCTCCCGGCACGATGGGGGGCTCTTCTTGTGGGGACCCAGCACTACGCGACGGAGTGCGTCACAGTTGTGGTGTAGCTGCCTGCCACTGCGAAGGCGGGCACCGAGACGATCAGAGTCGGCGTCCAGGTCACAGAGGTGACTGCGGTACCTGACTGCAGGCTGAACGCCGTGCGGGGGGTGCTCAGGCTCTGGGCTTGCGCCGCTATGGCCTGCCCCGGGGTGGCGGTACCGGTGCCGGTCTTCGCGGTGGCCGGTCCCGACCAGTAGGCGAGACGGCTCTTCGGGATGGTCTCGGCAGGTGAGCCGCCACCCGTGGTGCAGTTGGTCACGGAAACGGTGACCGTCCAGGAGTCGACACCGCTGGCGTCGACCGTCACCGGTCCCAGTTGCCCGGTGATCGTTCCGTCGGGTGCCCCGCTGCCGAGGTGCCCCGCTGCCGGTGTCGTGATCGACAGTTGCGGACCGGTGCAGTTCGCCGTCGTGATGGTGTTGGTGTCCAGCGTGACCGCGGCATTCTGCGCCAGGACCCGGCCCTCGATCACCGCGTTGGTGTTCACCGTGATGGCCGTCAGGGCCAGGACGTTGCCTTTGAAGACGGACGTGGTGTCGATGGTGGCGGAGCTGCCCACCTGCCAGAAGACGTTACAAGCCTGTGCTCCGCCTGCGAGGCTGACATGGCTCCCCGGCGCCGTGATCAGGGTCGAGCCGATCTGGAAGACGAAGACGGCGTTGGGGTCGCCCTGGGCGTCGAGCGTGACGGTCCCGGTGATATTCAGTGACGACGCGGCCTTGTGGACGCCGGGCGTCAGCGTCGTTCCGCCGATATTGCCCGGTGAGGTGAGGTTGGTGGTGGGTGTCCGGCCGACCGCGTCGTTGTAGGCGGTGGTCAGGTCGGACTTCGCTTGGACGGCGGCGGCGTCGGCGACATGCTGCACCCCGTTGACGTGTCCGGGCGGAAAGCCGGTCACCGAAGTGCCGGGGCTCAGCCCCAGGTCGCCGTTGATGACGCCGGCGCCCGTGTTGGTGATCGTTGAACCGGCCAGCACCGCGTAACTGGTAGCGGTCCCCAGCGCCACGGGTGCTTCTGCGGCGTACGAGGGGCTCGGGCCCAGAACGGCCGCCGCCAGCCAGGCCAATCCGGGGAGCAGGACGAGGATTCTCTTGAGTCGAGTGCGTCTATGCCCTCTGTCCGGGGTCGTGGACAGGATGGCATCCACTGCCACAGGAGCTGCCCCTTCTTGTTGCCATTGAGCTCAGGCCTGGAGGGATGTTCACGGGGCTCACCAGCCGTCTTGGCACCGGACCTTGGACACCCGGGACACCTGGATCCGGGCCGCCGACGGGCGACGCCGGGGTTCTTGTTCGGCGCCCTGGACTGCCTCGCCGGGCGGCCCCAGCGCGTACTCCATGGCCACCCGTCCGACCGCCGGCCCGCCTCCGCGCAGCATCGGTGCGCGGAGGCCGACGGTGGCTCAGCTCTATTGGATGAGCTGGTAGATCGTAGGTGAGGTGCTGTCGGCGAACCCGTCCGCGCCCAGGTAGGCGGCCTGGATCAGGTGAAGGCCGACGGCCAGGTTGGTGGTGAAGACTGCGTGCCCGGTGCTGTCGAGGGGGACTACGGCGATGAGCTGTGACCTGTCCATGAACACCACGAGGCCATTGGGGATGGCCGTACCGGAACCGGCCTTCACTGCGGCGGTGAAGGTGACCGTCTGACTCACCGGCGCGGGGTTGGCCGAAGAGGTCAGGCTGGTGGTGGTTGTGGTGGTGACAGGCGCTTGGTCGCAGTTCGGGCGGGTGATCGTGTCACTGTCCAGCGTGACCGCGGCGTTGCGGGCCAGTGTCCGGCCATCCACTGTCACCCCGGTCGTGACGGTGATCGAGGCGAGGGCCATGACGTTTCCCCGGAGGGTGGAGTTGGTTCCGAGCGTCGCGGAGCTTCCGACCTGCCAGAAGACGTTGCATGCCCGCGCGCCGTTGACGAGGTTCACGCTGCTTCCGGACGCTGTGGTGAGGGTGGATGCGGCCTTGAAGATGAAGACGGCGTTCGGGTCGCCCTGAGCGTCGAGGGTCAGCTTTCCGGTGATTCCGAGCGTGCCGGCGGAAGTTTGGTACACGCCGGGTGTCTTGGTGGTTCCGCCGAGTTCCACCGGGACGGTGGCCGTGGCCGGTCGCCCCTCCGCGTCGTTGTACGCGGCGGTCAGGTCGTTCTTGGCCTGCAGTGCGACAGCGTCGGCCACGTGCTGGGTCCCGTTCACCTGCCCGGGAGGAAAGCCGGTGACCGATGTGCCCGGGCTCAGTCCGAGGTCGCCGTTGACCGTGGTGGGACCGGTGTTCGTGACCGTCGACGCGGCGAGAACCGCGAAGTTTCCGGCGGTGGCCAGCGATACCGGCGGCGTGGCCGCTCTCGCGCTCGCGCTCGGTGGCGTGACTGCGCTCGCACTCGGCGGCGCGGCTACACCGATCAGGGCAGTGGTCGCACACAGGGTCAGGGCCGGGGCCAGCCGGAATCGGGCGGCAATCCTGCGGAAGGGGCCTGTGAGGCAAGTGGTCACCATGGATGCTTCTTCCGTCTTGGTCTACGGCAAGCGAGACTTTCGACAGTCACAGTCCCACATAAAGACGGGCATACACTCTCAAAACGTTCGCAAACATCAATCGCGGGAGAGAAAGACCTGATTGGCCGGGCGGATCAGGGAGGGAGTTCATGACGCGCCATCAACAGCCGGACACCTGGGGGGATTCCACTCCGAACCCGGCCGTCGCGGTCCGGGCGAGCTGCCGGAGCAGGCGCGCACTGTCGGTGGCGGCTGAATCGGCCGACGGCGAGAGGTGTCAGGAAACTTGGCAGTCTCCCGCCTGATGTTCTCGCTGGTTCACAAGAGTGGTGGGGATGGTGGGCAGCTGTTCGGTTTGCCATGCGCCGTACGTCTCTGCCCGGCTGAGGTGCCCCGGCGTCTCCGGGGCAGAGATGGTGGATTTACTTGCTGTGGTCGCCTGTGCGGCCACCGCTGTGGTGGTCACGGTTGTGGTCGCTTGTGCGGCCACTGCGGTTGTGGGTCGCCGTTGGTGCAGGTGTTCCCGAAGCTCGGGTTCAGCAGGCCGATGAGGTCCAGTGAGTTGCCGCACGCGTGCGGCCCGGCGACGCGGGCGCCAACGACACAGGTGACAACATTGCGATCCTCGAGGCGGCTCTGGCCCAACTCCCGTGGCAGTAGCGCAAGAAGATCCTGTTCCGCACCGACGAGGTCGGGTTCTCCCACGGTCTGCTGGACTGGCCGACGGCAGCGGACGGCCCGGTCTGTCCTTCACCTGGGAGCCACCAACGCCCGACGCCAACCTGCCTGGCTGGACTGCCGCGGTTTAGTGCTATTGGTGGCGAAGGTCCAGGTGTTGTTCCCTCATCGCCGGGTGCCGTTGCCGCTAACCGACAAGTGGTGTCAGCTCTCACCCACCTAACCAACACGTACTCGCCGCATTGGCCGAAGCCCTCGTAGCTGCGCTACGAGGGCTTCGGCCGGTGATTCCCGCCGGGAGTGTTGACGCGACGACCGCGCTATGAGGACTGGAGCACCTTGATGGGACGGTACCGGTCGGTGGTGGTGCCGTCACCGAGCTGGCCGTTGTCGTTCCGGCCCCAGGTCCGGACGGTGCCGTCCCGCACCAGCGCGACGGAGTGGTTGTCCCCGCCCTCGACCGCCGTCACCTGGGACAGCCCGACAACAGTCACCGGGAGGAAGTGGTCGGTGGTGGTGCCGTCACCGAGCTGACCGAAGAAGTTCCAGCCCCACGTCCTGACCTTGCCGCCTTCCTGCAGGGCCAGACTGTGGGCCAGGCCGACCGAGACATCCCGCACATTCGTCAGTGTGGGAACCAGCACCGGAGTGTGCCGGTCGGTGGTGGTGCCGTCACCGAGCTGCCCGTAGAAGTTCCAGCCCCAGGACCAGACGGTGCCGTTGTTCCGCACGGCCAGGCTGTGGGCTTTGTGGGACGCCACAAACCGAACGCGGGTCAGCCCGAGGACCTTGACGGGCCTGTGACGGTGGATGATGGTGCCGTCGCCGAGACGGCCGTCGTAGTTGTTTCCCCAGGCCACGACGGTCTTGTCCGGCTGCACGAGTTCGCTGTGCGCGTGGCCGACCGCGATGTCCCGTGGGTCGCGCAGCCCGGGGATCGTGACGGGGGTGTGCCGGTCGGTGGTGGTGCCGTCACCGATCTGCCCGTACGCGTTCCAGCCACATGCCTTGACGCTGCCGTCGGACATCAAGGCGATGGTGTGGCCTTCGTCGGTCGCGATCATCTTCACGCCGGCCAGGTTCACGGGCTTGGTCGGGCGGTTCCGGTCGGTGGTGGTGCCGTCACAGAGCTGGCCGAACGCGTTCCAGCCCCAGGCCCGGATGGTGCCGTCCGAGAGCAGCGCCATGCTGTGGTGGCCATGGGCGGAGATGGCCCGCACCTTTGTCAGCCCCGGGACCGTGACGGGGCTGAGCCGCTCCGTGTTGGTGCCGTCACCGATCTGGCCGTTGGTGTTCATACCCCAGGCCTTGACGGTGCCGTTCTTCATCAGCGCCAAGGTGTGGCTGTCCCCGGCGGCGATAGCCATGACACCGGTCAACGGGACCGCCGCACGGGGGGCGCGGGAACCCCCGAACGCCAGCGGCGTGGCAAGTACCGACGCCACCAGCGAGAACAACAGGGCCAACAGGATTGCGGGAGCCGGTGTTCCGGCCCTCCGCGGCGGTACGAAAACCGGGATCTTCATGCGCTTCTCCTTCTGGACGGGGGTGGGGCGGCCCGATGTGACCGGCACAGCCTGGTGATCAGGCCAGTGCCGCGAGGAGGGCTCTGATCGTCGGCAGCCTCCACACGGCGAGGAGACCCAGGGTGGGGTCCCACATCGGTGCGGGACTCGGAGCGAGTCCGCCGGTTCTGTCACTGGTGCTGCTCAGCCCGGCGCTGCTCAGCACGGCACTGGCCAACTCGGCACTGCTCTGCTCGGTGCTGCTCTGCTCAGAACCGCTCTGCTCGGTGCTGCTCCGTTCGGTACCGCTCTGCTCGGTACCGCTCTGCTCGGTACTGCTCTGCTCAGAACCGCTCTGCTCAGAACCGCTCTGCTCGGTACTGCTCAGCTCAGAACCGCTCTGCTCGGCATCGCTCTGCTCCGTACCGCTCTGCTCGGTGCTGCTCTGCCCCGTACTTTTCCCGTTACTGGACATGACTTCGCCGACCGTGGCCACGCGCGTACCGGCCGAAGCGCGGGTCTTCAACCAGTCCAGGAACGCGGACAGAACCTTCGGCTTGATCCCGTACGTGGGTGTGCACCCGTCGCAGACATGGTGGAAGACCAGGGGAACCCAGCCACCTCCACGCTTCTCGGCCTCCGTCACAAACCCCTTGAGGTTGTTCAGGCTTGTGGACGTCTGCACGGAGCCCGGTGTCCGGATCTGGTACGCGTTGTCGGGGGGCATCCGGTCGACGTACGGGCACCCGTTGCAGTTCCCCTGAGCCACCAGGCCCCCCACACCCCTGGCGCTGGTGTAGCCGCACTCGGCGACGGCGCGCCGGGAAGCCGCGTCGGCGGCACCGTAGGGGTAGGCGAAGCTGCGTACCGAGAACCCCATTTTCTGCAGGGCCTTGCGGTCATCACAGATCTCGCGCTTCTGCTCGGTGGTGCTCAGGTTGGGCAGGCGGGGGTGGTGCAGGGTGTGCCCGCCGATTTCGTTGCCGTCGTCGGCGAGCTGCTTTGCCTGCGAGGTGCTCATGTATTGCGGCCTGCCCAGATTGCCGCTGATCAGGTAGAACGTCCCCCGCATGCCATGGGCACGGAGGATCGGCCGGGCCTCGGTGAAGTGGGACAGCCTGCCGTCGTCGAAGGTGAGCGAGACGACGGTTCTCGTCGCCGCGTGTGCGGCCGGCAGCCCGGACAGGGGCATGGTGAGGGTGAGGAAACAGGCGGCCAGGAGCGCGAGAGCCGGTACGGTCAACGACCGGTATTTCACGGACATGCGGGGGATCCTTGATGTTCGGCGCCGCTGAGGTGGTCAGCGAAGCGGATTGCGAGGGCGGGAGTTCTAGGACGCGGCCGCGACGAAGTTCCTGAACTGGAAATTGGCGTTGTCCCCCCGGACTCCGACGCCACCGGCGATGAGCAGATTTCGGGGGGTCCTGTCCACGACGTCCAGGACCCGCCGACCGCCGACCTCGAGGATGAGCCGGACAGTGCCGTTGGAGAGAGTGGTGGCACTGGTCCTGACATTGACCCAGGTGTTGCGGGGAAAGACATTCCGGGCGGTCGAGCCGATTTGGTAGTACGTACCGCCGTTCTCACTTCCGGGCGGATTCTTGCGCTTGATGACGCAGACCCCGTCACGGCGTGCGACGCTGACCGCGTAGAGCTCCGTCTCGTCGTGATAGCGCATCCAGAGGTGCAGCCCGTCCCAGTTGACCGCGGGGGTACGGGGCGTGCTGACCAGCGCGGAGAGCCACATCTGCGTGGTGACCACGGTGTTCTCGAAGTCGTGCCGCTGGCTGGCCAGCCGGAACACACAAGAATTGTTGCCGTTTGTGGAGCCGGCGTTCGGGGAGATGCTGTCCGGCACGCCTGACCAGGCGGCCCCGTTGAGGCCGAAGACGGAGCCGCTTGTCATGTCCCAGACGGTGGACAGCTTTGCCCCGGGCTTGGTCGGGTTCCAGTGGGCGTACTCGTTGGTCACCAGCCCGCTGTTCGGAAAGGTCGGACGGAACGGAGCCGGCACCGCGGCCCTGCGCATCAGGGCCGCACCGACCGGAGGCGCGGCGACCGCGAGCGTCGCGCCGCCGAGGAGCGCAGCGCGCAGCCATGCCCGACGGGACGTGGACGGAGCGCTCGGGGCGCGAAGTCGGGGCGTATCCGTCATCGGTGTCCTCCTGCAGATGTCTGTGATGTACGGGAGATCGGGGTGACCCGCAGGTCGGCGAAGGCAGGCCAGCTGTCGGCCCGGGCACCTCGGCTCACCGCCAGGCCGATGCCACCGCGGCTGGACGGCCCCGGGGGGCTGTCGACAAAGAGTCGGACGGTGCCGTCGATCACAGCGACAGTCCGCGTTCCGCTGACAGTCACCTCCACGTGGTGCCGCGCAGACGGCGGGAGTTCCCGCCTGACGAACACGACGTCATCGCCTGCGGCTGCGATCTGAGCGGTGTCCCGGGAGACTCTGATGGCCAGAGCCGACCTGCTCCCCACCCGGACGACCAGGTTGCCTCTGGGGCCGCGGGAGTTCAGCCCGCTGATGTCGACGGAGGCGGTGTAGTCGATCCAGTCGGCGGTGGCGTACGGGGCGTAGGAGGCGTACACATACGAGCGGCCTTGCGGATAGGGGCTCCGGCCGGTGAGGAACCCGATGGTCTCCGCGTGGTGCCAGTCGACCTTCGCCCAATGCCGCGGCTGCTCCAGGGGTCGGCCGGAGGGCGGTAGCGGGGTACGGGACGCGACCTCGTTCAGCAGCGCTTCCGGCGTCGTGCTGCTGAACACCTCCAGCCGCTGGATGTTCTTCTGCGCCGCGGAGCGCCGGCCGGCCGGCGTCGGGCTGAACGTCCGGTCGGTCAGCGTGGCCGCGAAGAGCTGCCGGAGAAGGTCGCGCGCGTACTCCGTCGTGGCACTGCCGGTCGTGGTCTTGCCGGGTGTGCCGTTGCCCGGCCGGGCGCTGTCCGCGTCGGAGAACGGGTATGCGAACAGCCGCGGCCTGGGGAGGCCGTGGGACGCGAAGTCCCGCAGTGATGCGTCGAGATCGCTCCGGACACGCGTACGGTAGTGCGCCACGCTCTCCAGTTCGCCGTCGGCGGGGTCGTAGATCCGGTTGGTCAGGAGCGAGCCCTTGCGGCCGTCCGGGCCGACGACTCCGCGACTGTGCAGGTCGTGCGTATGGTCTTGGAAGTCCCACCGGCCGGAGCGGGCCATCCGGGCGACCTCCTCCCAGGACAGGTAGTACGGGCGGTGCTTCCCGACCCGGCCGGAAATCAGGAACGACGTGGCGTGCTGGTGGTGCCGCGCGAGAATGCGGTCCGCGTAGCGCCACAGACCGTCGGTTCCGTCGTCGAAGGTGAGCAGGACCGACCGGCGGGGCACGGCTCCGCCCTGGAAGTAGGAGACGAACTGGTCAGCCGTCAGCGTCTGGTAGCCGGCGGCGCGCAACGCGGTGAGCTGCGCGTCCAACTGCTGGGGTGTCACCACATAGCGGTTGCCGTCGCTGTCGGGCCGGACGTCGTGGTACGTAAGCACCACCGGTGCCGCATGCTGGGGCAGGCCGGACCCGAGCGCCCGCCACGTGTTCAGGGTCTGCGCATCGATGTCGGCGGGGGCGGTGGTGTACTGGGGGCTGAGGCTCTCACGGGCTTCGTGCAGCCGCCACGCCACGGCGAAGGGCACCGTCACCACCAGGACAGCGGCCAGGGCCAGCAGGGCGCGCAGCAGTCGGCGCCTCGGAGGGGCGGCGGGGGGAATTTCGCGCCCGGACGGCGACCGGCCCGCTGGTGGGCTACCCGGCGGTGCTAGGGAAAGGGCCATGTCTCCGTTCCTCCGCGAGACAGCACGACGAGGTAGAGGGCGAGGACGACCGCGCCGGTCACGGCCACGGTGAACATGCGGATGACGGCTCTCATGTCGCGCTCCGCGACCACACACCGCGCCGGATGGTGGCGGCGGAGTAGAACAGCAGCCACGACAGCAGCACGGACGAGAGGAGGCTCATCAGCGGCCGGTAACGCCATCCGGTCGAGCCGGGATTGTCGAGCCTGAACGCGAGGCCCCAGAAAGTCCCCTTGACGAGGACCCCGGCCAGGTAGAGCAGGGTGAGGAAGTACGTTCCCTGCATCGGCACCCACACCAGGTGGCGCACCGCCATCACCGGGGCGGCCAGCACCCACAGGGCGTGCAGGTAGTACAGGGCCGCGGGGCCGGGCCCGCGCCGCCAGATGAATGTTCCGGTGAAGAAGAGGTTGCGGACGAAGCTCTTCTTCCACCGGACCTGCTGGCGCATGAAGGGCCGGAACCGGGTCGGCACGTTGGTCCACACCTTGGCCGACTCGACATAGCCGACGCGCCACGGGCGCTCCGGGTAGTCCGCGGCCGCAACGAACGGCGAATCGGCGTACCGGCGCTTCAGCCGCTTCCCCTTCCACTGCTGGCCGAGGACGTATCCGGTGAGCTGGCGGTCGGTGGCGAAGCGGAACTCGCCGCCGAGGAAGCGGTCACCCGCCCAGGCGGGCAGGTAGTTGTAGACGGCGTCTCGGCGGAAGACGGCGAGCGGCCCGGAGACGCAGGTCACGGAGCCGAACGCGGATTCGGCAGCCTTGGACACCCGGAACTGGCCCTCGTACCAGACGTCCTGGATCCGGGAGAGGATGCTCTCGTCGGCGTTGAGCGCCCGCGCGTGCCCGCTGACCGCGCCGAGTTCCGGGTGGCGCAGCAGCGCCGTGACGCAGCGGGTGAGCGCGTCCTCGGCCAGCACGCAGTCGGAGTCGGTGAAGGCGATCACATCGCCGTCGGCGAGCTCAGCGGCCCGCACCAGAGCGTGCTTCTTGCCCACGTTCTGTTCCAACGGAAGCACGGTGATGGCGAGTTCGGCAGCGAGGGACGCCAGAATCTCCCGGGTGCCGTCGCTGGAGCCGTCGTCCACCACCACGATCTGCAGATCCGGATAGTCGCTGGCGACCATCGAGCGCACGCACGCCTCGATGCACTCGGCCTCGTCCTTGACCGCCAGCAGAAAGCTCACCCGCGGCACCGCCGGCAGCGCCGGGAACTGGGAGAGGTTGCGGGGCCGCCTGCGCAACTGGCGGACTGCGGGGTCGTCGTACAGGGCGTAGGCGACGTAGAAGATGGCGATCGCCCCCAACAGCACCAGGAAGCCATAGCCCAGCAGGAGGGGAGACCGGAGGAGTTCGGGAGCGCTCCGGGCCAGGAGCAGCAGAAGCGGCAGCAGAAGCAGCAGGGTGATCAGCCGCCGTACGGCCTGCCGCAGTACGGGATCGAGCCGGCCCAGCCTTCCGGCCGGGCGCCGGGACCGCCGATGCCGCCGATGCCGCGGGGGCGGCGCGTGGTTCAGGCTTCCGAGGACCGGGCGCCGGGACTGCTCCGGCGGGGACGGCGAGAGTGCTCGGACCTGGTCCTGCGTCATGGGCGGGGCCGGGGCTTGCGCCTGGGCCTGGGCCTGGGCCTGGGTCGTGCTGTAGCCGGTGGCTTGGACCGTCATCACACCACCGTCCGGCCCTTTACCGCGTCCAGGCGGTAGGTGGCGTCCAGGACGAGTGGCTGCTCCTCGAGCCAGTCCAGATCCTGGCCCCGATGGATGGTGTGGACCACCACCAGGTCCCAGATCTGCGCCTGCGGCTTCGCCTCGCTCTCCATCCGCTTCCCGGCGACGGCCAGTTCCGTCACCCTCGGGTCGGTGTACGAGACCACGGCACCTGCCTGGGTCAACTCGGCGAGGATCTCCAGCGCCGGGGACTCCCGCAGGTCGTCCACATCCGGCTTGTAGCTGACGCCGAGGACCAGAACACGGGCACGACTGAGCGGCACACCGCGGTCCGCGAGGAGTTCGCGAGCCCGGCGTACGACCTTCCGGGGCCGGGTGGCGATCGCGGTCATCGCTGTGTCGATGAGCGGCAGGGCGACGCGCTGCCGACGCAGTTGCCAGAGCAGGTAGTGCGGGTCGCAGGGAATGCAGTGGCCACCCACTCCCGGCCCCGGGCGGAACGGCATGAACCCGTACGGCTTCGTCGCGGCGGCGTTGATCACCTCCGTGACCTCGAGCCCCAGGTGCCCGCAGGCTGTGGCGAACTCGTTGGCCAGCGCGATGTTGACGGCACGGAAGGTGTTCTCCAGGAGCTTGCACATCTCGGCGGCTTCCGGGGAGCCCACCTGATGAACCTCCGGCGCGGAGCCCCTCAGAACGGCGACCGCACGGCGGGTGCACTCCTCGGTCTCGCCGCCCACGACGCGCGGCGTGGCGTTCTGCGGGTGGACCGTGTTGCCCGGGTCGATCCGCTCCGGGGAGAACGCGACGAACACGTCGCGCCCGGCGTGCATGTCCCGGTCAGCCAGCGGCCGCAGGAGCAGGTCGCGGGTGGTGCCGACGTAGCTGGTCGAGGTCAGCACGATGGTCTGGCCGGGTACCGCGTGTTCCACCACGGTGGCGCAGGCGGCGGAGAGTGCGGTCAGGTCCGGTACGAGATGCTCGTCCACCGGAGTGGGTACGCAGATCACGACGGTACCCGCGGCCGCGAGCCGCTCCGGATCGGTGGTCAGGGTGCACGTGTCACTCCCTGCGAACTTCCGCAGCCGCTCGTGGTCGTCGGAAACCAGGTCGACTCGGCTGGCGCGGATGTCGTCGATCCGCTGCTGACTCGCGTCGAGTCCGATGACCTCGTTCCCCGAGGCGAGCAACGCGAGAGCCGTGGGGAGTCCCACGTATCCCATACCTACGATCGCCACCGGTCTCCGGTCGACCGGCTCGGGGGCAGTGGCAGTTCTGTCTTCGGAGGATGACTGAGGCCAGACCGGCAGCGCACGGCCCCCGGCGATAGGCACAGCGAAAGTTGACAACGGGTCCCCTGAGACGTGGAAAGGCGCGGCGGTTGCCGCCGGATTGACAAGACACGTGCCCCAGAACACTCGTAACGGGGCGCAACCACGAGACTACCGAAGCGCGAACGTTTCATTGGTGAATGTCATAGTGTGTCGATTTTGTGTGTGTCACGTGTTGTACACGGACGCGAGAGTCTCGAGGTCTGTCGTCACACACAGATCAACGAGACCGCCGCCTTATGTACACGCCCACTTGGGACTTGATCGTCCAGGCGCGCGCGGCCCGAAAGGCACGCATCGGCGACAGAGTCCGCACATGCCGCCGTCCCGGGGCCGGGGTTCGGGAGGAGCCCGCGCTTCGCTCGCCTGTCAGCAGAATCGTTTTCGTCCGGAACGGCCCAGGAGGCAGAGTCGCGGGTATGAGACTTCTTATTCTGGGAGGCACGGAGTTCGCGGGCCGTGCGGTGGTCGAGTCGGCCCTTGCGCGCGGCTGGGAGGTGACGGTCTTCCATCGCGGGCGGCACGAAGCACCGGCCGGTGTCACATCGCTGCTCGGCGACCGCACCGCGCCGAACGGGCTTGCGGCGCTCGCGGACGGCGAGTGGGACGTGGTCGTCGACACCTGGTCGGCCGCGCCGTCGGTCGTACGGGATGCGGCCCGGCTGCTGGCGGGTCGGGTCGGCCGCCATGTCTATGTATCGAGCTGCTCGGTGTATGCCTGGCCGCCATCGGCCGGCAACGACGAAACCTGCCCGGTGGTGGAGGCCTCGCCCGACGCGGTCGAAGTCCCTTACGCGGAGGCCAAGCGGGGCGGGGAACTGGCAGTGCTGGACGCGTTCGGTGAGGAGCGTTCGCTGCTGGTGCGGGTGGGGCTGATCATCGGCCCGTGGGAGAACATCGGCCGACTGCCGTGGTGGCTGCGGCGGATGGCCCGCGGCGGCCCGGTGCTGGCGCCGGGTCCGCGGGACACCCCGCTGCAGTACATCGACGTACGCGACCTCGCGGAGTGGATGCTCGATGCGGCGGTACGGGGCCTGAGCGGCCCGTACAACCTGGTGAGCGAGCAGGGCCACACGACGATCGGCGAACTGCTGGAGGCCTGTGCGCGAGCCACCGGCTCGGACGCGGAACTGCGCTGGACGCCACCGGAGGCGATCCTGGCGGCAGGCATCGAGCCCTGGACGGACCTCCCGATCTGGATCCCGCAGGAGCAGCAGCCGGAGCTCCACCGCGCGATCCATGGAGTGAACGTCGCCAAGGCGCTTGCCGCGGGGCTGAGTTGCCGCCCGGTCGGCGCGACGGTGACGGACACATGGGCTTGGCTCCAGTCCCTGGGCGGCCCCGCACCCCAACGGCCGGACCGCGTGCCGGTTGGCCTGGACCCGGTGGTGGAGGCGAAGTTGCTCGGCGTGTGAACGGGTCGCCCGAGGCGGGCGTGTTCCCCCTACCCGCCGCTTCCCGCTGTGCCGATGTGCAGCTGCGCCGCCTGGGGGGCTCCGCCCCGGACCCGCGCCCCAATCGCCGGCGCGGCTTGATGTGCCGGCGTACCGGGTCCGGGGCGGAGCCCCAGGTCAGGCCCGAGTCCTCCGCAGGTCCGCCGGCACCAGGGGCGCCTGGCGGTCGCCCGGCGGCGTCGGCCGTACGTCCGACTCGCCGTGTTCCAGTTGCGGCAGCCACCTCAGGCCCCTCGGCGTGCGCCAGTTCCGCTCGCCCAGCAGCGCCATCACCGACGGCAGCAGCACCATCCGTACGATCGTCGCGTCCAGCAGCACCGCCACCGCGAGGCCCACGCCCATCTGCTGCATGTCCTGCATGGACAGCGTCCCGAAGACCGCGAACACCGCGACCATGATCGCCGCCGCGCCCGTCACCGCGCCCGCCGTGCGGCGGATGCCCTCGTTGATCGCCGCGCGCGTGTCCGTCCCGCGGTCACGCGCCTCGCGGATCCGCGACACCACAAAGACGTGGTAGTCCATCGACAGACCGAACAGCACCACCAGGACGAACAGCGGCAGCCAGCCCTCGATCGCGCCCACCGACTCCGTACCGAGCGCCGACGCCCCCCATCCGTGCTGGAAGACGGCGACCATGACGCCGTACGCGGCCGCCACCGAGAGCAGGTTGAGCAGGATAGACGTCACCGCGATGACGTACGACCGGAAGCAGAACAGCATCAGCAGGAACGTCACCGCCGTGATGAACGCGAAGACCGGCACGATGCCGCGCTTCAGCTGGTCGTTGAAGTCGACGGACCCCGCAAGCTCACCGCCCACATACACCTGCGCCCCGGTACCGGCGAACGCCGCCGGCACCCGCTTCTCGCGCAGGTCCGCGAGCGCTTCCCGGGAGCGGGCGTCGCTGCCGTTGCCGGCCAGCGCCACGTCGATCTCCGCGACGTTCTGCGCCTTGTGCACGGTCACCTTGTCGGACGTCGCGTCGAAATTCGCGAGCGCGCCCCGCATCCGCTCCGAGTCGATGTCGTCGGCCTTCACAACCACCCGCGCCGGCTCCGGACCGCCCGGGAAGGCCTCGGTGATCTTCTTGTACGCGACGGACAGCGCGGCGTCGGAGCCGAACTGCTTCTCCATCCCGAGCTGTTCGGTCTTCATGCCCACTGCGGGCGCCGCGAGTACCAGCAGCACGGCGACCGCACCGAACGCGAACAGCTTCGGCCTGGCGAGTACGGGCCTGAGCACCGCGCCCGCCACCGCGCCGCTCTCGTGCGCGCCCTTCTTGCCACGCCGGTTCAGGATGGGAATCCGTCCCGCGTCGATCCGGTCCCCAAGCCAGGCCAGCAGCGCCGGCAGCACCGTCACCGAGCCGAGCATCGCGATGAGGACGACGAGGATCGTGGCCAGCGCGAAGCCCTTGAAGAGCATCAGCCCGGACAGGAACATCCCGGCCATCGCCAGCATCACGGTCACACCGGAGACGAGGACGGCCCGCCCGCTGGTCGCGGCAGCGATCCGCAGCGCGGTCTCGGCGTCGTGCCCGGCGGCCCGCTCGTCACGCTCGCGCCGCAGATAGAACAGGCAGTAGTCGACGCCGACCGCGAGCCCCATCAGGAACATCACGGAGTACGTGGTCTGGAAGAGGTGCAGCTGATGGCTGGCCAGCGAGAGCAGACCGAAGGCGGCCATGCACGCCGTCAGCGCGAGACCGACCGGGAGCAGCGCCGCGACAACGGCCCCGAAGGCGACCAGCAGAATGCCCAGCGCCAGCGGTACGGCGGTGAACTCGGCCTTCTGGAAGTCCTCGGAGAGCAGATCGCCGAGCCATTTCTCCGAGCCGGCCTGCCCGAACTGATGTATCTCCACGTCCTGTTGGACCTTGCCGGTGTCCCGTACGGTGTCGAGCACGGGCTGCACCCGGTCCGCCGCCGTCTTCGCATCGCCCTTGATCTGGAAGCGGATCAGCGCTTCCCTGCCGTTCATGGAGGCGAGCGGCGACTCGACCTTCTGTGCCTCGCCCGTCTTGTCGATGGCCACGGCCAGCTCGCGCGCCGCGTCCTTCCAGCCGCCGGCCGTCTTACTGCTGACCAGGACGAGCTCTCCGGCCGGCTGATCCAGGCCGGCGTCGTCGAGGATCTTCTGGGCCCGCGCGGAGTCGCCCGTACCCTGCTCGGACTCGGACATCTCGACCATTCCCGATGCCCCGCCGACCACCGTGGCCAGGACGACGAAAAGCAGCCAGCCGATGATCGCCGTTTTGCGGTGATGTGCGCTCCACACACCGATACGTGCCGCGAGGTTACGCCGCATGGCGTTTCGCCCCCAGAGGTAAGCGCCGAATAAGTCGAGTACGACGCTAGAAATCCGCGGCCTCGCGTCCCAGCCGTCAAGGCCCCCTGCCGCGGAGACGAAAGGCGAGCTCAGGAGGGTGGTGCCAGGTACACCCCCAGCTGGTGTCCGGGCCCAGTGCCGTGACTGCGGGCACCGGCGACACTGATGCCCGAGACCGAACAACGAGGGGGATCCGATGAACGCGACGAAGGCACGTGACGCGGTGGTGGCCGGCGCACGAGGGCTTGCGCTGGCACTCATGGCGCTGGTGGGCTCGGTCACAGCCTTCTGCCTGGCGGTGGTCTCCATGGCCCTCATACCGATCGGTGTGGGTGTCTTCACCACACCCGCCCTGCTGCACCTGGTGCGGGCCCACGCCAACAGGCGGCGGCTGCTGGCGGCCCAGTGGTCCTCGGTACGCATCCCGCTCCCGTACCGCCCCCTCCCCCGCGATATGCGCACCGGCATCACCGGCCAGGTGGAGCGCTGCACACTGATGTTGAAGGACCCGGCGACCTGGCGCGATATGCAGTGGCTGCTGGTGGACATGACGGCGGGGGCCATCGTCGCGATCCTCCCGCCGTCGCTGGTGCTGGAAGGCATCTTCGGTCTGCTGCTCCTCGCCGGTCTGTGGCAGCCGATCGTCGCGGCGGACGGCACGTACTGGTATTCCTTCGTCCCGGTCGACGGATGGGGCACGGCAGGTCTTGCCGCACTGCTCGGACTGGTCTGGCTGACCGTCGCCATGAACGCCAACCAGCTGCTGATCCGCACCCACTTCAGGCTCAGCCGCGCGATGCTCGCCCCGAACCACGACCTCGAGCTGGAGCAGCGCATCGACCGGCTCACCGAGACCCGGCACGACGCCCTGGACACCTCGGCGGCCGAACTGCGCCGTATCGAGCGGGATCTGCACGACGGAGCACAGGCCCGGCTGGTCGCCATGGGCATGAACCTGGGCACCATCGAGGCGCTCATCGAGAAGGACCCGGCGCAGGCCAAGGAGCTCATCTCCAAGGCCCGCGAGTCCTCCGCCGAGGCGCTGACCGAACTGCGCGACCTGGTCCGCGGCATCCACCCGCCGGTGCTGGCGGAGCGCGGCCTCGGCGACGCGGTCAAGGCGCTGGCACTGCGGCTGCCGGTCAGGACCGAGGTGGACGTGGAGCTGTCCGGCCGCGCGGACGCGCCCGTCGAGTCGGCGGCGTACTTCGCGGTCAGCGAGGTGTTCACCAACGCGGTCAAGCACTCCGGCGCGGACCGGTTCTGGGTCGACGTCACCCACTCGGGCGGCTTCCTGCGTATCGCGGTCACGGACAACGGCAAGGGCGGCGCGGTGATCGGAACCGGCTCCGGACTGAGCGGTGTCGAACGCCGACTCGGTACATTCGACGGCGTCCTGGCCGTCAGCAGTCCCGTGGGCGGTCCCACCATGGTCACCATGGAGATCCCTTGCGAGTTGTCCTAGCCGAAGATCTGTTCCTGCTGCGTGACGGCTTGGTCCGCATGCTCGAGGCCTACGACTTCGAGATCCTGGCCGCCGTGGAGAGTGGACCGGAACTCACCAAGGCACTCGCCGAGTTGGAACCGGACGTCGCCGTCGTCGATGTCCGGCTTCCGCCGTCGCACACGGACGAGGGGCTGCAGTGCGCCCTGGCGGCGCGGCAGGCCAGACCCGGGCTGCCGGTGCTCGTTCTCTCGCAGCATGTGGAGCAGTTGTACGCGCGTGAGCTGCTGGCCGACGGGAACGGCGGGGTCGGCTATCTCCTCAAGGACCGGGTCTTCGACGCGGAGCAGTTCATCGACGCGGTACGGCGGGTGGCTGCCGGTGGTACGGCGATGGATCCGCAGGTGATCTCGCAGCTGCTGTCGCGGCGGGCGCAGGACAAGCCGATGGGCGGACTGACCCCGCGCGAGCTGGAGGTCATGGAGCTGATGGCGCAGGGCCGTTCCAATACCGCGATCGCCGGGCAGCTGGTGGTCACGGAGCGGGCGGTGGCCAAGCACACGTCGAACATCTTCGGGAAGCTGAATCTGCAGGTGTCGGACGACGACAACCGCCGGGTGCTGGCGGTGCTGGCGTACCTGGACCGCGGCCAGGGCG
The DNA here is from genome assembly GCF_042736455.1 of Streptomyces sp. NPDC060064. Classification (NCBI taxonomy): domain Bacteria; kingdom Bacillati; phylum Actinomycetota; class Actinomycetes; order Kitasatosporales; family Streptomycetaceae; genus Streptomyces; species Streptomyces sp. NPDC060064. The sequence goes on from NZ_JBHWWF010000035.1 coordinate 68,311, forward strand.
TGTTTTAGAAGTAGCGCCGTTCGCCCGTAGGGCGGGCCCTGCGGCGTCTGGTGCGTGCAATCGCAAGGCGGAGGATCGCCCTCGTACTGGACGTACTCGGGCGACTCCGACAACATCGCGAGTGTGCGTGCCAGGGGTCGCGGGGCAGGCGGGACTTCTCAAACACGACCTAGGACTGTCCAGGGCCGTTCTGTCCTCGATCGCCGGACGGGCTTGGAAATCAAGCCGGTCCGGCGATCGAGGACGAGCCGGCCGACGCGTCAGGCCTCGTACTGCGTGAGGTCGATCGCATAGACGCTCAGCGGCAAGCCGTACACCGGGTGCGTCGTCTGGCGCTCCAGCTCCATGCCGAGCTTGCGCATCACATTCTCGGAGGCCTCGTGGCCGGTCCGCGCGATGCTGATCACGCGGTCCAGGCCCCGGTCCTGGAGCGCGAACTCCAGTGAGGCGTGGGCGGCTTCGGAGGCGTACCCCTGGCCCCAGAACTGCCGGCCGAGCCGCCAGCCGATCTCCACGGCGGGCAGCACCTCGGGCAGGAACACGGGGACGGACAGGCCCACGAAGCCTGCCAGTTCGCCCGAGGCGAGGAGCTCGACGGCGAAGAGGCCGAAGCCCTCCTCGTCCCACTCCTCCTCCCATCGCTCGATGTCCTCCGCGGTCTGCTCGAGATCGCGGACCGAGCCGTCGCCGATCCACTGCATGACCTCCGGGTCCGCGTTGATCTCGGCCATCGGGACAAGGTCGTCCTCGTGCCAGCGGCGGAGGAGGAGTCGGGGAGTCTGGATCTCGGTCATGGGCCCCATCCTGCCATCCGCGGGCGCGTCCGACTTCAGCGCAATACGCCGGTTTTGCTGATGGAGAATTCTACGAATTCCCGCTCCGAACCCACTCGGCTTGAACACCCCATGAGCCACACCCGTATGGAACGTCGCGCTTCTCCCTCAGCCGGGACCCCCCTAACCCACACCCGGCGACGAAGCAGAGGAGTTCCATGGGACACGCAACGAGAAAACGCTCGACATTGGCGAACCGGGCGATCGTCGCCTCCGCCGCATTGATCCTGGGCGGGGGTGGGCTGGTCGCGGTCAATGTGTATGCATCCGCGGGCGAAAACCATTCCGGTCAAGGCTCCAATTGGACGAAGAAGGCCGCCGGGCAGCAGGTGTCGACCATCGACTGCCCCGAGGTCGCGAACGGCCTCCCGGACGTGCCGCCTCAGGCGCGCCAGGAAGTCGACGGTGAGCTGGCCAAGATGGACAGCCAGATCACCGACGCCTACAAGAGGTTCGCCGACCAGAAGCAGCAGGTCCAGAGCGATCCTCAATGGGGCAAGAACGCCATCCTGAATCCGCTCAGGGACAAACGGCGGGCCAGCATCGACCGGATTGCCACGGCCATCGGCCGGAACGGTCAGCGTCCACAGGACATGCAGGACCTCGCCGATTGCTCGCTGCAGGCCGACGACGGCAACGCCCAGAACGACGGGCAGAACGACGGCCAGGGTGACGCCAACGGCGCCGACCAGAACGGCGACAACAACAACGGACAGGACGGCGCCGACCAGAACGGTGGTCAGAATGGTGACCAGAATGGCGGCCAGGACGACGGTCAGGGCAATGACCAGGGCGATGGCCAGGGTCAGGGCAATGACCAGGGCAACGGCGGACAGGGCAATGGCCCCGAAGCCTCCGACTTCGTAGACATCCAGTCGGTCCAGCCCAACGTCGCCCAGCCCCAGCAGCGCCGCGGCGGCTCCAGAGGAACCTTCGTCACGGAGTGCGGAAAGAACGAGAACGGCAAGTTCAATCCGGACAATGTCATCGTCGCCCCTGGTGTGAGCAATGGCGCGCACCATATGCACGATTACGTCGGCAACCAGGCCAACGACGCGTTCGCCAGTGACGACGATCTGGCAAACGGTGACACCAGCTGCCAGAACCAGGGCGACAAGTCCACGTACTACTGGCCTGTACTGCGACTGCAGAACGGGCAGGACGAGAACGACGCCCAGGCGGACGGCGGCGGCAAGGACCAGAACGTCGGAGAGATCCAGACTCCGTCCCAGGTCACGCTGAATTTCGTCGGCAATCCGGCGAGCAAGGTCACCGCAATGCCTCGTTTCCTGCGGATCATCACCGGTGACGCCAAGGCATTCACCAACGGCGACGCGAACGCCAATGCCTCCTGGAGCTGCACCGGATTCGAGGACCGCCAGCTGAAGGACAAGTACCCGATCTGCCCCCAAGGCAGCCAGGTAGTGCGCTCCTTCAAGTTCCAGAGCTGCTGGGACGGCCAGAACACCGACAGTGCGAATCACCGCACCCATGTCGCGTTCGCGGACGGCAACGGCAACTGCGGAAACGGATTCAAGGCGATCCCGCAGCTGGTGCAGCGGATCGTGTACGACGTACCGCCGGGCCCCGGCTTCGCGGTCGACTCCTTCCCGGAGCAGCTGCACAAGCCGGTCACCGACCACGGTGACTTCATCAATGTCTTCGACGAGAACCTGATGAACAAGGTGGTGAACTGCATCAACAGCGGCCAGAAGTGCACGTGATCCACTGACCCGAAAGGCTGGAGCGGCCCCCCAGGGTGGGGGGCCGCTCCGCTGTGACCAGCCCCCCACCACGTACTTGCGCGGTCAGCTCCCGTGGTGCCCCGAGTGGCCCCCCGCGCTCTCCCCGGTGCCACCGCTGCTCCCGGAGTGGTGCTGAGCGCCGGTCTCCACCGAGCCACCGAGCCGGCCGCGCAGGGCAGTGACCACCTTCTCGTCGCCGACCGCGACCCACTTTCTGCCGACGAGATACGAGCCGCCGTAGTCGTTGGCCTCGTTGATCCATTCACGCTGGCCGCGGTCGGTGGCAAAGGTGGCCAGCACATACTTGCCGTCACCCGTGGTGCAGTTGGCCTGCCGCAGCTCGGCCGCATTCGTCTGGATGTTCGGCTTGCACTCGGCCTTCGCCGCCAGTTGCTCCAGGCTGCCCGTCGCTGTCTTCGGCGGCTCGGGACTCTTCTCGCCGCCGCCACGCCCATCGCCGTCATCGCCCGCTCCGCAGGCCGCGGCAAGGGTCAGCACCAGAACTGCCAGTGCTGTCCGGGCCGTACGCCTCGCGCCGGTGTTCGTACTCGTACTCATCCGGCCATCGTGCCCTCTCGCACTCCTGTCGGGTAGCCGAACGACGGGTAACCTGCGCGACACGCACGCACCTGTTGTCACTTGAACAACATGTAAGGAGCGCTGATGAACGAGCTGTCGAGACGTACTCTGCTGGGCACCGCCGGAGCGATCGGCATCGGCGCGGCGTTAATCGGGCACACTCCCGCGTCCGCCGCCGAAGCAGCCGGAGCGGCCGGAGCCGCCGGAGCCGCCGCCCCGGCCGCGGCGGAAGTGTTCTCCACGACACCCGCGCAGGATGCGCTCCAGCGGCTGCTTCCCCGCCATGCCGGCCAGTTCCGGCTGCGGGCTCTCGAAGGCCCCGAGCGCTTCCGGGTCACCGGTTCCACCGGCCGTATCGAGGTCGCGGGCACCAGTCCGGCCGTGCTGCTCACCGGAGTCCACTGGTACCTCAAATACGTCTGCCGGGCGCACATCTCGTGGTCCGGCAGCCAGCTCGATCTGCCGGGACTGCTGCCCGCGCCCCGTGACGCGCTCGAGCGTTCGGCGACCGTCCCGCACCGGTTCGCGTTCAACGACACGCACGACGGCTACACCGCCCCGTACGCCGACTGGGCGCGCTGGGAGCGGCTGCTCGACGTCCTCGCCCTGCACGGCTGCAACGAGGTGCTGGTGACCCCCGGCCAGGAGGCCGTCTACCACCGGCTCCTGCAGGACTTCGGGTACACCGACACGGAGGCGCGCAGCTGGCTCCCCGCACCCTCCCACCAGCCGTGGTGGCTGCTGCAGAACATGAGCGAGTACGGCGGCCCGCTCAGCCCCGAACTCATCGAGAGACGCGCCGGCCTCGGCAGACAGATCGCCGACCGGATGCGTGAGCTCGGTATGCACCCGGTCCTGCCCGGCTACTTCGGGACGGTCCCGGACGGCTTCGTCGCCCGCAACGCCGGCGCCCGCGTCATCCCGCAGGGCACCTGGAACGGCAAGCGCCGCCCCGACTGGCTCGACCCGCGCACCTCGAGCTTCAGCGACGTCGCCGCGGCCTTCTACCGGCACCAGGCGGAACTCTTCGGCGAGGTCGGCCACTTCAAGATGGATCTGCTGCACGAGGGCGGCACCGCCGGGGACGTCCCGGTGGCCGACGCCGCCCGCGCCGTCGAGAAGTCCCTGCAGACCGCCCGTCCCGGCGCGACCTGGGTGATCCTCGGCTGGCAGTCCAATCCGCGGCCCGCGCTGCTCGACGCGGTCGACACCGACCGGGTGCTGATCGTCGACGGTCTCTCCGACCTGGACACGGTCACCGACCGGGAGACGGAGTGGGGCGGTGCGCCGTACGCCTTCGGCACCATCCCCAACTTCGGCGGGCGTACGACGATCGGCGCGAACACCGACCGGTGGACCGCGAAGTTCACCGCCTGGCGAGACAAGCCGGGCAGCGCGCTGGCCGGCACCGCGTACATGCCGGAGGCCGCCGAGCGCGATCCCGCGGCCCTGGAGCTGTTCAGCGAGCTCGCCTGGCGCGAGGAGCAGATCGACCGGGACGCGTGGTTCGAGCAGTACGCCGAAGTCCGCTACGGCGGCGAGGACCGCTCCGCACGCACCGCCTTCGCCGCGCTCGCCGCGACCGCGTACAAGTTGACCAGCACCGACGGCCGCCCGTACGACTCGCTGTTCTGCCGCCGGCCGAGCATGACCTCCTCCATCGGCACGGCCTTCGACCCGGCCGGGTTCGACCGGGCCTTCGCCGCGCTGCTGGACGTACGGCATGCGCTGCGCGACTGTGACGCCTACCGCCACGACGTGACCGATCTGGCCCGCCAGGCGCTCGCCAACCGCTCGCGCACGCTCCAGCTCCCGCTGCGCGTCGCCTACCTGGACAAGGATGTGGACACCTTCCGTGCCCTGTCCGCGCTCTGGCTGAAGCTGATGCGGCTGAGCGACACCATGGCCGGCTGCCATCGCTCGTTCCTGCTCGGTCCCTGGCTGGAGGACGCCAAGCGGCTGGCCACCGGTCCGGCCGAGGCGGTGGAGCTGGAGCGCACCGCCCGTGTGCTGCTCACCACCTGGGCGGACCGGGCCGCCGCCAACCAGCTCAGCAACTACGCCAACCGCGACTGGCACGGTCTGATCAACGACGTCCATGTGCCGCAGTGGGAGGCGTATCTTCAGGAGCAGGCCGCGGCGATGGCCGAGGGCCGCGCACCCAAGTCCTTCGACTGGTATCCGGCGGAGGAGGCGTGGACGAAGGACAGGCGCGCCTATCCGGTGCGGCCGACGGGCGACGCGTACCGCACCGCCCGGCGCGTGTACGACACCCTCGCCACCGCCCCGTACCAGGGCTTCGTCTCCGTCACCGCGGACCCGCCGGCCTTCACCCCCGGCAGCACAGGCACCGTCGCCGCCACCTTCCGCAACTTCAACGGGCTGCGCTCCACGGGCCGCGTCGACCTGGCCCTGACCGGCCCGGCCGCCGAGCCGCAGGGCCCGACCTTCCTGAAGAGCGTGCCGGCCGGCGGCACCGGCACGGTCTCCTGGCGGGTGACGGCGCCCCCCGAACCGCTCACCGAGCCGCTGGTCGCCATGGACTACGAGCTGCGCACACAGTACGGACCGCGCGGCGAGGAGCGGGTGGCTGTCACGCAGAAGGGCAAGCTGCAGCTGGCGGCGCCGCTGGATCCCCAGTGGCGCACCTTCACCAGTAACGCGGCCGTCTTCGGGCAGGTCGGCGACCGCTTCGCGATCAATGGCGCGGGCAACGACCTGTGGAGGGGTACCACACAGTTCGGCACCGCCTACCGGGAGGGCGCGCTGGCGGAGGGTGTGAGCGTCGTCCTGCGGGTGGACTCCCAGGAGAACACCAGCAGTTGGGCCCGGTCCGGCATTGTCGTACGCAACAGCCTGGCGAAGCCGGGGGACGCCGGATTCCTGAATCTGGCCGCGACCCCCGGCCAGGGCATCTTGCTGTCGTACGACACGAACGCCGACGGCACCCTGGACACATACCTGCGCATCACCGGCATCAAGGCCCCGGTGCTGCTGCGGCTCACCCGGAACGCCGGGATCTCCTTCACCGGCGCCTGCTCCACGGACGGCGGTGCCACCTGGCGCACGGTCGCCACCGTCTCCGTGCCGGGGTCCGCCGCCGTCCAGGACGTGGGGCTCTTCATGAGCGCGACCAGCGGGGGCAGCGGGGCCAGGGGCACGGTGCGCTTCAGCGGCTGGTCGGTCACCGCGGGATGATCCGCTGCCTGCGGCACCGGCAGAGCCGGTGCCGCGCCGGTGGCGTGACCGTCGACTACCGTTCCGCACAAAGAACAACCATTCGGTAGATATCGACCGCACGATCAGTCAGGGAGCCTTCCCGCCATGACCGCGATCCCCGCCCACACCGTCGCCAACCTCCGCGACCTCGGCTCCATTGCGCTGCCCGGCGGCCGTTCCGTACGCCCCGGTCTTGTCTTCCGCTCCGGGATGCTCGACCGGTTCGACGCCGCCGCCGATCCGGTCGTCGCCGCGCTGGGGATCCGTACGGTCGTCGACTTCCGCACCGAGGCGGAGCGCCGCGCCCGCCCCGACCACGTCCCCGAGGGCGGGCGGCTGCTGCTCGCCGATGTCTTCGCCGACCAGGTGGCATTCGGCCGGCTGCCGGTCGCGGCCCAGCTGAAACAGGTGCTGAGCGATCCGGCCGTCGCCGAGCGGGAGTTGGGCGGCGGCCGGGCGCAGTCGCTCTTCGCGCACGCCTACCGCGGCTTCGTCATCAGCGACTCCGCGCGGCACGCCTACGGCGCCTTCCTCAGCGAACTCGCCGGGCCCGGCGCGGGACCGCTGCTCTTCCACTGCACGGCGGGCAAGGACCGCACCGGCTGGGCGGCGACGATCCTGCTCACGCTCCTCGGCGCGACGCCGGAGACCGTCGAGGCGGAGTACCTCTCCGTCAATCCGGCGGTACGGCAGGCCTTCGCCTCGCTCGTCGAGGGTTTCATCGCACAGGGCGGCGACCCGGAGACCGCCCTCGCGATGATCGGCGTGTTCCCGGAGTATCTGGCGGCGGCGCTGGACACGGTCGCTGCCCGCCACGGCACGATGGAGAGGTACGTGCGCGAGGGGCTCGGCGTCCCGGACCAGACGGTCGAACGCATCCGGGAACGGCTGACAGCGACGAGCTGAGTTCCTGGGCCTGGTGACCGTAAGACGATTCGCTCGTTCTGCTGAACGTGCGCCCACAGGATGTCGTCACCCCGCCCGCTCCCGCCCCCGCCCCCGCTCCCGCCCCCATCGCCGGCCGTGTCGAGGTCGAGCAGGCCGAAGCGGCCCTTGTCGAGCACTACCCCCGGCTCGTACGGATCGCGTATCTCGTACTGCCGCCGTCGCTCGGCCGCAACCGCCGTGTACTGACCGCGCACGCCCTCGCGCAGCGCTCGCTTCCGCGCGGCCGCACCGCTCCCGCGGGCGCCACGGACGCCATGGACACGGCGATCCCGGCCTCCCGCCGGGCGCCGGGCGACGCCGACCCCGGCTATGCGTATGTACGGGGAAGGGTGCTGCGCCAGGCCCTGGACGCCGGACTCCCGTTGCGGCGGCTGGCCTGGCCGAAGCGCTCGCAGCTCCCGCCGCTGCTGCCGCATGTGTGGGGTCTGCGGGTCTTCCCGCGCTCGGGCGGTGCCGATGAACTCGCTCTGGACCAGCGGCTCTCCGCGCTTTCGGGGCCCGCGAGGGCGGCCTATGTGCTGCGCGGCCTGGAGGGGCTGCCCGACGCCGAGGTGCAGCAGGCCCTCAGCGCGGCCGGGGTCGGTGATCCGCGGGCCGCGCTGGCCGAGGCGGACGGCATGGACCCGGCGGCGGCGGTAGAGAGCAGGGGCGGCGAGGGCACGGAGGGAACGGACGCCGAGGGAGGGAGCACAGAGGTGAAGGGCGCTGCGGTAAAGGGCGCTGCGGCTCTTCTCGAGTCCTCCGAGTTCGACCCGTGTTCTCTGCAGGCGCGCCCCACCGATCTGATGCGCCGCCGCCAGCACGGCAAGGCGGCCGTGGTGGCGGCCGCCGCCCTCGCGGTGTGCGGCGCGCTGCTCGGGCTGCCGGGCGACGGCTGGGGCCCGGACGGTGCGGCCGCGCCGCCGTACGCACGTAACCCCGCGGCCGAATCCGCCCTGGACCCGGCCCGGTTGACGCTGGTCTCCGCCACGGCGTGGCAGCGCTCGTCCCGTACCGACTTCTCCGTCTGGCCGGCCCGCGGCGGTCTCACCGAGGACCGCGCGCTGCTGCGCCGTGCGCTCGCCGTCTGGGCCAGGCCCGGCAGCGCGGTCCAGGTCTCCGCGACACCGGGCACTCCCCCGGGCCCGCCGATGGGCTCGCCGCAGCTGCTGTACGCGGGCGAGGTCGACCAGGCACGTGTGGTGCTGCTCCACGACGGGCTGCGCGTGGTCCGCTATGCCGAGCCGAAGGACGGCACCGGCGGTGTGGCGCTCGACTTCGCGCGGACGGACGGCGCCGACGCCGCCTCCTCGGCCGCGATTGTCGCAAGCCGTACCGATGGCAGTGTCCGCTATCTGACGGCTCCTTGGGTGCGGAAGACGTCCGTACGGGATCTGCTCGACCCGGCGGTCGGTCCGCGTCCCCTCCAGCGGGGCACGGACGGTGTGACCAGCCCGCTGTCGAGCCCGGCGCAGGCGCGGGACTGCCGGTCCTGGGACGTGCTGGAGGTGCGGGACGAAACGGCCGAGCGGCTGCTGACCGACCTCGGTGAACTGACCCCGGCCAGGCTCACCTCAGGGCCGCCGTCCGCCCCGAAGGACGTCACCGGTCAGGCGGCCCGCGCCTCGTGGGCCCGTACGGCCTGTCTGCTGCCCGGGGTGCGCGCGCACGGTGTGCGCAGCGTCAACTCGTGGCAGTACGCACAGCAGTCGTTGCCCGAGTCGAACGGCACGGCGGCCTGGCTGTGCACGCGCGCGGAGACCTGGCGGGGTACGGGGAGCCGGGTCATGGCGCAGTTCCAGGCACCGGGAGCACAGGCGGGTGCGCCGGGTGCGATCGCGGCGCGGGCCGAGGACTCGCCGTCCTGCGGAGTGCGGGATCCGCGGGTGCTGGCGGGTGTGCTGTGGAAGTCGCAGGCGGGGCACTGGTTCGTACTCGCGGCAGGAAGCGAGCAGTTCTCGTCGCTGGCCACCTCGGGCGGGGTGGACGGCAGCGCGAAGGGACATCTGCTGGCGGTACGGGCGAAGGAGGGTGCGCGGGCGGAGCTGAACGGCCGCCTGAAGGACGGCCGTCGGGTGGGTGCGCTGCACTGAGCGGCTCCCGGAATTCTCCGGCTCACCTCTGTCGCTGCGGTCTACCCGCCAGTACGTCGTCGTCATGTCGTAGAGCCCCGACCCGTTGGCCCGATATGCGTTCGCTGCCCGTTAGGGTGTTCGCATGACGACCGGGGTACGCCGCAGGATGGGCGTCGAGGAGCGCAGGCAGCAACTGATCCGCGTGGCGCTGGACCTGTTCAGCAACCGCTCGCCCGACGATGTCTCGATCGACGAGATAGCCGCGGCCGCCGGAATCTCGCGGCCGCTCGTCTACCACTACTTCCCGGGCAAACAGAGCCTGTACGAGGCCGCGCTGCGGCGAGCCGCCGACGAGCTGGCCGCGCGGTTCCTGGAGCCGCCCGAGGGGCCGCTCGGGGCGCGGCTGCTGCGGGTCATGGGACGGTTCTTCGACTTCGTGAACGACCACGGGCCCGGGTTCTCGGCGTTGATGCGGGGCGGTCCCGCGGTCTCCGCGGGCGGAGCCTGCTCAAGGGACGCGGATTCGGCGACGAACGCGATGATCGACGAGGTCCGGCAGGCGGCGTACGAACAGATCCTGGCCCATCTGGGGATCGGCACTCCGCCGGCGCGCCTGGAGTTGGTCGTACGGTCCTGGGTGTCGCTCGCCGAGTCGACGGCGCTGCTCTGGCTGGACGGGCGGCGCATTCCGCGCGCCGAGCTGGAGTTGCAGCTGGTGCACGACTTCGCGGCGCTGTGCGCGGTGAGTGCGGCGTACGACGAAGAGATGGCGGACATCCTGATCCGCGTCCTCGTGGACGAGCCTGCCGACGGCCCGTTCGGCGATCTGGTCGGCCGGCTCATGACGCTGGCGCCCTCGCTCTCCAAGGTGCCGACTCAGCGCTTGCGGTAGGACGCTTCCAGGTCACGCACCTCGGCGGAGACGACGGGCACAACGCCCTCGGCCGGCTTCAGATGGCCGGCCAGCAGGTCCAGGACGACTCCCGACAGTTGCGCCTTGAGCTCGGGGGCGCGGCCCGGCAGCAGGGCGATCCCGATGTGGATGACCGCGTCGTCGGGCGTACCTCCGGCCACGACCGTCTCGTCGACACGGCGGAACCTGGTCTTGCAGGCGTTCAGTTCGGTGTCGATCGTCTCGACGATCAGCGGGTGCAGCGCGAGCGCGAAGCCCCGGCGGTCGAAGGAGGATTCCAGGTTCGCGGAGTAGTCGACGGTGATCTGCGGCATCGGGCGCTCCAGCACGGGTGACAAGGGATGGTCGGGGCACAGTCGGGGCCTGGTCGGGCAGTTGCGGGACCCACCCTTACGCAAGTGTCCATGACCCCGTCAATAATGCTGGAATGAAGATCATCTGTCGGCTCGCCGCCCACACCGATGTGGAAACCCTCGTCACTCTCTTCGACGGGGCCGCCCGCTGGATGCAGCTCAACGGCATCGCCCAGTGGAAGCCCGGCGACAAGGATGCCGACCACTTCCGGCACTGGATCAAGGAGGGGGAGGTCTGGATCGCGGAGACCGCGGAGGGCGATGCGATCGGGGCGTACGAACTGTGGTGGGAGGACCAGCCCGCCTGGGGGATCCAGCCTCCCGTGGCCGGGTATGTGCACCGGCTGATGATCGACCGGGATACGGCTCCGGCCGGGTTCGGCCGGCTGCTGCTCGCGCACGCCGAGCAGCGGATCGCCGATACCGGGCGGGAGTTCGTACGGCTCGACTGTCTGTCGAACAATCCCGCGCTGCGGACGTACTACGAGGCTGCCGGCTACCGCGTCGCGGGTGAGGAGCCGAGCAAGGTGGCGAAGGACGGCAGCCGTTACGGAGTGATCCTGCTGGAGAAGGCGGTCGGATGAAACCGGTCAGCTGAGGCCGGTCAGCTGAGGCCGGTCAGCTGAAGAGCCAGCAGCGCGACGTCGTCCTCCCGGGTGCCGAAGCAGTCCAGCAGGGTGTCGCAGAGAGCGGCGACGCCCCGCGGCGCGTGGGCAGCGGCGTGGCGGAGTCGTTCGAGGGATACCGTGAGGTCCGTGCCGCGGGTCTCGATCAGTCCGTCGGTGACCATCAACAGCCGGTCGCCGTACGTCAGTTGGACGGCGGTCGGATGCGGACGCTCCAGGTCGAGGCCGAGCAGCGGGCCGGAGACCGTCAGGTAGGACGTCTCGCCGTCGGCCGTGACGACCAGCGGGCGGATATGGCCGGCGTTCGCGATCCGGGCGCGGCCGGTGACCGGGTCGATCAGGGCCAGGCAGACGGTGGCCGTGGCCTCCGGGTGGTAGCGCTGGAGCATCCGGTCGAGGCGGTGCAGCAGCACGGCCGGGTCGCTCTCGTCGGTCGCGTACGCGCGCAGGGCGTGCCGCAGCTCGACCATCACGGTCGCCGCGTCCAGCGAGTGGCCGACCACGTCGCCGACGCCGACCAGCAGTCCGGCGGGGGTGGAGAGGGCGACATAGAAGTCCCCGCCGATCTCGGCGTTCCGGGAGGCGGGCACATAGCGCAGAGCGAGGTCGGCGCCGGGCAGGGCGGGCGGCTGCTGGGGCAGGAAGCCGCGTTGCAGGGTCAGCGCCACATGGCGTTCCTCGGCGGCGGTGCGCAGTGTCCCGGCGGTGAGGGCGGTGGCGTGGGCGAGCCGGCCGAGCAGATGTGCCGTGTCCGGGTCGTTGGGGGCGTAGGCCGGGCGGGCCAGACAGACCGGCGGCTGACCGGGTCGGCTGCGGGCCAGCAACAGGGCTGCGCCGCCGGGGACCTCGGGGACGAAGAATCCCGGCGGCCACAGGGGCGCGGGCGCCATCACGGGATGTACACCCGAGCGGCCCGCCATGCACCGCTGCAGCAGCTGGCCCACGGCCGTGCGGGCGCCGGAGTCCGGCGGGGAGCCACAGCGCCGCGGGCTGCCCGCGTACAGCGTGTCCTCGGCACCGAAGACGAAGGCCGCCGCCGGGCCGCCGGTGAGCCAGGCGGTCGCGGCGGCGGCGAGATCGGCCAGTTCCTGCGGGCCGTGCGCGCAGTGCAGCTCCGTGATCGCGGCGGCGAGCCGGGTCAGCCGGCCCGCCTGCGCCTCGGCGTCGTGACGGGAGCGGGCCCCGCGCAGCGCGGCCCTGATCACCGCCTCGATCTCCTCCGGTTCGACCGGGACCGTCAGATAGGCGTCGGCACCCGCGTCGAGTCCGCGGCTGCGGTCGCGCGGGGTGATCGCCGCGGCGCTGAAGTGCACCACCGGCATCGCGGCGATCACCGGATGGGCCTTGATCCGGCGGCAGAGCTCGAAGCCGTTCATGTCGGGCAGGCCGATGTCGACCAGCGCGGCGTCCGGCAACGCACCCGACCTGAGTCTCGTATCGAGCTCGATCAGGGCGTCGCCGGCGCTCGCGGTGGACACGACCCGGTGGCCTGCCCGGCGCAGCACCGCACCCATGGCGTAGCGATTGGCCTCGAGGTCGTCGACGACCAGCACAGTGGCGCCGTCGGGTTGGGTCATGTCGCGCATCTCCTCGGACCGAGGACACCCCGCCCCGTAGTCGGCCCACCACGCTAACCCGCTTCGGTCAACTGCGGGCGAAGACGGCGACGCTACGCGCCGGTACGGTGAAGCTTCCAGAACTCCCCTCGTACGAAGCAGACTTGGTGATAAGGTCCGCGCCCGCGACCTGTACCGGATGGAGCGCGTACGCCTTCCCGGCCAGCGCCGTGACCCGTTGCGTCTGCCGCTCCGGTGTGGCGTTGAAGAGCACGACCAGATCGCCGACGCGCATCGTGATCACGCCCGGGGTCTCGTCCTTGCCGGAGAGCGGGAAGGAGACCGCGGACTGCACCTCACCCGCCGTGCCCAGGCTGAAGGCCTTCTCGGTGGTACGGATGGTGAGCAGGTCCCGGTAGGCGGCCGAGGCGCCGGTGATCTGTGGGCAGCCGACCGTGATCGACGTCAACAGCGGCTTGGCGTACGGCCACTTGGTCTTGTTGTCGGCCTCCGGCGGCAGCCCGCGGCCGAAGCCGTTGCCGTCCCGGCAGTCCCAGTGGATCGCGTTGAACCAGTCACCGCTGTCGTACGCATTGCGGTCCAGCGACTTGGAACGGAGCAGGTCCGTCCCGGCCTGCGAGAGCGCCGGTCCCTGGGAGAGGGCCGCGGTCGCCATCGCCAGCACCTGCATACGGGCCCGGTCCGCCGGTGAGGTGGTGGGCGGGAGCTTGAAGGCGAGCGCGTCGTACAGCGACTCGTTGTCGTGTGCGTCCGCGTAGGCGAGGGCGTCGCCGGGAGCGGCGGCGTATCCGGCCGGGGCGCCGTTGTAGTCGACCTCGGAGCCCTTGACGCTGCGGCCGGAGCTGTCGGTGAAGGAGTACGCGGCGAGATTGCCCGTCAGACCCACCTTGATCAGGTCCTGGTAGTGCAGCAGCCGGGCCTTCTGCTCGGCCGGAGTGCCGTTCGCCGCCGAGGAGTTGGGGTCGGTGTAGAGGCCGGAGGCGAAGCCCTGCACGCCCGGGTCCTCGTCGAAGGGCCCGCCGCCGCGCACCGCGTCACGGGCCCGGTCGGAGAAGGTCGCCACCCCCGTGCCCGCCATGTTCTTCTGGGTGGCCTGGACGAAGCGCGCATCGTCCGCGATCTCCCCGAAGTTCCAGCCCTCGCCGTAGAGGATGATCTTCTTTCCGTCCACGCCGTCGCGCGCGGGCGTCAGCTCGTCGAGCGCCTTGCGCACCGCGAGGATATTGGCCTTCGGATGGTGGCCCATCAGGTCGAAGCGGAAGCCGTCGACCTTGTACTCCTTCGCCCAGGTGACGACCGAGTCGACGACGAGCTTGCCCATCATGGCGTTCTCGGGCGCGGTGTTCGCGCAGCAGGTGGAGGTGGCGACGGTGCCGTCGGCGAGCAGCCGCTGGTAGTAGCCCGGCACGATCTTGTCGAGCACGGACTTGTCGGCCTGTCCGCTCGCCACGGTGTGGTTGTAGACGACGTCCATGACGGTGCGCAGGCCGCTGGAGTTCAGGGACTGCACCATCCGCCGGAACTCGACCGTGCGCCGGGTGCCTTCCGGATCGGAGGCGTACGAACCCTCCGGGACGGTGTAGTGCAGCGGGTCGTAGCCCCAGTTGTACGCGTCCTTCGCGGCGGCCTTCGCGATGCAGGCCTGCTGCTTGTCGGAGTCCGGCGCGTACACCGACAGATCGCAGTCGGGCACGGACTGGTCGGACTTCTTCTCCGGGATGGTGCCGATGTCGAAGGCCGGCAGGAGGTGGACGTAGGAGGTACCGGAGGCGGCGAGCGCGCGCAGATGCTTCATGCCCTGCGAGTCACGGTCGGTGAAGGCCAGATACTGCCCCGGGTGCTTCGATGTGCGGTCCGCGACCGAGAAGTCGCGGATGTGGAGCTCCTGGATCTGCGCGTCGCGCAGCGGTGTCGCGGCCGGCTTCCTGAGACCTGTCCAGCCTGCCGGGGCGAGCTTCGGGTCGGCGAGGTCGATGACCAGGCTCCGTGCCGAGTCGGTGGTCAGGGCGGTGGAGTACGGGTCGGTGACCTTGTTGGTGACGAGCTTCTGGACGCTGGGCGCCCAGACCTTCACCGCGTATCTGTACTGCTTTCCGGACCAGCCCTTGGGGCCGGTGACGGACCAGACACCGCTCGCGTCGTCCCGTCGCATGGCGACCGTTCTGCCGTCGAGTTCGAGTGAGACGGAGTGGGCGGTGGGAGCCCAGAGGGAGAGGGTGGGGCGGCCGCGGTCGAAGACCGGTCCCAGGGCTGCCTCGGTGGCCTTGCCCGCGTACAGGTCGTCGAGGATCCCGGCCGTCTGGACGCCGGTGGCGGCGAGCAGCGCGCCGTTGGCCGCGCGCTGGGTGGCGATGAGCTGGCCGCGCAGCGACTGCCGGACCCGGTCCCGGTCGCGGGTGTCGACGGTGAACGCCGGATAGTCCTTGAGGTGCGGATACTTAGCCTTCTGCGCGTCGCTCAGCGTGGCGGAGGTGAGACGCAGCCACCGGCCTTCGTCGGACAGTGCACCGTCCTTGACGGTGATGCCGCCGTCCGCCGCGTACACCAGCTGCTGGCTGGTGGCGTCGGTCGCCTTCACCTTCCAGACCACGGTGCTCCGGTCGATCCACTGGGCCTCGGCCCTGGCGAGGTCGAGTGAGGGCGCGCCGCCGGTCTGCGGCAGCAGATACTTCGGCTGCCCGGCCAGCAGCCAGACCTCGTTCGTGTACGTCGCGAGGTCCAGGGACTGGTCGGTCGGCAGGTCCTTCTGGTCGCCCTTGTGGAGGATGTAGCTGAGCGAGGTCGCGCCGGCGGCGAGTGGCACCTCGAAGGTCACTCCGTACGCGTCCTTCTTCACCGGCTGGAGCGGCTTGGACCAGTCTGTGGGCGATGCCGCGCCGGTCCAGGTGTGCAGACCCCAGCCGTCGTAGTCGCCGTCGGCGCGGTTGTAGTGGAGGACGGCCTTCGTCCTGTCCTGCGGCGGGTAGGCGCCGTCGGGCGCGGTGTCCGACTGGCCTTCCTTGCCCTGGGCGATCCACACCTGGCCGGTGCGGGCCAGTTCGACGGTGCGTTGCGGGCCGTCCGCGGTGCCGTTCCTCTCGACGGTGTACGGGACGGTCGTGGCGCCCTCGGCGAGCTTGACCCAGGCGAAGGCGCCGTACGCGTCACGGCCGGTGAAGGCGGTCTGCTGGGTGCCTGTCCTGAGCTGCCAGCCGTCGTAGTCGCCGTCGGGCCGCTGGTAGTGGACGACCGCGTAGTCGCGCTCGACGGCCACCGGCTTCTCGGGCGGCGGTGCCTGGCCGGCGGTCGTCTCCGCCCGGTCACTGGCCGTACGTCCCGCGCTGTCCACCACAACTGCCTTGTAGCGCAGGGGGGTTCCGGCCGCCACATCGACGTACTGAGTGACCTTGTACGGGGCGTGGTCGGCCGAGCCGAGGGTGCGCCACTTGCCGTTGCCCGCCTGGGCGGCGAAGACGACGCGGTTGAGACCTCCGCCGTTCACGTCGGCAGCGATCTCGACGGTGCCGGTGGCTCCGGCGGCCGGGGCCTTGAGGGTGAGCGTGGGCTTGGCGGCGGGCGCGGCGAGCGGCTTCGCGGCCTGGAGCACGACGGAGGACAGCGCCGGCACGGTGACGGTGATCTTCCCGTCGACGGCGTGCACCGCGCCCGAACCGCCGTACAGCGCACGGAAGTCCGTGGCGTCCGCGGGGATGGTCACGGTCTTCGCGCTGTCCGCGTTGTTGACGGCGACGAGATACTCGATGGGCCCGGTGCGCGCCTTGGCGTCGGTGCGGGAGAAGGCGTACACCGAGTCCTTGGCGTACCGCTCCGTCTGGACGCCGTCGCGCAGCGCCGGGTGCTCCTTGGTGAGCTTCGAGAGCGCGGCGATCGACCGGTAGACGGGATGTGAGGTGTCGTACGCGTCGGACGCGTGCGTACGGTCCGTGCCCAGTTGGTCGTCGTCCAGATAGTCCGCGGTCCTGGAGGCGAAGAGGCTCTGGCGGGCGTCCTTGTCGCCGCCCGCGCCGGTGAAGCCCTGCTCGTCGCCGTAGTAGATCACCGGATTGCCGCGGGAGAGGAACATCAGCTCGTTGGCCAGCCGCGCCCGCTTCAGCAGCTCTGTGTCGTCGGCCTTCGGGTTGTCCTGCTTGAGGAAGGTGCCGATGCGGCCCATGTCGTGGTTGCCGAGGAAGGTCACCTGCTCATAGGCGTTGGCCTTGTCGCTGGTGTAGCGGTAGTCGTTCCCGAAGACGCCGGCGAGCTGGTCGGCGGACGCGCCCTGCGAGGCGTAGGCGCGGGCCGCGCTCTGGAAGGGGAAGTCGAGCGTGGCGTCGAGCCGGCCACGCGTGACGTACGGCGAGGTGATCGCCGTGTCCCCGGCGAAGATCTCGCCGAACATGAAGAAGTCGTCCCGGCCGCGCTTGGCGGCGTATGCGTCGAGCGCGGTGGCCCACTGGGTCCAGAAGTCCATGTCGACGTGCTTGACGGTGTCGATACGGAAGCCGTCGATGTCGAAGTCGCGGACCCACTTCTCGTAGATCTCCTCCATGCCCTTGACGACCTCGGGACGCTCGGTCCACAGGTCGTCGAGGCCGGAGAAGTCTCCGTACTCGGAGCTCTCGCCCGCGAAGGTCGAGTCACCGCGGTTGTGGTACATCGTCGGGTCGTTGAGCCAGGCGGGCACCTTCTTCCCGCTGACCTTGGGCGTGTACGGGAAGGAGCCGGCGTCGACCTTCCCGATCCCGGCCCGGTCGTCGAACGGGCGGCCGCTCCTGTCCAGGTACGGATAGGCGCCCTTGGGGCGGTAGCCGTACTTCTTCTCGGCGTAGTCGACGGTGTCGGCGGTGTGGTTGGTGATGACGTCGAAGAAGACCTTCATGCCCTTGGCGTGGGCCTTGTCGATCAGCTTCTCGAGGTCGGCGTTGGTGCCGAAGTGCGGGTCGACCTGGGTGAAGTCGGTGATCCAGTACCCGTGATACCCGGCGGACACGTCCTTGCCGGTGCCCTGGACGGGCCGGTTCTTGAAGATGGGCGCCATCCAGATGGCGGTGGTGCCGAGGCCCTTGATGTAGTCGAGCTTGCTCGTCAGGCCCTTGAGGTCGCCGCCCTGGTAGAAGCCCTTGTCGGTGGGGTCGTATCCGGTTTCGAGGCGGCCGCCGTCGAGTCCGCCGCGGTCGTTGGCCGTATCGCCGTTGGCGAACCGGTCGGGCAGGACGAAGTAGAACTGCTCCCGCGTCAGGTCATGCCGCGCGGGCGTGGCGGCGAGCGCGCGGTCGGAGGGCGGGGCGGGGGGTCTGGGCGCGCCGGCGGCCGGCCCGGCGGATATGAGCGCCGCGAGGAGAGCGGCGGCGGTGCCTATGGCGGCGCCGGCCGCGCTGACGCGGGGGGTGGTGGTCACCGGTGGGTTCTCCTTGGGTGGGGACGCCCTTCGGGCGTGTCCTCAATCGCCGGCGGGGCTGAATTTCCGC